>JACOUH010000106.1 GCA_016177925.1 Planctomycetota bacterium | reverse complement strand
CGCTTCAAGTTCCTGCTCGAAAAAGGACAGAACGGCCTCAGCACCGCCTTCGACCTGCCGACGCTGATGGGCCTGGACAGCGACGACCCGCGCTCGCTTGGCGAGGTCGGCCGCCTCGGCGTCGCCGTCGCCAGTCTCGACGACGTCCACGAACTCTACGACGGCATCAACCTCGCCGACGTCTCGGTGTCGATGACGATCAATGCCCCGGCGATCGTGATCATGGCGTTCTTCCTCGCCAATGCCCAGGACCAGGGCGTCGACTGGCGCAAGCTGCGTGGCACCATCCAGAACGACATCCTCAAGGAGTTCCACGCGCAGAACGAGTTCGTCTTCCCGCCCGAGCCGCACGTGCGTCTGGTCGCCGACGTCATCGAGTTCTGCGCACATCAGGTGCCGCAGTGGAACACAGTATCGATCAGCGGCTACCACATCCGCGAGGCGGGCTCGACCGCCTTGCAGGAGCTGGCCTTCACCCTGGCCGACGGCTTCCACTATGTCGACGTCTGCGTGGCACGTGGTCTCGACATCGACGCCTTTGCCCCTCGTCTGAGTTTCTTTTTCAACGCTCACAACGACATCTTCGAGGAGATCGCCAAGTACCGAGCGGCGCGCGTCCTGTGGGCGGAGGTCCTGCGCAACAAGTACGGGGCTCGCAAGGAGGCGTCGTGGAAGTTGCGTTTCCACGCCCAGACGGCCGGCTGCTCGCTGCAGGACAAGCAACCCGAGATCAACCTGATCCGGGTCGCCTACCAGGCGCTGGCGGCGGTGCTCGGGGGTTGTCAGAGCCTGCACACCAACAGCATGGACGAGACGCTCGCTCTGCCGTCGGAGCACGCCGTCACGCTGGCGCTGCGGACACAGCAAGTGCTGGCCTGCGAGACGGGCGTGACCAACACGGTTGACCCTCTTGGCGGCAGCTACTTCGTCGAGGCACTGACGAAACAAATGCAGCAGCAGGCTCGCGCCTACTTCGACCGCATCGAGGGGCTGGGCGGCATGCTGGCAGCGATCGAGGCCGGTTTCTTCCGCCGCGAGATCGCCGATGCCGCCTTTGTCTATCAGCGCGAGGTCGACGCCCGCCGCAAGCTGATCGTCGGCGTCAACGCCTTCCAGGAGCCCGACGAGAAGCCGCTGGAGACGCTGGTCATCGACGACAAGCCGGAGCGCGAACAGCTCGAAAGACTGCGCGGTCTGAAAGCGCGACGCGACAACTCTGCCGTGCGTGGCATGCTCGACCGCGTCAGGAAGACCGCAGCGACAACGGAAAACCTGATGCCGGTGCTGATCGAGGCGGCCCGCGCGCGCTGCACCGTCGGCGAGATCATGAGCGCCCTGGCGGACGTGTTCGGCCGCTACGACGGCGCGGCGAAGTGGTGACAGAGGACACCCAACGGGAGGGATTGTTATGTCCGAAACTAAACAATATCGCTTCCTGGAGCCACGGCCTTGCTCCAACTACCGACAACTCTTCATCAAAGGGCGGCGCATCCGGGCCGAGGTTCTCTACCGAGAGACGGTCGGGCTCGAACCGCGGACGCCGGAGCAGGTGGCTGAGGATTTCGACGTGCCGCTGGAGGCCGTCCTGGAAGCCGTCGATTACTGCATCCACAACGAGGATTTCCTCCGTCAGGAACGGGACCGAGAAGAGGAGGAGATCCGGGCCCTTGGTCTCGACAAGCCACCCCTCGTACCTCCGGATTACAAGCCCGAGTCATGAAGATTTACCTCGATGATAACTTCGCGGACAAGACCCTCGCCGCCCTGCTTGTCAAGGCCGGTCACACCGTCGTTCGCCCGGCCGACGCCGGCCTGGTAGGAGAAACGGACATCCTCCACCTGGAGTACGCGATCCGGGAACAGTTCGTCCTTCTCACCCGCGATCGTCGGGACTTCTGGAATCTTCATCGGCTGGTGCAAACGTCGGGCGGGATGCATCAGGGGATTCTGATGGTCCGGTACGACAACGATCCAACCCGCGACATGAAGCCGAAACACATCGTTGGTGCGCTCGGGAAGCTCGAGCGGGCCAGCTACGATCCGGCGAACGCGGTGGTGATTCTGAACCAGTGGCGATGAACCGTATCGCTTGGCGATGTGTCCGATTGATTAGAGCGGTTCACACTTGCGTTGCACACTAACCCGAAGCGTCAGCGAGGGCCGGTCCCTCGCTGACGCTTCGGGTTAGTGTGCGACCCGGCCGCGAACCGCTCTAGGCGCCGAGAGTACCAAGAGGAACCTGTGTCCCCATCCGGTGTTCACATTCTGGACAGGAAGTGTTGGATATGACGAGCGAGCTACCCAAACAGTACGATCCGCACGAGGCCCAGCGACGCTGGCTGGCGTTCTGGGACGACAAGGGCTACTTCCACAGTCGGCCCGACCCTTCCCGCGAGATGTTCTCGATCGTCATTCCCCCTCCCAACGTCACCGGCGCCCTGCACATGGGCCACGCCCTCAACAATACCCTCCAGGACGTCCTGACTCGCTGGCATCGCGCCAGGGGCGACAACACCCTGTGGTTGCCCGGCACGGATCACGCCGGTATCGCCACACAGGCCGTGGTGGAGCGGCGCCTCCGCGACGAGGAGAAGAAGACACGCCACGATCTCGGCCGCGACGAACTGGTGCGCCGCATCTGGCAGTGGAAGGAACAGTACGAGGCCCGCATCCTCAACCAGCTCAAGCAACTCGGCTGCTCCTGCGACTGGGCCCGCACGCGCTTCACCCTCGACGAGGTGTGTGCCCGAGCGGTGCGCGTGACCTTCTTCAAGATGTTCAAGGATGGCTACATCTTCCGCGGCAAGCGGCTGGTGAACTGGGACACGCAACTCCAGACCTCGGTGGCCGATGAC
The DNA here is from genome assembly GCA_016177925.1 of Planctomycetota bacterium. Lineage (GTDB taxonomy): Bacteria > Planctomycetota > Planctomycetia > Gemmatales > Gemmataceae > JACOUH01. The sequence continues at coordinate 37,659 of JACOUH010000106.1, read as the reverse complement.
GAGACGTTTCACGAGACGGTGAAGGGCGGCTTCTGGACCTTCAAGTATCCGGTGAAGGGAACAAACGAGTTCATTCGTTTTTCGACGACGCGGCCCGAGACGATGTTGGGCGACACCGCCGTGGCGGTCCACCCGAGCGACGCGCGCTATCAGCACCTGATCGGCAAGACGGTGACCATCCCGCTGGTGAACCGCGACATCCCGATCATTGCCGACGGTCTGCTGGTCGACCCGAGTCTCGGCACCGGCTGCGTGAAAGTGACGCCCGCCCACGACCACAACGACTACGCCTGCGGCGTGCGGCACAAGCTGCCGATGATCAACATCCTCAACCCGGACGGCACGATCAACGACAACGGCGGGCCGTACGCGGGTATGGACCGCTTCGCGGCCCGGCAGCGCGTGACCGAGGACATGGAAAAGCTCGGCCTGTTCGAGGGCCGCGAGGACCGTGACATCGACATCGCCCACAGTGATCGCAGCAAGACGCCGATCGAACCGTACCTATCGGACCAGTGGTTCGTGAAGATGGGCGACCGCGACGAGGGGAAACCGGGTCTGGCGCAGACGGCGATGGATGCTGTCACGTCGGGGCGGGTGAAGTTCTTCCCTGATCGCTACGCCAAGACGTACCTCGACTGGCTCGGCGAGAAGCGTGACTGGTGCATCAGCCGCCAGCTGTGGTGGGGACACCGCATCCCCATCTGGTACGTCCACTGCCCCGAGGCCGAGTTGAAGCGCGCCTTCGCCGGCCGCGACGACGTGTGCTGGCGCCTCGACGAGGAGAACGGGCAGTGGCTGGTGTGTGCTCTCGAAGACCTGCCAGCCGACGTGCTCGGTCCGAAATATCCGCTGGAGCAGGACCCCGACGTGCTCGACACGTGGTTCAGTTCCGCCCTGTGGCCGCACTCGACGCTCGGCTGGCCCGAGCCGACCGCCGAGCTGCGCTACTACTACCCGACCAGCGTGCTGGTGACCAGCCGCGACATCATCACGCTCTGGGTGGCGCGCATGGTGATGACGGGCCTATACAACGTGGGCGACGTCCCGTTCCGCCACGTCTACATCCACCCGAAGATCCTCGACGGCTTCGGGGAGACCATGTCGAAGACGAAGGGCAACGGCATCGACCCGCTCGACATCATTGACCGCTATGGCACGGACGCCCTGCGCTTCGGCATGGTACACATGGCGACGGAGACACAGGACAGCCGCATGACGGTCTCCAACGTGTGTCCGCACTGTGACGCGCTAGTGCCGGTGAAACGCGAGCACATGTACATGCGGACGCGCAAGGTGACGTGCCCGGAGTGCAAAAAGGCTTTCCGTCCTGGCGGTCCCTGGCCCGCCGAGGATTCGGAATTGCCGACAGCCAAGCAGGCTTCGGAGAAATTCGAGGTCGGCCGCAATTTCGCCAACAAGCTGTGGAACGCCGCCCGCTTCCTTCTGCTCAACCTGGACGGCTACACGCCGGGGGCGCTACGTGTGGAGGAGCTGCCGATCGAGGATCGCTGGATTCTCAGCCGGCTGGCGGCAACCACGAAGGCAGTGACAGAGCAGCTGGAGGGCTACCACTTCGCCGACGTGGCGCGCACCATCTATGACTTCACCTGGTCGGAGTTCTGCGACTGGTACGTCGAGATGAGCAAGGGCCGGCTGCGCGACCCGGACAAGCGCGCGACGGCCCAGCGCGTGCTCGTGGGCGTGCTCGACGCCATCCTGCGGCTGGTGCAGCCAATCATGCCGTTTGTGGCCGAGTCGATCTGGGAGGTCCTGAACGAGGCGGCCTTCGAGCGCGGCCTGCCGGCGCCGGAGCCGTCGGCGGAGAGCGTGACGATCGCCCCGTGGCCGGAGTTCCCCGCCGCGTGGCAGGACGTTGGCATGGAACAGCGCATCGCGCGCTTGCAGGACCTCGTGCGGGCGGTGCGCGAGGTGCGTAACCGCTACACCATCGACAACCGCACTCCGCTCGATGCATTCATCCGCTGCGGTGAGGCGGTGGCCGAGGACTTCCGCCAGCTGGCGCCGTTCATCACGCTGCTGGCGGGCGCCGGCCAGCTGGAGATCGGCCCAGCTGTGGCGAAGCCGTCGCAGGCCGCGACGCACGTCCACCCCGACTTCGAGGCGTACGTGTCGCTGGCCGGCCTGATCGACGTGCCAGCGGAGATCGCTCGCCTCGAGAGACAGCTCGAGGAGAAGCGCAAGTTCCTGCAAGGGGCGCGGGCGAAGCTCGACAACATGAACTTCATCAACAAGGCGCCGGCGGAGGTAGTGCAGGAACTGCGCGACCGCGTCGCCGAGGTGGAGAAGCAGATCCAGGCGATTGAACAGAACCTGCACGAGCTGCAACAGGCGTGACTCGCCCCGCGTCTGCTTAGCCCGACGCGCCAGCGAGGCAACCTGTGTCCCTCGCTGGCGCGTCGGGCTAATCAACGGCGAGCATCAACCTGCCGTTGTCATTTCACGACCGAGTACAAGGGGGGACTGCCATGCGCGGACGGAATGGGATCGGGACGTTGCTCGTCGCGCTGCTTATGGGCGGCGCGACGCCCGCGGCAGGGCCGGGCGGCAACCTGCTCCGCAACGGCGACTTCCAGGACGACTGGCTGACGCTGCTGCCGGAGTTGAAGAACCATCACTGGAACTACCCCACAGAGGTCTTCAATCGCCGCGACTACAACCCCGACGGCTGGTGCCTCAGCGGCACATGGGAGTGGCTGGACGGCGACCGCCCGCACGGGCAGCGCCGCCTCGTGCTGTCGGGCGGCGGGAAAGCCGTGCAGGTCGTCAACTGGGTCACCGTCAACAATCCGCGCGTGCTCAGAGACTGGGGCGACGCCGGGGGCTACCCGCTCGCCGAGTTCGTCCGCAGCAAGGCTCCGCTGCACCTCGTCCGCGACCTGACTCTGCGCGTGCGCCTCAGCGGCAAGGGGGTCGGCCGGGGCACCCGCGCGAGCGGGTCGTCCGGCACCATCACGGTCGCCCTGACGTCCACTTCACCGATCGACGATTCGCTCGGCGAGAAGCGGGTCGTCTCGGCCAGCGTGCCAATTCCGGAAGGGACCTACGCCGGCCGTACCGTCGCGGTCACCCTACCGAAACGGACGTGGCTCGACGCGGCCAAGAAGGACCCACAGTTCGCGCAGGCCGGCGCTCTGCTGCCCGGGGCGGTCGTCTGCGAGGTCGCCTGCACCTCCGGACAGGTGGCGTTGCACGAGGCGTCGCTGACCGAGCCGGGGCCGGACGTGCCGAACCTGCTGCCCGACGGCGGCTTCGAGCGCCTCGACCGCGGCGGCTACCCGCTCGGCTGGTCACGCCCGGAGAAATACCGCTATTTCCCGCCCGGCATCTACTACATCTTCAACACCTGGCACAACAGCAACTCCGACAACCGTGGCCCTGTCCTGGCCGACGCTCTTGTCCTCCACTCCGGCGCCCACAGCCTGAAGATGGTCCTCGCCACCGGGGACGAGAAGTGCGTCAGCAGCGACCCCGTCACGCTCAACCAGCAGGAGCCGCGCCTGATCGAGGCGACCGCCTGGATCAGGACGGACAGCGTCTGCATGATCCAGCTCGACGCGGAGGACGAGCAGGGCCGACGCCTCGACGGCTTCAACTTCCTCCACAAGCGACCGCTGTCGATCGGCACCAACGACTGGCGGCAGATCCGCCAGGTCTTTCGTCCCGCGGCGCCCGTCAAGCAGTTGCGGCTGAAGCTGTGTGCGCGCGGCATGAACGGCTACACGCTTGATGACACCGGCCACATCCCGCAGCAGAACGTCACCGGCACCGTTTGGTGGGACGACGTCTGCCTGTACGAGCCCGAGAGCTTCGCCGCCGAGTTGAAGGGCCGCGGGGTACGGCTGCCGGCGGTGGCCGGCGGCGAGCCCGGCCCGCACCTCGAGCGCCTCGACCTCGGCGAACGCCTGCTCGGCCGTAACGAGCTGACGGCGGACCTCGTCAGTCCGCAGCGGGCCGGCAGCTTCAAGCTGGAGTGGGAGTGGACGTCGCCGGCAGGGAAGACGTCGCGCTTCACCAGCGCCGCCGTGAACGTGCCGAAAGGAGGGCGCGGCAAGGTGCGGCTACCGTACAGCCTTGACGAACTCTGCCCGGCGTACAGCGAGTATCGCGGCAACCTGAAACTATTCGACGACTCCGGCAAGGGGATCGCCGAGAGTCCGCAGTGGTTCGCGACCTGGACGGTGCCGATCGACCTCGAGCTGGGCGCCCTCTACCTGCAGCCGGAGCAGAAACAGTTCGTGCGCATCAACCTCGGCCTGTCGAACGCCGAGATGGCCCGGTTGAAGGCGGTGAAACTTGACGTCGCCCGCCGCGGCACGGGACAGGTCCTGAAGAGCTTCGCTATCCCCGCGACCCCGGCAGACATTGCCGCTCGCCGCGGCCGCATCCCCGATGGTCTGCGCGAGGACTTCCTCAATTTGCTGCTGACCGACCTCGACGTGTCGTTCCTCCCGTTGCAACCGTTCGGTGACCCACAGCGTAACTGGCTGGTGCGGGCGACGGCCATCGACCAGAATGGTAAGGCGGTCGCAAGCGTCGAGTCGGCGCCGTTCTGCCGCCTCACCCACGACGGTCCGCCGCCGCCCATCCGGTCGGTGAAGGTCGACAAGGATGGCGCAGTCCTTGTCAACGACAAACCGTGGATGCCGTGGGGCGTCGCCTACGGACACAACCCTGTCTACGACGGGCCCGCCGACTCGGGCAAGTATCACGACCTGCACAACCTCAAGCCGTGGAGTCTCTACGATCGCCACGGCGGCAACCTCGCGGAGCGGAAGCTGTGGGACCTCAACTGCCTGCGCTACGTCGAGGGAGCCATGCTCGTCAAGCAGGACGCTCTTGAGGCGCGCTGGAAGGAAGGCCTCTACGCCTCGACGCTCTTCGTCCCGCCACCGATGCCGGGCAAGCCGTGGCCGGAGGACTATCTGAAGTTCATCAAGAGCGCGCCGATGGTCGTCTCCGTTTCGCCGGGGCCGGAGGAGGCGTTCGGCTGGTTCTCCCCCATGACGCCGGCGCAGCTGGCCAAGCTGAAGGCGGACGCCGACCACCTGCGCCGGGCGACGGGCAAGCCGGTCATGGTCGGTCACGGCGGTTACTGGAACCGCCTGGAGTTCGAGAAGGCGCCCTTCTACGACATCTACGACCCGGAAACAGAGCCCCTCTACCCGGCGCCCTTGCACACCGACCTGCGCCCCCTCGTCGAGGGCAAGGGCAAGGCGGTCTGGCTGCGTCCGCAGCTGTACGAGGATGTACCCTTTGAGCGCTGGCGCTTCCACGCTTACGTGGAGCTGATGCGCGGCGCCCGCGGCTGGCAGATCGCCCACGGGCCCGGCGATCCCTCGACCTTCCGCGGTTTCCATGCCGAATTGAAATCGCTCGTACCCGTCATCTACTCGAAGGAGAAACCGCCGCAGGTCCACACCGAGCCGGCGCTGGAGCACATGGTGCGGCGGCGCGGCGGCAAGACGTACATCATGGCGGCGACGACGCATGGCATGAGCTTCGGCACCTGGCGCTGGAGCGAGGAGAAATCCCCGGCCGGCCGCAGTCGCGTCACGTCCGACCGGCACGAGTGGAGCGACGAGTCGAACGGCTACAACGCCACCGGCGGCCCGCCGTCGGTCGGCCCCTGCCCGCACGGCATCCAGTACCTTGTGGACCTGCGGAAGTGGCCCAAGGGCAGCAAACTGACGACGTGGGTCAAGCTCGATGCGAAGGCGTCCCCCAAGAACCTCGTCGCCCTCGTCAAGTGCGATGGCCGCTGGACTCACGCGGCGAGCTGGGGCCCATTTGATGTCGCGAAACTGCGCAAGGAGAATAACTCCGCCCACTGGTTCCTGCGCAGCTTCTACCGCCATGCCTCGGGCTTCCTTGGCTGGGGCAACGAGGTCCCCCCGCACTGCCTGGCGTTCCTCCCTGACAAGACGGTCTCGCTGGGCCACTTGCCGAAGGCCGGCGAGTGGGTGAAGCTCGAGGTGCCGCTGGCGCAGCTCGATGCCACGGACAAGTTGCTCGATGGGGTCGCGTTCCTGCATGACGGCGGGCGTGTGTGGTGGTCGCACACGACCCTGGTCACTCCCGACGGCAAGGAACATGTCGTCTTCGGCGATCAGGAGGATCGGCCGGCTCCCGAGACCTTGGGGAAGACGAAAATCCACATTACCGGGCTGAAAAAGGGGACGAAGGTGCGTGTCCTGTTCGAGGACCGCGAGCTGGTGTCGGACGATGGTTTCTTCGTCGACGATTTCCGCGGCGTCGACCTGTACCAGCGCTTCGGCGGACAGGGCACCGGCTACGGGAACGCTCCCGTGGCTCTGCACGTCTACGAAATCCCAACGCCGTGAGGGAACCCCCTCCTTCATCGGTCAAAGACGTTTTCCCGGCCCGCGACGGGCGCAAGCCCCCTGTGGACGCGAGAAAAGGACTCGGGCCCGCCGTGTTTCCCCTCTATGACGTAGTACCCCGACCGGCAGTTTTCCTTTCAGGGCCTCCGGCGAGAAGGTCCCTCTGGCAAAGTGATCTTTAGTCCACTAGAATACGGCTAGAAGGTTGCATTGCATTCGCGCCACTGCCTGATTCTCATCATTTGGCGTCCGGGGTGCGCGCTTCTTTGAATGGTCAATCAAGGGAGACTGCGGGGATCACCAGTCGATGGTGCGGCCGGCGCCGGCGGCCTGGGCGCGGGCGTAGACCTTGGCCGCGACGGCGATATCCTCCACGGCGATGCCCAGCGATTTGAACAGGGTGATGTCCTGCTGGTGCGGCCGGCCGTTGTAGCGGCCGACGACAATCTGGCCCAGCTCACGCATCTCCGACCAGCGCAGGAAGCCGGCCTCCAGGGGCTGGGTAAAGTCGCCGGCTTCGAGACGGGCCTGGTCGCGGCTGTCGACGACGATCAGGTTGCAGCGCCGCACCGTCTCGGCATCCAGTTCGGCCTTGCCAAGGAAGTTCGAGCCGATGGCGTTGATGTGCGTGCCCTCGGCGATCCACGAAGCGTGCAGGACCGGCTCGCGGCTGGCCGTGGCAGTGATGACGATGTCCATGTTGCGGGCGGCGAGTTCAGGGTGGGCGACGGCGACGACCTCTGTCTCGCACAGCCGGCTCATCTCCTCGGCGAAGCGGTGGCGATGCTCCTCGCTGGGGCTGTAGACATGGACGCGGCTGATCTTGCGCACCTTGCAGACGGCCTGGACCTGCGTGCGTGCCTGCTTGCCACTGCCGTAGATGCCGACAGTGGTCGCGTCGGGGCGCGCCATGTACTTGGTGGCGACGCCGCTGGCGGCGCCGGTGCGGACCTGGCCGAGATAGTCGGCCTGGATGAGGGCGAGCAGGGCGCCGCTCTTGCCGTCGTGCAGGCCGACGAGGAAGCAGGCGCCCTTGCGACTGGTGGCGTAGGCCTTGTAGCCCATGACGCCGAGCGACTTGGCGGCGGCCGACATGACGTGGAGCATGGCGTGGTCGGTCTGGACGCGGCTGCGAGGCATGTTGAAGGCCTCGTCCAGCGCCATCTTGCGCAGCCCCTGCTCGACCGCCTCGAGGGCGTCGTCCATCGTCAGCAGCTGGCACACCTCGTCTTCGGTTAGCAGCAGCACCCCCATTGGCATTCCCCCGAAATGCTCAGCCCCTCAGCCACGCCTCGAGGTGATCGAGGCCGCCCTGCAGCTGCTCGTGGCTGGTGGCGTACGACAGACGCACGTAGCCCTCGGCCCCGAACGCCGAGCCCGGCACGAGGTTGACGTGCGCCGCCTCCAGCGCCGCGCGACAGAAGCTCACCGAGTCGGTCACCTTGTGTCCGCCAAGCGGGCGGCCGAAGTGGGCGGAGACGTCGAAGAAAGCATAGAACGCACCCCCCGGTAGCGGACAGCGGACGCCCGCCATCGCCGACAGCCGGCCGCAGACGAGGTCGCGGCGTGCCTCGAACTCCTTGCGCATTCGCTCGACGCACTCCTGGTCGCCCTCGACGGCGGCCAGGGCGGCGTACTGGCTGATGCTGCACGGGTTGCCGGTCTGCTGGCTCTGGATGTTGCCCATCGCCTTGACGATGTGCGCCGGCCCGAGCGTCCAGCCCATGCGCCAGCCGGTCATGGCGTACGACTTGCTCGCCCCGCTGATGGTCAGCGTGCGGTCGGCAAGTCCAGGCCGCAGCGTGGCGAAGCAGGTCGCCCTGGCGTCGCCGAAGACGAGCTTCTCGTAGATCTCATCGCTGAGGACCGCCAGCCCGTGCTCGAGGATGACGTCGGCAAGCGCCTCCAGTTCGCCGCGCGTGTAGACGGTGCCGGTCGGATTGGACGGCGAGTTGAGCATCAGCACCTTGCTGCGCGGCGTGATGGCGCTACGCAGCTGCCCGGGGTTCATCTTGAAGCCGCTCGCGAAGGTCGTCGGCACGAGCGTGTACGAAGCGCCCGTCATCTGGACGATGTCGCTGTAGCTGACCCAGTACGGCGTCGGGATGATGACCTCGTCGCCGGGGCCGACCAGGGCAGCCAGGGCCGTGTGCAGCGAGTGCTTGGCCCCCGAGGAGATGACCACCTGTTCAGACGAGTAAGTGATCCCGTAAGTTTTCTGATACCAGCGGGCGACGGCGGAACGCAGCTCGGGGATGCCGGCGGCGGGCGTGTAGTGCGTGTGGCCGTCGCGCATGGCCTTGACGGCAGCGGCGCAGATGTGCTCGGGCGTGGGGAAGTCGGGCTCGCCGAGGCTGAAGTCGAAGACGGTCTTGCCCTGGGCACGTAGCTGCCGGGCGAGCGCCCCGGCCGCAAGCGTCGCCGATGGCTGCACCGCCGCGGCCATGCGCGAGATGGCGATGGGCTTTTCCCCTCTGGACATCCCGTATCTCCTTGATGGCCGATCCGCCCGCCGGATTTCGGCCAATGGCCGGCGGCTGGGGTCGCTCCCAAAATGGAATTGTATGACAGCACCCGAAGGGAATCGAGGGGACGCGCCACTGCGCGTGGCCCACTTTGTGCAGCGTTACCTGCCGGCGCTGGGCGGCTCGGAGGCCTATTTCGCGCGGCTGTCGCGCCACCTTGCCGCGGCCGGCGATCACGTCACTGTCTTCACAACCAACGCCCTCGACCTGGAAGCGTTCTGGAGCCGTCGCGGCCGGTGTTTGCCCGCTGGCGTCCGCGTCGAGGACGGCGTCGAGGTGCGCCGCTATGCGCTGTGGCGACTACCTGCCCAGCGCTGGCTCCTGAAGCCGTTATCGCTCATCCCGTCGCGCACCTGGCAACTGCTCTGCATGGGACACAACCCGATCGCGCCGGGCATGTGGCGAGCCGCTGGCCGCCCGGACCGTGCTTTCGACGTCGTCCACGCCACCGCGTTTCCCTACGGCTGGCCGCTGGCGTGCGGGCTGCGACTGGCGCGCCGGCTGGACGTACCGTTCGTCCTGACGCCATTCGTACACACGGGCGATCCGGAAGATCCGAAAGACCGGATACGTCGGGCGTACACGCGGCCGGCGCTGCTGTCGTTGGCTCATGCTGCGGCGCGGGTCTTCGTGCAGACGGAGGTTGAGCGGCAGGCGCTGATCGCGGCGGGTGTGACCGCGGAGAAGTTGATCGTGCAGGGAATGGGTGTCGACGTGGAGAGTTGCACCGGGGGCAACCGCGAGGCGGCGCGGCGCGCGTGGGGCGCCGCGCCCGACGAGGTCGTTGTGGGCCACCTGGCGAACAACAGTTGGGAGAAGGGTTCAATCGACCTCTTGCAGGCGGCATCCCGGGCGTGGGCAGGCGGGGCGCGGTTCCACCTAGTCCTGGCGGGGCCCGAGATGACGAACTTCCGCCGCTACTGGGAGACGTATCCCGACGCGGCACGGGTGCGGCGGCTGGGGGTGCTCGACGAGCAGCAGAAGCGCGACTTCTTCGCGGCGATCGACGTGTTCGCCCTGCCGAGTCGTTCGGACTCGTTCGGCATCGTGCTGCTGGAGGCGTGGGCCAACGGGGCAGCGAACATCGGCTACCGGGCTGGCGGCGTGGCGGGCGTGATCCGTCACGAAGAGGACGGTCTGCTTGTCCGCTGCGGTGACCTCGACGGGCTCGCCGGCGCCCTCACCCGCCTGTCCGCCGACGGAAACTTGCGGCGACGGCTCGGGTCAGCCGGCCGGGCAAAGACGTTGCGTGATTTCCGCTGGGAGGAGAAACTGTCCCTGGTGCGCGATGTGTATGGGAGACTTTGTCATGGCGAGCGTTGCCGGGGATGAGCCGATCCGTGACGCGGTCGACCGGATGATGCGCGAGTCGCTGCAGAACCCGGAGAACCTGCGGCAGTTCCTGGAGCAAGCCGTGCCCGACTTGGCGGGCGGCTTCGACTGCGCGCGGGCGCGCCTGCTGGACCGCGAGTTCCCGTTGGAGGACTGGCGTCGCCGCGAGGCCGACCTTCCCTTTGAGATCCCCTACCGCGTCGGGGACACCGAGGTGTGGGCGCTGGTGTGCGTGCTGCTGGAGCACCAGAGCGACACGGACCCACTCATCCCGCTGCGATTGCTGCTGTTCGCGGTGCTCTACTGGGACCGCCAGTGGCATGAGTGGGAGCGGTTGAAGCCGCCGCGCCCACCGCTGCAGCTGCGGCCGGTACTGCCGATCGTGCTGTACACGGCGCCGCGGCCGTGGGGCAGCAACACCAGCTTGCGCGAATTGCTCGGTGAGCCGGCCGCCTTCCAGGCTTTCGCCCCGGACTGGCGTCCGCTATTCTGGAACCTGTCCGAGCGGACGCCGGAGCAGTTGCTCCAGACCGGCCGCGAGTGGCTGCAAGCGCTGGCCGTGGTGCGAGCACAGGAGGAGTCGGCCGACACCTTCGAGCGCGTCTTCCGGGAGACGGTCCGGCAGCTGACAGCGCTGCACGGGCGCGACCAGGTCCGCTGGTACGACCTGATGCGGGTTGTGTTCACCTACGCCGCCTGGAAGCGGCCCGAACCGGAACGGGCGCGGCTGTTCGAGGCGGTCAAGGCCGCGCAAGATGACCTGGCGCAGCGAGAGGAGATCGGCAAAATGAGCGAGAAGCTGGGAGACACGCTGGTGGATATCGCAATGGCCAAGGGCCGCCAGCAGGGGGCGCTACTTACCCGCCGCGAGGATCTGCGGGCGCTACTGACCAAGCGTTTCGGCCCGTTGCCCGAAGACCTGGTTCAACGGATCGAGGGGACGAACGACCTCGTTCGCCTGCAAACTGCGGTCGAACAGGTTCTCGACTTGAAGAGCCTCGAAGATTTTCAGTTGTAGTATCTTCTGTATCGCCGAGGAGAGGAAAGAAGATGGATGGCAAGCTCGGGCCGCCCCCCACAACAGGCCCGTCAACAGCTCGCGCCGGGATGCGTGGGACGAAACCTTCCAGCGGCTCTACTTCCGCGACTGCCGTGCCTATGTGCTGGGGATGCTGGAGAGAAGTTTCGGACCGCTCCTTGAGCCATACCGGCAGCGCATTGAGACCGCCGACAACCTGCCGTGCCTGTGCGAGGCGGTCCACGAGGCGATCCTAGCCCTCAGCGCAAGCAAGGCCACGTCCTGACCTCTGCCCCGTGGCTCGAACGTCAGCCCGGCCGCAGGCTCCGCGGTCGGACGGGTAGGAGCGATCAAACGAGGCTATATTCCCAGCGCAGCGGGCGGCCGTCGCGGTAGGGCATGACGCCATGGAACTGCCGCGCCGTCCGCTCGAACACCAGTGGCAGGAAGTGGCGGTCGCCCTCCCACAGCGGCAGCTCCAGGATACGGTCGACGTCGATCCACGTCAGCGTCCCCTCGGGGTTCTCCGTCAGCGGCTGCCCGCTCCAGCGGTCGACGCGGAAGACGAAGGCGAACCAGTCCTCGCCGTGCTTGCCGAAACCCGGCCAGCTGATCGTGCCGCGCAGCAGCAGCTCGTCGCACTCCAGTCCGGCCTCCTCGCGGACCTCGCGGCGCAAGCCCGCGACCACATCCTCGCCGGCGTGCAGCTTGCCGCCCAGGCCGTTGTACTTACCAAGATGAGCGTCACCCGGCCGGCGATGGCGATGGACCATCAGCACGCGCCGGCCGTCGGGCGCCATCACGTAGCCCAGCGTCGCCAGGATCGGCGTGTACGGGCGGAAAGGGCCGGGCTCGGGAGAAGACGACATAACAGAGCCCTCTCCTCTCACGAGCGGGCGTAGCGGCGTTCGTCGCGGCTGAGGCACTGCCCGTCCTCCAGGGGTGGGATAGCAGGCGTTGTCTCCGGGCGTGTACTGGTCGGCGTCATGGGGACTTCCTCTGCGCGGTCGGGGCGTCTGCGCTCACCCTATCGCCGGCCGAAAGACGCCGTCAAGCCCGATAGCTCAATTGCCGAAATAACCGACCCAGGCGAGCGCGAGGAGTTCCTCCGTCAGCTCCAGGGGCGTGTCCCGGAACTTGCAGATGTCGCGGACGCGCTCCATCAGGTCGCGCGGCTCGCACGCCCGCAGGTCTCGACTCTCGGCGCGGTAGCGCGCGAGGAGCCGGGCCAGGAGGTCCTGCGGTACAGCGAGCCCGTAGCGGGCGGCATAGCGGCGGAATATGTCCGCATACTGCTCGGGCGAGGGCTTCCCCAGTCGGAGGCGGTAGCCCATGCGACGGAGAAAGGCCGGGTCGGTCACGGCTTCAGGAGGGAGGTTGGTGGCGACGATCAGCATCTGCCGGAACGGGATCTGGATCTTCTGCCCGGTGTGGAGCGTCAGGTAATCGACCTGGTGCTCCAGCGGGATGATCCAACGGTTGAGCAGTTCGTGGGGGTCGACTCGCTGGCGGCCGAAGTCGTCGATGAGGAAGGTGCCTCCGTTCGCCTTCAGATGGAGCGGGGCCTCGTAGTAGCGCAGCGACGAACTGTAGGCGAGGTCGAACGACGCCAGGGTTGTCTCGCCGCCGGCGATGATCAGCGGCCGCCGAATGCACACCCAGCGCTGGTCGACTGCCCAGGACTGCTCCGCCCGGACGTCGAAGAGCTGGTGAAGCTGGGGGTCGTAGACCCGGATAATGCTGCTCTCGAGGGCAAGGCAGTGGGGCACCCACAGGTGGCCCGCCAGCGCCTCGTGAAGCAGGCGGCCCAGGCTTGTCTTGCCATTGCCGGGGGGACCGGAGACGAAAAGGCTCCGCCCGGAGGAGATCGCCAGGCCGGCCACCTGGGCAGCCTCCGGCGTCAGCACCAGGCTGTCGAGGGCGGACTCCACCTGGCCGGGGGTGACGCGCGAAGCGTGGCTGAGCTGCCAGTCGAGGAAGGCGGCGTAGGCGGCGAGGGACACCGGGGCCGGGCCCACGTAGCCGGAAACCTCGAGCAGGCGGGAGGCGCGGTCGCGGCCGCGCTGCGAGATGCTGAAGCGGTAGCCGAACGGGCCGGCCTGGCCGAGGACCTCCAGCAAGTGATCGGTGCGCAGCTGCTCCAGCAGTTCGCCCGCCACGACCTGCGGGAGGTGGAGCTGGCGGGCGACCCACTCGGTGTTGCACTGCGGGACCGTGAAGGCCGTCTTCAGGGCGAGGTCCAGCAGCACGCCCCGGTCCATGCCGGTGTCGCAAACATCCACCGGCGCCGCCGGGGCCTCCGCCTTTTCCGCGGACGCAGCCCCCTCGACCGCCACGAGCCGGGGCAGAGGGGGGATGGTCTGCTCGGCGGGGACATCCGGGCCAACCGGGGGAGGTTGTTGCGTGAGCAATCCCATGAAACCGCTCTCTCGGCACTGGCTGGGGCGGTCACTCCACCAGGAACACCAGGTTGGCCTTGCCGATGTTCTTGCCGGCGGCGTTGATGGTCACGGTCGCCCCACCGTCGATGGTCATTGAACCGACAAGGAACTGGGCCTGGTAGGTGCCCTGTCCGGACACCTGGAATCGTGCCCACTTGGCATACAGAGTGCCCTGGAGATTGAGGCTATTGCTGTTGCCGGAGATGGCGGCGGTGGTGGTATTCCACCTTCTCTGGTAGAAAAGGAATCCGTTAAAGGGGCTGTTTGAATCGGTGAGCGGGACGAACGATACCGTGCCGCCGTTGATTTGAAAGGCGCCGAATTTCGTGGTGTTGGGTGCATTGGGCGTCGCACTGCCGTCACTGCTGTCCGGCGCTCCGGTGGTAGCCGTGTAATCGCTCCCCGTGTTGTAGAACATCACTCCGTTGCCGGTTACGGTGCCGCCAGTAATGTTAAAGATGTTGGGGGTGGTGCCCGAGGGGCTCAGAACATAAATGCCGGGGTTGAAAGTGACCGTGCCACCGGTGATAGTGATCTGGCGATAAATGCCGGGGTTCAATGTCACCGTTTCATTGTTGCCGACTGAGACACTACCGTAATCCGTATTGACGACCGCGGTGCCCGTGCTGCTCGTTGTGGGCGTCGGCAGGGTATAATTCGAGTTGGTCAGCGGATCGGGTGCGATCGGCACTCGTGCAATCAGAGGCCGATCCGGGTTGCTCGTGTCGTAGTAGTATCCGTTGCCACTGAACGCGGCATCGTACGCGCGGACATTGTCGACGCTATCGACACCGCCCACCACATTCAGGGTTGAGGCGACGATCGGCGCCGGTGTGGTCAGGCTCGTACCATTTTTTACGGCGGAGGTCGCATTGCTGATCAGGACGCCGAACTGGTCGTAGCCTCCTCCCTGAGAGTTCACGGTGATGTCGCCATTGACAACGAGGCGCGTGTTGTTGCTGTTGACTTGAAGCCCCGGTCTCGCCGTGGGATCGAGGACAAACACGCCCTCGCCGGCGCCCACGGGCTCGTAGCCGGCCACCGCCCGAGCGGTGACCTGCTGGCTGGAGTTGATCCCCAGCGCCTGGATGAACAGGGTGGTGACGGGCTTGGTGACGACGACCTCGACGTAATTGGCCACCCCCGCGTAGGGGCTGCCGGTGCTGCCCGGGTCCTGGGGGGGGATGTTCAGGGCATTGGTGGCGCCGGCGTTGAGGGTGAGGGTGATGCCGCTGAGGCCGTTGTTGGTAAGGAACGTGTTTGCGGTGGCCAGGGCCGTGGAGTCGGAGTTGCCGCGGAACTTGTCGAAGGCGGCCGCCAGGGCAGCCGCATCCGCAGCGTTCTGAGCCTGGCGCTGGGCGGCCATCATGAGCCCGGCGTCGAGGACCAGGCCGGTCATGCCGAGCAGGATCGGGGCGAGCAGGACGAACAGGACCAGGGTCTTGCCCGGCCGCTTCTGGCCGCAGGAGCGGGAGGAAGCGAGAAGTCGCACGGCGCTCTCCTTAGTGGGCAATGGGCATCATGGAGGATGCGCTCAGGTTGATGGTGGTGTTGCCGAAGACGAACAGCAGCAGCGGTTGCCACGTTGTGCTTACCGTCACCTTGACCCGCTTCTCCGCCTGGTTGCTGCTGTCCATCCACTGGGCGGTGACCGTCACCTGGTCGGGGTCCATATTGGACAGGTACGGCCGGACGGCGGAGGCGATCTGGTCGGAGGTGTCGGAGGCGGTGACCGTGTAGGGGTTACTGCTCGGGTAGCTGGCGGGGGGCCCCCACGGGCCCCCGTTCCACCCGCTGGGGGCGAGCGAGCCGTGGACGACCACCTGCCGCACGCCCTGGCGCGCTGCCTGGGAGAGCGCGTGGTAGCGGAACACGGCTGTCCCCAGGTCGATTGTCCCCATGACCAGCATCAGCAAGGCGGTGATGACGAGCCCGGTTTCGGCCAGGGTCAGGCCGCGGCGGACCCTGTCGTGGTGTCGCAGTCGCATGGGTCGTTTCTCCAACTTGGGAAAGTAGCCCGCCGCTCCGCGGCGGGAAAAGAACCGCCGCGGAGCGGCGGGCTACTTTCCCTCTAGCGGATCAAGCGCACCTCAGCCTGTCCCCGCATGGTCATGCTGCTGGGGATGCCGAGCCCGGTCCAGTTCCAGCTGATGATCGTCGTGAACGGGTAGCTCACCTGGACCCTCACCCGGCGCATGCCGTTTGAATCGGTGCTCGGGGTGACGGTCACCGTCACGTTGCCGACGTTGCCACTGCCGACCTGCTGGGTCAACTCATCCCTGGCCGCCTGCGTGATCCCTGCCGTCCAGGTGCTCTGGGTGGACGAGGTGTAATTGTTCATCATCCCATAGGCAGCGCCGGCTCGGGCGGCGTTGGTGACGGCAATGTAGTTGTAGGCGAACCGCCCAAAATCGACGCAGCCCAGGACGATGGTCACCAGCACGGGCAGAAGGACCGCCAACTCCGCCGCCGCCGCCGCCGGGCGGCCAGGCCGGCGACCGACTGATCCTCTGATTCGCATGATGCATCTCCCCCTGTTCAGCGCCGCGAAACCCGCATCAGGGCGGCAGCAATCAGCACGGCAACCGTGCCACCGACGACGAGCAGCTGGGTGTTCGTCAGCTGCTGGAGGGCGAGCCAGCAGGTACGCCACCATCCGTCCAGCCTCGGCCCGATCCACTTCCCCCCCCAGGCCAGGGCGGCGGGCAACAGGCACACCGCCATCACCACGGCGACACGGCGGAACCAGCGCCGGACAACCTCAGCCCAGCTCTCGCCGACCAACTCTCGTTGGACCTGCTGGCAGCGGAGGAGGAGGTCCAGAAGAATCTCCCGGTCGGCCTGCTCGAGGACCCGGCAGGTGAGCCAGGGTCGCGACAGCGCTTCCAGGTTCGCGTAGTAGGGCCGGGTCGCCTTGTCGCCCGCCGTGGCCAGCGTCTGGCAGACGGCAACCAACTCGTGGTGGAGGGTGTGGTATCCGGCCGGGTCCACCCGGCGGCGGCCACGGCCCTTCCGGGCGAACAGCTCCACGACGGCCGTCCAGCGGCCCCAGAGCTGGCGCAAGACAGTCAGCTCTCTCGTTTCGTCCTGCTGCGATTCCATGCGTGCCTCCTGGGCCAGGCCGTCCCGGCAAGCCAGGAACCAGATGCATCCTTGCGCGGTGCCTCGGGATGTTCCCCATCTCTGTAGACGAGGCACTCTTCGTCGTATTCTGCTCCAGCGTCTTCTATCCATCGTAGACCTCACGCTCCGCGAGAGGAAACTTCCTCACGCTGAGCGTGAGGTCTAAATAGCTCCTGGGATTGGGGAAAGTGGTCCCCTGGCGGCTGCGTGGCATGCTTGGGCGGCCCGCGTGGTCCGGGGGATCGACCCAGCCGCACAAGGCCGCCCAAGCATGGCCCACCCCAGACCACCTTCCCTGTTGCAGGAAGCTATCTAGGCTTTTCTCCCTCCCGCTCTTGCAAGGTATTCCCCGTGTGGCCGTTACTTGTGCAGGTTCCCAAAGATCCGCGTGATCTGGATGACAGCGGGGCCGAGGATGACGATGAACAGGGCCGGGAGGATGAACAGGACCGTGGGAAAGAGGACCTTGGTGGCCGCCTTCTGGGCCATCTCCTCGGCGTACTGGAGCCGTTTGATCCGGAGCGTTTCGGCATGGACGCGGAGGGCCTTGACCAGGCTGGCCCCGTAACGCTCGGACTGGATGACCACCGAGGCCAGGCTGCGGATTTCCTCCAGGTCGGAGCGCTCGGCGAACTGTCGCAGGGCCTCGCCCGAGGAGAGGCCCATCTGCGCCTCGCGCTGGACAATGTTCAGCTCAGCGCCCAGTTTGGGGTGGGCCGTCCGAAGCTCCTCCGCGACGCGCCGCAAACCCGCCGGAAGGCTCAGTCCCCCTTCGAGGCAAATGACCAGCACGTCGAGGGCGTCGGGCAGGGCGCGGCGAAAGCTGGTCTGCCGTTCGGTCTTCCGCCGGTCGAGCCAGAAGCTGGGGCCGATCATGCCGGAGAGGCCGACTATAGCGCCGAAGATCACGCCTTCCTGGACGCTGACCAGCCCGAGCAGCCCCAGGAACAGGCCGAGGAGGGCCGGGCCGATGATCAAACACACCTTCACGCCAAGGAAGAAGACCATGGCCTGCCGGCTATACAACCCGGCGTGAATCAGCCGGGTCTGCAGTCGGGTCCGCTCCTCCTCGTCTTTGGGGACCAGCGCGGCCCCCATTTTCGGCAGCGTCGAGCGGGCAAAGTCCGCGACCGAGTCGGGGGGGGGTGTCGGGCCCCCGCGGTTGGCCAGGTCGCCCAGCCGGGTATCCAAACGGTTGCGGCGCCCGCTCAGGAGCGTGAAGATGAGCAACACGAAGCTGCTGACCGCCACGAAAAAGACCCAGCTGGCCGAGTCATCCGCGGGCATGGCACTTCTCCCCGTCGGTTAGTAGTCTCTCGTAGCGACGGGCGGCTCGCCTGTCGCGGCCACAAGAGCGACAGGCGAGCCGCCCGTCGCTACGAGTAGCGGTTTCAAAACGTGGGGCAGGTCGCTGACCTGCCAGCGCCAGGCAGGTCAGCGACCTGCCCCACAAAGTTTTGAAACCGCTTCTTAGTAGTCGAAGTTGATGATCTTGCGAATCCACAAGGCGCCAAATCCCTCGGAGACGAACATCCCGATCAGGAGCCCCGGGTTGTCAAGGAGCACCTGCCCGTACGTGCGGTTCATTCCCAGGATGAGCAGGAACAGCAGCGGCGGCAGGGCCAACAGCACCGCCGCCTGGAAGCGGCCCTCGGCCGTCAGGGCTCGGATCTTGCCGCGGATGCGAAACCGCTCGCGCATGATCCCCGCCAGCTTGTCGAGCATCTCGGCCAGGTTGCCCCCCGTCTGCTGCTGCACCAGCAGGGCCAGGACGAAGATCTTGATCTCGAGCAGGCCGGTGCGACGGGCCAGGTCGCGCAGAGAGACTTCCGGAGAGAGGCCCAGGTTCTGTTGCTCGTAGCAGTACGAGAACTCCCCGGCGATGGGCTGGTCGAACTCGTCGGCGACGGCCTGCAGGGCCTGGGACATGGTCTGGCCGGCGCGGATGACGCGGCCCATCAGGTCGAAAGCATCCGGCAACTGACCCATCAACCTCTCGAGCCGGACCTTGCGCTTGCGGGCAACGTAGAGGAACGGGACGGCTGCGCCCGCGAGGCCGGCGACGAGCCCCGTGAGCGGGCTCTGCCGGAGGAGGCCCAGGACCGCGCCGACGCCAAAGCCCGTCCCCGCCATGATCGACAGCAGCCGCCGGGGCGTCAGGTCGACTAGGCCGGCCTGCTCGACCAGCGACTCAAACCACTCCCGCCAGCTGACGCTCTCCTCGGTGTCTGTCGAGCTGGGCATGGACTGGCCCAGGTCCTTGAACAGCGCCGACCTCTGGACACGCTCGCGCTGCTTCTTCAAGAACTCGTCGTCGACGCGCCGGGTGAGCCGGGACCGATCGCGCAGGAACAGGTCGGACAGGACGGAGTAGGCACCGGCGACAAGGAGTATGCCGGCCAGGAACGGCATCAGGACTAACAGTGCTGCGTCCACCTTCTCTCCCTCCGACTGCTGTTCCTGTTCACCTTAGGGCGCGTTTGCAACCAAGTTCGGTTAGCCGCGACGCGCCAGCGGAGCGCTCCACCAAGTTCGGTTAGCCGCGACGCGCCAGCGGAGCGCTCCGCTAGCGCGTCGCGGCTAACCAGGGCAATTGATTGTGGGTTCTTGAACTCGTTCCTCATCCGGTCAGCATGCGCCGCTCGAACATCTCGACCGGCAGGCGGATGCCACAGGTCTCCAGACGCTCCAGGCATTTGGGCCGGAGGCCGGAGGCGAAGAAGTAGCCCTGGGCGTTGCCGGCCTCGTCGACGCCTGTCTGCTTGTAGCCGAAGAGGTCGTGCATGCTGATCACGTCCCCCTCCATCCCGGTGATCTCCGAGATCTTGATGATCTTGCGTGCTCCCCCCAGCAAGCGGGCCACCTGAACGACGAGTTGGAGGGCAGAGGCAGCCTGGCGACGGATGATCCAGATGGGCAGGTCGAAGCCGGCCATGCCGACCATCATCTCGAGGCGGGACAGCGCGTCGCGGGTATCGTTGGCGTGGATGGTGGTCATGCTGCCCTCGTGGCCGGTGTTCATCGCCTGGAGCATGTCCAGCGCCTCCGGCCCGCGGCACTCGCCGACGATGATGCGATCGGGCCGCATACGCAGAGCGTTGCGGACCAGGTCGCGCGTCGTCACCTCGCCGACGCCCTCGATGTTGGGCGGGCGCGTCTCCATGCGGGCGACGTGCGGCTGCTGCAATCTCAGCTCGGCCGCGTCCTCGATGGTGGCCACGCGCTCGTCGAGCGGGATGTAGGCCGACATGGCGTTCAGCAGCGTTGTCTTGCCCGAGCCGGTCCCGCCCGAGACGATCATGTTGACCCGGGCCTTGATGCAGGCCGACAGGAACTGGACCATCTCCGCCGTGATGGCCTTCTTGGCGATCAAGTCGGCCATCATGAACGGCTTCGCGCCGAAACGGCGGATCGAAACCAGGGTGCCGTCCAGGGCCAGGGGCGGGATGATGGCATTGACGCGGCTCCCGTCAGGCAAGCGGGCGTCGACCATCGGCGTCGTCTCATCCACGCGCCGGCCGATCCGGCCGGCAATGCGCTGGACGATCTGGAGCAGGTGGCGCTCGTCA
Source organism: Planctomycetota bacterium (assembly GCA_016177925.1). Taxonomy (GTDB): domain Bacteria; phylum Planctomycetota; class Planctomycetia; order Gemmatales; family Gemmataceae; genus JACOUH01. Next base: position 17,286 of record JACOUH010000106.1, on the reverse strand, counting down.
TTGAAGGCGACGTTGACCCGCTCCAGCCGGCCGCCGCGTTCGATGTAGACCATCTTGGGGCCGTTGACGAGGATGTCCGTGATCGTTGGGTCGCGCAGCAGCGGCTCCAGCGGCCCCAGCCCGAAGGTCTCGTCGAGCACCTCGTTGACCAGCCGCTCGCGCTCGCTCAGGCTGAGCAGGTCGGAGCTGAGCCGGCACAACTCCTCGGCGGCCCGGCGCACTTCCAGGCGCAGCTCCTCCTCGCTCATCGTGCCGATGGCCGACAGGTCCATGCTGGCGATCAGCTGCTGGTGCAGTTCCTTCTTGTACTGGAGGAGGCGCTCGTCGCCACCGGCGGCTTGACCGTTGTGGCCGTTGGCCTGGGCTCGGCTGAACATGGTCCGTCATCCTCTCTGGTTCGCGGTGTTACACTCGATGCGGGGAGCGCTGACACAAGCCCCAAGCGCCAGCGCGGGGACGTCCCGTCGCTGGCGCTCCGGGCTTGTGTCAGACCGGCCCGCGTCCCGTATACTTGTCCCCCCCTCACCCCCAACCCCTCTCCCCCGAAGTGGGGGCGAGGGCCCCAAGCCGGGGTCAGCCATGGCGGCCGTTGACGCTCTGGGCCAACTTGGACAAGCTCCGGGAGACCTTCGCCCACGGGCTCTCCAGGACGATGGGCACCCCATTGTTGTTGGCCCGGTTGACCGTCTTGGCGTCTTCCGGGACGTAGTGGAAGATCTTCGTCCCCAGGGCCTCCTCGGCCTTGGCGGCGGGCACTTCCTTGGCCTGGCCGTAGCGGTTGACCACCACGCGGATTCGGTCCCGGCCGATGCCGAGCTGTTCCAGGTAGTCGAGCGTCCGTTGCGTGTTGCGCAGGCAGGTGAAATCGAGGCGAAGCACGACCAGCACGACGTCGGCCAAACGCAGGGCTTGCAGTTGCTCCGGGCCGAACGAGTGGTCGAGGTCGATCACCACGTAGGGGAACAAGCCCCGCGCCAGGTTGAGTGCCTGACGCACGCCGTCGGCGGTGACGAGGCCAACGTCGGCGAGGGAGCGTGGCGGGGCCAGCAGGTGGACCCCGCTGCCGTGCCGGACCAGGGAGCGCTCGAGCATGATGCGGTCCATGCGGGCAGCATTCTGGCACAACTCAGCCAGGGTGTGGGTCGGCTTCAGGTCGAGTAGGGCGGCCAGGTCGCCCGATTGCAGTTTCAGGTCGAGCAGCAGGACGCTCTTGTGATCCTTGGCCAGGACGGTGGCAACGTTAACTGACAGGGTGCTGGAGCCGCTGCCCCCGCTGGGCGCCAGCACGGCGATGGTCCGGGCCGGCTCCGCCTGGGCGGGCAACTCGGTTCGCAGCCGGCCGAGGACGGTCCGCAGCTCGTCCTCCAGATCACTGTCGTCGGCGTAGTCGGCGGCCCCAGCGCGGAGGGTACGCAGCACCAGCCTCGAGTCGTGGGTCGGGCCGACGGCCAGCATGGGGGCGGGCGTCAGCAGGTGCAGCTGACTCACTACGCCCAGGGCGCGCTCTGGATCGGGCGCCAGGATCACGATGATCAACTCGGGATGACCCTGGGCCAGCCGGTCGGGCGCCAGGTCCAGGGAGAACAGGTCGGCGACTGGGCAGTCCAGGCCCTCGCGGAGCAGGACCTCCCGCACCTGCGTGGTGGTCGCCTCATGGTCACTGACGATGCAGGCCCTCATTGTGTATCCTCGATCGGTCTGGTGGACCGGGCAATGGCCCTGCTGTCTACCGCAACTGGACGGCACCGGCCTGGCTGCCGTGCAGGGTCTGGATCACCAGCGGGCGACGCTTCTCCTCCGCGGCTGCCGGGACGACCGGCGCCTTCTCCTTCTCCGGCTTCTTGGCCAGCAACTTGCCCGTCGTCTCCAGCAGGCCCTTGAGCCGCTCGTCCCAGGGGCGGCCCTGGAAGAAGCGCAGGTCGGACATGGTGGCGACACTCACCTGGGCGGGGTCGCTATCCAGGAGGTTCCGAAGGGAGAGGTGGAGCGTCCCCTTGTTCTGCCCCAGGTTCAGTTTGGCAGCCTGGTCCGGTGTGACCAGCAGGGTCACCGAGCGCAGGTCCTGCGCGTTGACCTGATTCTCCGCCGGCGCGACCAGCAGCTTGTCGACGGCCAGGATCTCGACGTTCTGCAGCAGGGTGGTCGTGCTCCCCCCGCCCGTGGGGTCGTCGGCCCCCCCGCCGCTGACCACCGTGAGCAGGATGTCCACCTTGTTCCCGGGGAGGATGAAGCCGGCCACGCTCGACGCCACGCTGGGCGTGTTGATGGTGAAGGCCCGCATCCCCTTGGGGATGACCGAGCTGATGCCCCGCCCCGCGCCGCGCGGCGAGAGCTTGCCTTCAAGGATCGTCTCATCCTTGAGCAAGGAAGTCAAGCAAACTCGGTCCTGGACGTCCTCGACCCGGGTGACGGCGCCGGGGGGGACTGAGCCCTTGGGGTATTCGCGCGTTGTCACCATGCTCGAGGAAAGGGACATAAAGGGACCGATGTCGGCGGCGGCCACCACCACCGTGACCGTGTCCGCCTTCGGCTCGCCCGGTCCTTGGCGCAGCGTGTTGATGCCGACGACGGCCGAGCCGCCGCAGGCGAGGGCCAGCAAAACAATCAGGATGGAACGAGTACTCACGAGACACCTCCGCCAGGGAACGAGTCAAGACGAACATGCGAACGCCCGGCCCGGCCAGGGCGCCGACACCTTGGAATCGCAATCACCCGCCGTCACGGCCGGCTCAGGAAGCGAACCCCGAGCAGGAGCACGAACAGGCCCAGCGCCAGCATCGGGGCGAAGGGGACGACCCGGCGGCCCCGGTCGGGGTTCTGGACCTCGGTTTCGAGCCGGTCATCGGCCCCCAGTTGGCGGCTCAGGGCCCGGAAGCGGAGCCAGCCGACCTGCAGGTTGAGCCAGACTTCGCGCACCCGGCCGTAGCTCACCACCAGGATCACCGCGTAGACCCCCGCCAGCAAGGAACTGACGAGGAAGACGACGAAGGTGAGCGGCAGGCCGAGCCAGGCGCCGACGGCGGCCATGAGCTTGACGTCGCCACCGCCCATGCCGCCGAGGGCGTAAAACGGCAGCAGCAGGCCGAAGCCCAGCAGGGTGCCCAGCAGGCTGTCGCCCAGGTCGGGCAGGCCGCCCGTCATCCCGTGATAGACCAGGCCGGCGAGCAGGAGCGGGTAGGTGAAGATATTGTAGATCTTATATTTACATAGATCGATAAACGCCAGCGCGACGCAGGCGACCAGGACCACGGCGACAGGGATGGGAAGAGATTCAAACATGAGCATCGACTCTCTGACGCGGTTGGAGCGAGCCGTCGCCTTTCTGGGATGAACGACAATCCGTTGCTGGCACCAAACGATAGATGGAAGCTTCTCTGTAAACAATCGAACGCTACGGTGTGTGTGTGCCATGCTTTCGCGGCCCCCAGGGTCAACGTCTGGGCGAAACCAGCGCGGGCCGCGAAAGCATGCCACCCCCGTTGCCGGTCATTCTTCACACCAAAGCCCCCAACTATCGTTTGGTGCTAGCTGAGTGCCTGGAAGCCCGACGCGGCGAAAGGGCTCGCGTCCGATCCGGTCCGACAAGCAGCGCCGCGGGCCGCCCGGTGCGGTCCCGGCTCAGATGGAGCCGGCGACCGAGCTGAACATCGAACTGATCTGCGTGCCAAGGACGGTAATCGCCGCGATGCAGATCACCGCGATGAGGGCCAGCAGTAGGCCATACTCGGCCAGCGTGGCGCCTTCCTCCTGGCGGGTGATGAACTTGCGGACGAACTTCTTGGCGGCAGTGAGGTACTTCTTCATGGACTTAACCCTTTCAATGGAAGGAAGCTGGGAACAATTCTGAGCAGGGGGGTTCGCCTCCCGACCGTCCTCTCGGGTTTCAGATCGTGTTCGAGGCGCTCTCGAAGAAGCTACTGATGGAGCCCCCAAGAAGGCTGATGATCGCGATGGTCAGCACGACGATGAGAAGAAGCGCAACGGCGTACTCAGCCACCGCCGCCCCTTCGTCGCGCCGGGAGAAGAGGCGGGTGAGGATTCTGTGGAACACACGCACGCTCCCCTCCCTCCGGGAAAGAAGACGAGGCGGCAAACTTGCCCGTCTGCCTCGCCTTCTCTGCCGAATGACCAGGGCTCGCTCGGGCAGAGAAGCTCTCTCCCCATCCAGCAGAAGTCAGGCGGGATCACGGTACGGCAGCGCTGGGCGAGGTCGGCCGACCTCGCCCTCGCTTCAGCAGGCGGGCGGCCGGCACCGCCGTGCTCCCCTTCCCTCCCCGGCTCAGATGGAGCCGGCGACCGAGCTGAACATGCTGCTGATCTTCGTGCCGAGGACGGTAATCGCGGCGATGCAGATCACGGCGATGAGGGCCAGCAGCAGGCCGTACTCGGCCAGCGTGGCGCCTTCCTCCTGGCGGGTGATGAACTTGCGGACGAACTTCTTGGCGGCGGTGAGGTACTTCTTCATGGACTCGGCCCTTTCAATGGAAGGAAGTAGGAACGACACTCCTGCACGCTCGGTCTCGAATACCAGCCCCACGGGTGGTAGTCGAAGATTGCATTGTGATGTAAAGCGTGGGGAAGAAGAATGCACGGCGCGTGCCATCCACCGGGCGACATCGGGAGAAATACTACGGAAGTGGGAAAACACCGACGATTGGTCGACGTAAGTTCATGGGAAGAGGGCCTTTGCGACCGTGGCAGATCGGCCCTGTGTGGCGGCGCTCGCCAATTATTTCTTCGGCGGTCCACGGAGTCCACGGGAGGTGTCCACTTCTGTAGACAGTGGGAGAGGCCCGCGACGGCGTGCGTCACGCTTTGTTGACAGTGGTCCCCGACCAGAGAGGACAGAAAGTGGGGCAGGCATCTTGCCTGCCGGAAGAGCTGGCAGGCAAGATGCCTGCCCCACTTTCCCTGTTGCGGGGAGCTATTCAGAGAGGTCCGTGCCGATGACGCGCACGCGCAACGGAACCGGCAAACCGACGCAGGCGCCGCTCCTTCTCCTGGCAGGCGGCGTCTTCCTGGCGAGCCGCCTGCTCGTCCTCCCGTTCCCTCAACCGGCGAGCGACGTGGGCATCTATGCGCGCTATGCGCAGGAGCACGAGGCCGCCTCACGCACCGGCGTGTCGTTCTACGAGTTCCACGCCCAGAAGGTGGAGCGGGAGGCGAAGGAGGCCGACGTCGCCGGGACGCTGGCAGCCCCGATCGACGAGTATAAGGACGTGGAGTATCCGCCGCTGGCCCTGGTGGTCATGCGCCTGCCCGCGCTCGGGATGCGAGGCGAGGTCGTTGACGCGGGCCCGCAGGACAGCATCGCGAAACCACGCTACTATTTTACCTTCCATGCAGGAATGGCAGTCGTCGACGGGGCCCTGCTGGTCCTGGTCGTGGTGCTCTGCCGCCGGTTGTTCCCCTCAACGCGGGGAGAGGGGACACAAGCCCCAAGCGCCAGCGCGGGGACCCGACAAGCCCCAAGCGCCAGCGCGGGAACGTCCCATCGCTGGCGCTCCGGCCTTGTGTCAAACCGGCCCGCATCGAGTATCCCTGACGAGAGCAAGGGAGACCAGGGGCAGCGGCTGCTGGTCTACGCGGCGAGCACGATGCTGCTCTGGCACCTACTGTACGACCGTCTCGACCTCGTCCTGGCCGCCTTGGTTCTCCTCTCCCTGGCCCTTCTGGCCAGTCGAGCCCACTATAGCTGGTCGTTTGCGCTCCTGGCCGTAGCAATCCACTTCAAGCTCGTGCCCGTGGTGCTCGCGCCCATCTGGGTGGTGGGCGCAATGCCAGGAAGCCAGCCCCTGGAGATGTGGCGGCCGCGCGCGCTGGCCGGATTCGCCGCCCGGGGGAGCCTCTTGCTGGGCCTGGTTGTCGTGGGGTTTGTGCCCTTCTACCTCTGGACGGGTGAGCACTGCCTGGACTTCTTCCGCTACCACCGAGCCCGGCCTATCGAGATCGACTCGCTCTACGGCTCCCTGGTACTGGTCCTGCGTTCATTGGGGCACCCCGTCACGGTGGACTACTCCTATGGGAGCATCAACGTCCACTCGCCCCTGACGCCCGCCCTGGTCGCGCTGTCTCCCTGGTTGACAGCCGGCGCGCTCGTGGGGGCAATCGTTGTGCTGCTCCGCTTCCGGCGGGTCTCTGGAGCGGCGGGGGTGGACTCCCCGGCGGGAGCCACCCTGGCCCGGGCTCACCCGCGCCCCTTTATCAGTTTCACGCTCCTGTTCCTGATGCTGTTCATCGCAACCAACAAGGTCTTTTCGCCGCAGTATTTGCTCTGGCTGGCACCCCTGGTGGCCCTGCTTCCTCTCGGCCGGGGCAGCCGGAGGCTGTTCACAACGGGCTTCCTTCTGGTGTGCGCGCTGAGCACCGTCCTGGTCCCCTTCCTGTTCACGTTCGACCTGATCGATCCGGAGGCCCCGCGGCGTGTGCCTCGGGCGATCAGGGAGCCAACCGTCCGGCTGGCGGTCGTCCTGGTGGTTCGCAACCTGCTCTTCCTGGCCCTGATCATGGGGCTGGCCGTCCACCTTGTCCGGGGTGGCGGCGCCGCGCCGAGGGCAGAGGCCGGCTAACGCCGGCGCACCCACTCCGCCGTGCTGTATTTCGATCGTACCAGCTCCGCCACCGCTTCTTCCGGCCAGGACGAACGTTCTTCCGCCTGCCAGGCGATACACAGACGGTTGCGCAGTTCCTCAGCCGGACACGGCAGGTTCCTGACGAAGTCGAGGTGATCGCGGCCGGCGCGGTACTCCGGCTGTCGGGCCGGCCGACGCAGGTAGCGGCCGATCAGGGCAAGGTCGAAGTCATACAGGAGCGTTCCGTGGTGGAGCAAAAACCGGCGCTTCCGCTGCTGGGCGTTGCCAGAGAACTTCCGCCCTCTCGCCGCCAGGTCGCTGATGCCCCCCTGCCTGATTCCGGGCACGATGTCGGCGAGTGCCTCACACAACCGCTCCAGGATATAGCCGTAGGACGGGCGGACCGTGGCCAGGGCGGGGGAGCGGTCAAAGGCGAGGACGAGGCTGAAGAGCAAGCAGCCGCGGCCCAGGAGCACGGTGCCCCCCCCGCTCGAGCGTCGCAGCACGGGCACCCCGTCGGCGGCGCAGGCGTCCTCGTCGACATCCTCGCGCAAGACGCAGCCCGAGCCGAGCACGACGGCAGGATGCGACCACTCCCACAGGCGCAGCATCTCGCCGCCGCGCCCGGCCTCGGCCTCCAGCAGCAAGGCCTCATCCAGGGCAAGGTTCGCGACGGCAGACGGCAGCGTCAGGTCGAGGAACTGCATGGGACCGGGCAAGCGGGGCAGGAGCGATCTGCCCATTGTAGCGTCGGCCCCGCTTCAAGGTCAGCGAGGATGTCCGCCGATACGAATCGAAAGCGCCGCCTGACGTTGCCAGGGGCGATGCCCCGCGAGACAATCGAGCAGGGAGCCCGGGCGGGACGGGCAAGGTACCTCAACCGGCGAGTCTTGCGGCATGGACTATCAGGTCGACCTCGACGTCTTTCACGGCCCGCTCGACCTGTTGCTCTACCTGGTCAAGCGCGATGAGATCGACCTGCGCGACATTCCCATTGCCCGGGTGGCCGAGCAGTTCAAGCACTACCTCGACGTCCTTCAGGTCATCGACGTCGAGCGCGTCGGCGACTTCCTCGTGATGGCCGCGACACTCGCCGAGTTGAAAAGCAAGATGCTGCTGCCGCGGCCCGAGGAGTCGGGCGCCGAGGAAGAGGACCCGCGCCAGGAACTGGTGAGGCAACTGCTCGAGTACAAGCGTTTCAAGGATGCCGCCGCCCTGCTGGAGCAGCAGGCGGAGCGACAGGCCGAGCGACTGCCGCGACAACAGCCGCCGGCGCCCACACCGTCGGGGCCAACTCCGCTGCGGCCGGTCGAACTGTGGGACCTGGTCAGCGCCTTCGGACGGTTGCTGCGCGAGACCCTCGCCCTGCAGCCGCAGCAAATCTCGATCGATCAGACGCCGGTGCATGTCTACATGGAAGAGGTCCTCGGCCGCCTGCGCGGCGCGGACCGATTGCCGCTGTCCCGCCTGTTCCTGCCGCCGTACACGCGCTCGCGCCTGGTCGGTTACTTCCTGGCGATCCTCGAGCTGACGCGGCGTTTCAGCGTCCAGGCAGAGCAGGACGAGACGTTCGGCGACATCTGGGTGTCGCTGCCTCCGCCGCCGCCGGCAGACGAGCCCGACGCGCCAGCGAGGATCTCTTAGCCCGACGCGCCAGCGAGGCACACAGCGAACCCTCGCTCGCGCTTCGGGCTGGTAGCGCGTCGGGCTAATCAGCTGCCTCCCCCGGCGAAGAACGCCAGCGCCATCCCGCCGCCCACGTCGAGGCGCAGATCGCCGCCCGCTTCATTCACTTTCACGAGCGTTGTCGTCCAGGATGGTCCCGCCGGTTCGCCCTTCGTCCGCACGTACAGGAGCACGCCGTACGGCGCTGCGGACTCGCCTGGCAGGATCACCTTGTGCCAGGTCTGAAGACGCACCAGCGCGGGGCGGCCGTCGAGGCGGTCAGAGGGCAGGTCGCTGCACAGCAGCACGCGGCCATTGCGAGCGACGGCGCGGTGGCCGCGACCGGCCGTCCCTTTGGGCAGGAAGCGGCAGCGCAGATCGCACAGCAGGGCAGGCAGAATGAATGGCCACGGCAGGCCGTCGTGAGTCAGCGGGCCAGAGAGAAGATTGCGGACGTGCTCCCAGCCGTTCGTCATGCGATCACCCGCGCGGGGCCGGCAGACCGTGCGCCCGCCGGAAGGCCCGCATCTGATCCTTCTGGTGCGTGAGGATGCGCAGGGGCGAGCGGGCGTAGGCGCTGCACAGCAGGACGAAGCCGGCCTCCTTGTCCTGCGGATAGAGGCGGCGCGCTTCCGACTGATCGACCTTGCCCTCGAGCAGCCGGCCGGCGCAGGTGGTACACCAACCTTGCAGGCACGAGTAAGGCAGGTCCAGGCCAGCGGCGGTCGCGACGTCGAGCAGGTACTCGTCGCCGGCCGCCTCCACCTGGACCTCACCGCTGCCCGACACGAACGTCACCGGGTAGGTGACGCCCTTTTCGCCTTGCTTCTTCTCTGTCTCCGACACGTCGACTCCGTCAGGGGTTGTAGAAGCCGCGGTTCTTGCTGTACGGCGCATGGCCCGGCTCGCCGCGGCGGAAGTGGCCCGAGGGCACGATCTTGTTGTCGCGCTCCTTGCTGAGCAGTTCGATGAACCAGGCCTCGTGCTCGGTTTCTTCCTGCAGGATCCGCGACGCCATGTCGTAGGTGCGGAAGTCCTTTCCATAGGTGATGTCGCAAACCTCGGACCAGGTCCGGACGGCGCAGCGTTCCGCCTCCAGCAGGACGGTTAGGATACTGGCCGCTGTCGGCGGATTGGGCAGGTAGGCGTCGGGGCAGCCGGCCCGGTCGGCGAAATCGCGGATGTCGCGCGGAATCGATCCGCCCAACTCGTAGATGCGCGGCGTGATCAGCTCGAAGTGAGAGCGGTCCTCCAGCCGGGCGTCCTCGCAGATCTCCTTGTAGTCCTCGTGCCCCGCCAGGTACATGCGCAGGATCGTGTAGTAGTAGTAGGTGGTGAACTCGGCACCGGCGGCGTCGATCAGTTTCTCGAGCAGATCCTTGACGTTGACGCCACGCTTCTCCAGCTCGACCACGCCGACACGTTCGCTGGTGTCGCCCGGCTTGGTCTTGCCGGTCGCGTGCGGCTTCGGACGTGCTGCCATGAGGGCCTCCTTCAGTGAGAGAACAGACAGGACGAAGAGAAAAAAACGCTCCGCCTCGCTCGCGCGAAACGAAGACGGGCCGTAGCGACAGGCGGCTCGTCTGTCACGGCGACGGGGGCAGGCGAGCCGCCCACCCCTACGGCCCCGCTTGCGCACTCCATTCTTTATTAGGAATCATTCTCGACGGCGGCCAGGAAAAAGTGTCCGGTTCGGCGCCCCATTCTCGCTCCTCTTCAGTGAGGGGAGAATTCCGTCCAACGTAGCCCCTCGCTCGCCGCGGGTTCGCGGCGATCGTCCTCCTTCCGAAGGAATCCTGATGAGTTCGTCCGAGTCCTTTCCGGTAACCGTTCCCCCCCGGCCGACCTCCTTTCCGGACATCCCCGGCTACGAGATCCTGGAGGAACTTGGGCGCGGCGGAGTGGGGGTCGTCTACAAGGCACGGCAGACGGCCCTCAAGCGCATCGTGGCGCTGAAGATGATCCTCGTGGAGCGGGCCGGCGCCGATGCCCTGGCGCGGTTTCGCGCCGAGGCGGTGACGGTGGCGCGCCTCCAGCATCCGAACATTCGAGACGTTCCTCGAAGGGCTGGAACTTTTCCAGAAGGAGCAGTTCAAGGACGCGGCCAGCCGGCTCGACAAGCTCGTCCGCGACCAACCGGAACACGTTGGGGCACGCCTGCTCCTTGCTGTCTGCCACATTCAGGAGCGGGATTGGCCCAACGCCATCACCCACCTGACCGAGTGCCTGGGGCGCCGCCCTGACTTCCTCTGGCCGCACCTGCTGCGCGGCTTCGCGTCGATCCGGCTGAATCAATTCGACGAGGCAGAGAAGGACTTCAACAAGGTCCTGGGGAGCCCGGCCGAGCCGATGGTACGCTACGTCGCGCACGTCAACCGCGGCGTTCTGGCGATCCAGCGCCGCCAGTGGGACCGCGCCATCGCCGACCTCGTTCCTGCGTCCTCCGAAGAAGCGGTCATCCTTGCGATGGCTCGAGGCAGTTCCCGCCCAGCATCGTGGGCCGACGTCGCCGTTGCAGGCGACAAGGGGGAATCCGATGAATGGAAGAGCCCCTCTCTGCCTCCCGACGAGAGCGAGACATCTTCGGGAATGCTCACCCCACTCGTAACGGGGGCGCTTTTCGCTGCGGGGCTGTACGGCCACTGTCCTCGGCTCGGCTCTCGTCAGGGAGACCGTGAGAAACCGGAAGAGAGTCCTTGACAGACCGTATGGACATTGTACGGACAGGTACATAGAATTGCTTGAATGAGGTCAAGCCATGCCAAAGGAAAAACGAAACGGATCTCTGAAGGCCACGAAAGTACAATTGCGCTTGCGGCCCGCCGAAAAGGCGGTCATTGCCCGCGCCGCGGAACTGCGGCAAACCACCTTGAGCAAGTTCATGCTGGAGAATGCCTATCAGGCAGCCCAGCAGGTGCTTGCCGAGCAGGTGCATTTCAGCCTTCCGCCCGGACGGTGGAAGGCGTTTTGCCAGGCCCTCGACGCCCCGCCTCGCAAAATCCCCGCCCTGGAGCAACTCCTTACCGAACAGGGCGTCTTCGATGGACTCGGAAACTCCTCCCCTGAGTAGGCCGGTTCCCCTGGAGGCGAGTCACGACCTCTCGACGTTTGACTGCGGCGTACCCGCACTGAACGAGTATCTGAAAAAGTACGCCCTGATGAACCATCAGAACCAATCGGCACGGACCTATGTTGCCCGGCGGGGCTCAGCAGTGGTGGGCTACTACACCCTTGCGGCGGGCTCGGTGAGCCGAGAAGAAACTCCCACGCGGATTGCCAAGGGCTTGGCTCGGCACCCGATCCCCATCCTCTTGCTGGCCCGGTTGGCGGTCGATCGCACCGAACAAGGCAAAGGCGTTGGTGCGGGCCTTTTGAAAGACGCGCTGCTCCGTGCCGCACAGGCGGCCGACATCATCGGCTGCCGAGCTGTGCTCGTTCACGGCAAGGACGACACTGCAAACGCCTTCTACCAGCGCTTTGGTTTCGAGCCGTCGCCGATTGACGAACTGCATCTCAATTGTCTGATGAAGGACCTCAAGGCAAGCCTGGGGAGTTAACTCGGCGATCGGCGATTGGCAAGAAGTCAATCGGCTGGCGATCCTATTGTTGCTCGGCTATGGTAGAAGGATCAAACTCCACCAGGAGGAAGAGCCACGGAGATGCAAGGGATGGACAACTTCGCGCGGCGCCGCGAGCGCCTGCTGAGCGGCCTTCCCGGCGAAGACCTCGACGCCTACCTGATCAGCAGCCCCGTCAATGTCAGCTATCTGACCGGCTTTAGCGGCGAGAGCAGCCACCTCGTCCTGATGCGCGACCGGGCCCTGCTCGTCAGCGACCCGCGCTTCACCGAGCAGCTCGCCGAGGAATGCCCCGGCCTCGAAACGCACATCCGCCCGCCGACCAAGACCACCCTCGCCGCCGTCGCCGAGGTTCTCAACGGCCTCGGCCTCCGCAAGGTCGGCTTCGAGAGTACAGCGCTGAGCGTTGCCGACTGGGAAGCTCTGAAGGAACTGCTCCCGGCGGTGCAGTGGAAGGGCGCTGGCGACCGCGTCGAGCGGCTGCGCATGGTCAAGGATGATACTGAGGTAAAACAGATCCGCGAAGCCATCGATATTGCCGAGCGGGCGTTCACGGTCCTCTGTGCCTTGCTGCGACCCGACGACAGCGAGATCGCCCTGTGTGACGCGATGGAGGGTTACGTTCGCCGGGCGGGCGGGCGCGGCACCTGCTTCCCTTCGATCATGGCGGTCGGACCACGGTCCGCCCTGCCGCACGCTCCCCCGACCGGCCGCACCGTCGGCGAGGGCGAGTTGCTGCTGGTCGACTGGGGCGTGAGCGGGCGCTTCTACAAAAGCGACTTGACACGCGTTCTTGATACCCGTAGAAGTGGGGCTCTCGCCCCCGTTGCGCGCGGGCGGCTCGAGGAAGTCCACGCGGTCGTGGACCGGGCTCGCGAGCGGGCCATCCGGGCCGTCCATCCCGGCGTGAAGGCCGAGGAGGTCGATGCGGCAGCACGGACGTCGATCGCCGACGCCGGTTTCGGCGACTACTTCGGACACGGCCTGGGTCACGGCCTTGGCCTGCAGGTCCACGAGGCCCCCGCCCTGCGACCCCGTTCGCAGACGGTGCTGGAGCCCGGCATGGTCTTCACCATCGAGCCGGGCGTCTACTTGCCGGGCTGGGGAGGCGTCCGGATCGAGGATGACGTGCTGGTCACTCCGGACGGCTGCGAAGTGCTCAGCCACCTGCCCCGTGCGCTGACGCGCGTGTTTCAAGTCGATTAGAGCGTTTTGCAGGCGGCCGTAGCACAGGCGTCTCGCCTGTACCGTAGCACAGGCGTCTCGCCTGTGCCGAACCGCGACAGCGCACAGGCGAGACGCCTGTGCTACGAGCAAATGCAAACCGCTCTAGTCCTTAGTCATTAGGGACAACCTGTCGGCCAATGACTAAGGACTAAGGACTAAGGACTAAGGACTGAGAAAGGGAGACTGCGGTGGCTGACGAGGCGGCGAACAGTCCCAACCCCTTCGATGTCGAGACCATCCGGCAACTCGTCGCGCTGATGAGCGAGCACGACCTCAGTGAGGTCAGCCTGCGCCAGGGCAAGGCCAGCCTCCGCCTCCGCCGCGGCGCCCTCGTGTCCGGCGTGGCCGTCCCCGCCCCGATCGTTCCGGCCGCCCACACCGCTCCGAGTCCTGCTGCCCCTCCCGCCGCTGCGCCGGCCGCCTTCCGGCCTGTGTCCCCGATCAAGAGCCCCACCCCGGGGACCTTCTACGACCGCGAAAAGCCCGACGCCAAGCCGTACGTCGAGGTTGGCAGCCGCGTCACTCCCAGCACCGTGGTCGGCCTCATCGAGGCGATGAAGATTTTCAACGAGATCCAGGCCGAGTGCAGCGGCGTGATCGTTCGGGCCCTGGTCGAGAACGGGCAGCCGGTCGAGTACGGCACCGTGCTGTTCGAGGTCGATCCCACCGGGTGATTTCAGATTTCAGATTTAAGATTTCAGATTGCTGAGGGCCTCAGCCCGCTGCTCGGTCTGAAATCTGCAATCTGAAATCTGCAATCTGAAATCCGATTATGTTCCAACGTATCCTGGTTGCCAACCGCGGTGAGGTCGCCCTGCGGGTCATCCGTGCCTGCAAGGACCTTGGCATCGAAGTGGTCGCCGTTTTCAGCGAGGCCGACCGCGGCGCCCCGTACCTGGGGCTCGCCGACGAGGCCATCTGCATCGGCCCGCCCTCCGCCGCGGAGAGCTACCTCAAGATTCCCCGCCTCATCAGTGCCGCCGAGATTGCGAACGTCCAGGCCATCCATCCCGGCTACGGCTTCCTCTCCGAGAACCCGCACTTCGCCGAGGTCTGCCGCGCCTGCAAGATCGAGTTCATCGGGCCGCCCGTCGAGGCGATGCGCCTGCTCGGCAACAAGAACGAGGCCCGCAAACTCGCCCAGAAGGTCGGTGTCCCCGTTGTCCCCGGCAGCGAGGGCCTGATTACCGACGAGAAACAGGCACTGGCGCTGGCGCACGCCATGAGCTATCCCGTACTGATCAAGGCGGCGGCCGGCGGCGGCGGACGGGGCATGCGCGTCGCTCGCAACGACATCAGTCTGCAGGCCGGCCTCAAGGCCGCTCGCCAGGAGGCCGAGAGCGCCTTCAAGGACGGCAGCGTCTACCTCGAGAAATACATCGAGCAACCGCGCCACGTTGAGGTGCAGATCCTCGCCGACCACCACGGCAAGGTCGTCCACCTCTTCGAGCGCGATTGTTCGCTCCAGCGGCGGCACCAGAAGCTCGTCGAGGAGTCGCCGGCACCGGGCCTGCCGGCGAAAGTGCGTGAGGAAATCTGCCAGGCGGCGGTGCGGCTGATCAAGGCCGCCGACTACGCCAACGCCGGCACCTGCGAGTTCCTTGTCGATCGCGACCACAAATTCTACTTCATCGAGGTCAACGCCCGCATCCAGGTCGAGCACCCCGTTACCGAACTGGTCACCGGCCTCGACCTGGTGCGCGAGCAGATCCGCATCGCGGCGGGGGAGAAACTGCGCTTCGGACAGGAGCACATCCGCCCCCGCGGCTGCGCCATCGAGTGCCGCATCAACGCGGAGGACCCGTTCGCCGACTTCCGTCCCTCGCCCGGTCGCATCACGCGCTGGGAGCCGCCCGGCGGGCCAGGCGTTCGCCTCGACACCCACGCTGTCGCTGGCTACACGGTCCCGCCCAATTACGACTCGCTCGTCGCCAAGTTGCTCGTCCACCAGCCGACGCGCGACGAGGCGATTGCTTGCATGCGCCGTGCCCTGCGTGAGTTCCGCGTCGAAGGCATCCGCACGACCATCCCCCTCCACGAAGAAATCTTCAAGCACTCCGCATTCGTCGACGGCCAGGTCGACACCACGTTCATCGAGCGTCACTGGTCGAAAGGTTAGTATCTGTGGAGCGCGGCGCGCCGGCGGAAAGCCGGCAAACTCGGCGTTTTCATTTCTTGCGATAAATTGAACAGTCCCAGCAGAATACGACAGCAGGGGTGTGTCGAAACAAGGCACCCCTTCGGCCTCCGGCCGCCGCGAGAGGGAGCCGCGAAAAAAAGTGAAGACGCAAGATGCGAAATACCAATGATTTGCGTGATTCGAGCCGCCTGCGCAACACGAACTCAACGATTGGCACGGTGCTTGCACTTTGGGAAGGGGTAAGAGGATTGGTCGCGAGTCCCAAACCTCTTACGAGTACGAAATCCTCCCAATCCACCCATCCCACACAAGGGGCACGGGGATTAGCTGGTTGCGAGTCCCAGCTGTACCCCGTGCCTTCACTTCTTTGATACCTTTCTTCCGGCACCGAACATCCCAAAACACACGGTCACTCGTGACGCAGGGCCTGGATCGGGTTGACGCGCGCGGCCCGACGCGCCGGGTAGACGGCGGCGAGCGTCGTCACAAGGACGGCGAAGACGGGCACGCCGACGACAAGCCAGAGCGGGTAGACGAACAGCGAGTGCTCGAGCGTTGTCTGCGTCTGCTTCTCCACGATGGACCGAGCGATCCGATCGCCGGGGAACGAAGCGAGCCAGCCGGCGAGCAGCCCGACGAGGCCGCCGCTAAGGCCGAGCACGAGCCCTTCCGCCAGAAAGATCAACTGGATGTGGCCGTCGCGCGCCCCGACTGCTTTCATGACGCCGATCTCGTGCGTGCGCTCCAGGACGCTCATCAGCATCATGTTGGTGATGCCGACCGCCGCCACGAGCAGGGCCATCGCCGCCAGGAACGCCGCTACGATGCCCAGGAGCAGGACGTTCTTGCGCACCTTCTCGAGGACCTCGGCCAGCGAGAAGCACTGGTAGCCCAGGGCGCTGATGCGCTGCGTTACCTCGGCGACGTTCTCCTCGGCGTCGACCGTCACGGTGACCCGGCTGTAACCGGCCTGGGCAAGGCGCGGGCTTCGCCCGAAGAGGTCCTGTGCCGTCGCCAGCGGCAGGAACAATTCGGTGTCGCGCGTCAGCCAGTCGAACATTCCGCTCGTCGACTTGTCCTCTTTCTCCATCCACTCGCGCACCACGCCGGCAATGGTGAAGTCCTCGGCGAAGACATCCTTCTCGACCATGTGCGGTCCCATTTGGCTACCAGGCAGCACCCTCTTCAGGATGTTCTTCTGAGCGGCCGACAGGGGGAGGCTGTCGACCAGGCCGGCCAACTGGAGCAAGGCCCCTTCCAGGAGGTCGCGCTCCATGGGTGACAGGGAAGCCGGTCCGCCTCCCAGCAGTCCCAGGGCCGGCCCCGTCAGCGAGCCCCGCGTCCGGTAGGTCAGGTGCAGTTTCGTGCCGACGACCGCCTGGACGTCCTCCTCCGTGACGAGGCCCCACTGGTAGAGCAGGAACTCGTGGACGAGGACGTACTTGCCCGACGGCGGCAGCGGCGAGCCCGCGACGACGCGGGCTTGGAACCTGTCGTCGCCGGGTTCGGGAGCCGAGACGAGGACATCGTGCTCCCGTCGCGCGAGGCTGGTCGAGGTGGACGACGAGAAAGCGGCCCGGCAGGACTCGTGGATGGCGGGGAAGACCTCGACGACATGCTCGAAGTTGGCAATCTCCTTGAGCCGGTCGTTGGTGAGCATGGCGGCCGGCGGCTGGCGGAGGTGCTTGCGCGGCCAGTGGCGGATCAGTCCCTGCCGGATGCGCTCGCGCTTGGCGTCGCTCATCTGCCCTTTGACCTCGAGGTCGGCCGGCGGGATGATCTTTTCCAGCGGCTGGAAGCCGGGGAAGACGCTGACGCTGCGGAGCCGGCCGTACTTGCGGAACTGCTGGACCGTCGTCTCCTCGACGCCCTGCCCGACGGCGATGCTGACGACAAGCAGGAACGAACCGGCGACCACTCCGCTGAGCGTGAGCAGGGTCCGGACCTTGTGCTGCCACAGGGCCGACAGGGCGAAGCGGAGCAGGTCGCGGGCACGCATGGTCTTCACGCGGTTGGGTGGTGAGGTGGTGAGGTGGTGAGGTGACACCACCTCACGACCTCACCACCTAGAGCGTTTTGCCGTCGGCCGTAGCACAGGCGTCTC
>JACOUH010000105.1 GCA_016177925.1 Planctomycetota bacterium | reverse complement strand
AGCCCGCCGGTGTTGGCTGCACCGGCGGGCTTACGCCCCGCCGCTCCCAAAACAATACCAGCGACGGACTTGCCACGCCTCCCAGGCGTCGCTCATTTCTCCTTCAGAGGAATGTTATAGGTCTGCGATCCCTTTTCAACCGTGTACGTCAACTCCGAGGTTTCCGGCTTGGCGTATTTGGGAGGGATCTTCACATACTTGAGCGGAGGGTCCTCGGTAAGCGCTTTCAACAACTCGGGGGAGATGGTCTGTCCGCCCCCCTCCCCCAGCCCAGTGTTCTTGGCCTTCTCAAGTTCCTGCTTGGTGGGCGGCTTGAGGCTCTCGATGCTGATCTTCACGGGGCCAGCCGGGCAGCCCTGGATCGTGTACTTGCCACGGATGATGTCCGCGTGGAAGGCATCGTGCCGGCCGACCTCGCTGACGAACGAGATGCGCCCGTAGGGCAGGGGCTCTCCCTTGTACGTGACCTCCCCCGTGATGTCCCCCTTCCCCCCGCTGCACCCGGCGAGCAGCAGAGCAGCGGGGGCCAGCCAAGCGAGCAGTCTCCTCTTGGCCGTCCCGGGATTGCGATTGACGCCCTGGGCCATCGTCGACCTCCTCGTCCGCCTGGCCGCGATCCCAACGGTCATGGAGAAACCCTTCTGTCGCCTACCATTCGGACCCGAGCCGATCATTGTTTCTGGGCGTACACGCAGCCCACCAAGTCGAGGCTTGGATATCCGAGTCGACCGCCTTCACGCTGCCGTCGGCCAGGCACACATTCATGGTGCCGATGTGGGGTGTCTGGGCGTAGGCGGGGTTGCATTGCGTCGTCATGTCGGGACGGTTCTGGAACTTAACCGTCGGGCCGATCGCGCCGGGGTTGTAACCCCCGTTTGGGGACGTGTAGGGGTTTCTGGAGTCGTTGGGGTTTCGGGGGCCGTAGGCGAACATCGGCATATAGTTGTGGTCCCATCCTTGTGGGCCTGGGATGGCACCGTACCCCCAGAAGTTGTTCGTCTGGAAGTTGGGGTTGCCGCAGCGCGAGTATTTCTCGGCGAACACAACCGTTTGGCTGACGCCGTCAGTGAACGTGGAAGTAAGCCTGGCAAAACCGTTCCCCCCCATGCCGTAATTGCCGGTATTTAGGTTGTAGCTCTCGGGGTCGCCGAACGCCTGGTAGTTGGCCGCGTAGGATCCGAAGGCAAAGGTGCCCTGCCCGAACGAGCCAGGGGGATAACCCGGATCGGCAGGGCACGCCAGGATCTTGAGCGTTGTCGAGACGATCGGGCCAGCTGGAGCATCCATCGGGTTGTCACCGTTCAGGTACCACGAGTAGCGGTCCCCCGGGGGGTTTGGGTTGTTTTCTGGTCGAGGTGTATTGTAGAGCGGGTCGTTGTCCAGAAACGGCAGCAGCCAGTAAAAGACGTTGCCATTGCTGTTCCCGCCTTTGTACGAACCGCTCATGGGCGGCAGAGTCTTGTTCTGGATGTCACAGTGGACCAGCGCGATGGCGAGGTTGTGGAGGTTGTTCCGGCACGAAACCCCGTTGGCGGCCTCGCGGACCTTCTGGACGGCGGGCAGCAGCAGCCCGATCAGGATGGCGATGATGGCGATCACCACGAGCAGCTCGATCAGCGTGAAGCCACGCCTGAGGCGGAGAGAGCAAGATCGTTTCATTGAGAACTCCCTGTGACGCAGCCCCCCCGAATCGCCGAAGGAGAGGACGGGACCGGCCGACCCGGTGTCCTCTCCAGGCGCACTATAGATCATCTTAACCCCGCTGGAATCCCCAAAGCAAGCCTGTAGATGCAGAAAGACGAAAAAAACGGTCTGCCGGGTCACGAGTCGGGTAGGTCAGGCTTTCCAGCCTGACGCGGCCTCCACGTCAGGCTGGAAAGCCTGACCTACGTGCGTTGCTTCGTGCCGGGGGACTACGATTCTCGGCGTCATTTTCTCTCTTTTCCTCCCAGGCAGATCAGGTGCGAGAAGGTGCGCAGGTAGAGCCGTCCACCGGCGATGGCGGGCGTGCTGTGACTGCCCTCGCCAAGGACGTTGCGTGCCGCCAGCTCAAAACGCTTCGACGCGGCCAGCACTACCACGTCGCCCTCGCGCGAGACGTTGTAGACGTACACGCCGGCACAGACCGGCGAACTGTAGTAGCTGCCAGGGACGCGCTGCCGCCAGTGGACCTCGCCGGTCCGCACGTCGGCGCAGGTCACCGTCCCGCTGTCACTCCAGAGGAACAGCAGGTCATCCTTGACCAGCGGCGTCGTGCAGAGTGGGACGCCGCGCGTGATGCGATAGACTTCCTTCGGCTTCTCGCCGGGGCGGACCGCCACGACTTCCTGGCGTACGCCCAGCCAGCCGCATACCCCGAGAACGAGGTCGCCCGCCACGACCGGCGAGGCGATCCCCGTCTCGACGTGCCGCTTGTCGAAGAGGTTCGCCTCCCAGTTCTGGCGTCCCGTCTTCGGGTCGATGCTGGTGATGCCGTGGTCCCAGTTGGTGAAGATCACCTCGGCAGGCCGCCCGCGCGGATGGAAGACACAGGGGGTCGTGTAGGTCGCCTTGCCCTTGCGCGGCACCCTCCAACGCACCTTGCCGCTGGCGCGGTCGAGGCCGACGAGCGAACTCGGCCCGTCCTGGTCATTGGCGACGATCACCAGGCCATCCTGGATGATCGGCGAGGCGCCGAAACCATGCCCCGACCGATACGGGCCCAGGTCGGTGCGCCATGCCTCCTTGCCGGCATGGTCGAGCGCGACGACGAGGTAGTCTTTCGCCCCGCCCCAGCAGATATAGACGTGCCGCTCGTCGACGGCAGGTGTCGCGGTGGCGAAGCTGTTGTCCTCGTGCTTGCCGCTACGGTCGCCGGGGTACTCGCGCGACCAGCGTTCGCGACCGTCCTTCGCCCCCAGGCACAGGACAATGCGCCGGCCCGTCTTTTCATCGCCGCAGGTGACGAAGAGACGCTCGCCCCACACGATGGGGCTCGAGTGTCCGGCGCCCGGCAAGCGGACCTTCCAGGCGTAGTCCTTCTCGGTCCACTTCACCGGCACGCTCGCGTCGGACACGCCCGAGCCGTTGGGCCCCCGGAAACGCGTCCACTCCTGGCCCGCAGCAGCGGCGGACACCGCCAGCATCAGGCAGCAGACGGGCGGAAGCAATCGGGTCATCGACGTCCTCCGGCAGTTTCGCTCCTCGTCGTGCAACATGCTTCTTCAGCCCCAACGGGGCGGTCGTCAAGAGCCCCGGGACTCTTCAGCCCCAACGGGGCGGTCGTCAAGAGCCCCGGGACTCTTCAGCCCCAACGGGGCGGGCGTCAATAGCCCGGGGCGTGAGCCCCGGGACGGCAGCCCCGACCAACCCGGCGTTTCAGCCCCGAAGGGGCGACAGAGCCGGCGTTGGACGAAACCACTGCCGCCCCTTCAGGGCTGGGAGCGGGAATCACATGGCCGGCGTCATTCCCGGGGCTGACGCCCCGGGCTATTGACGACCGCCCCTTCGGGGCTGAAGAGTCCCAGGGCTCACGCCTCGGGCTATTGACGACCGCCCCTTCGGGGCTGAAGGCGCCGCGTCACAGGTTGCGCACGAATCGCACCACGCGAGGGTCGTGGCAATAGCCGACCGCGGCCCAGAACCCCATTGCCCAGGGATGGTCGCTCTCGACAATCGCCGCGATCCGTTTGGCACCCTGCGCGGCCAGGCGTCGCTCCGCCTCGGCGACCAACGCTCGGGCGATGCCGCGGCGCCGGTGGTCAGGGTGGACGGCCAGGCGGTAGAGGTTGCCGCGCCAGCCGTCAAAACTGCCAATCAAGGAGCCGACAAGAAGGCTATTCACGTCAGCCAGCAGCAGGAATGCCGGGCCCTGCTCGAGGGCGTGGCGCAGGTCGGCCACCGAGTCGGTCACACTCGGCGTCGCTCCCGCTTGTCGCCAGAGCGTCAGGACCGTTTCCGCCTCGTCGGGACGGCCTTCCCGGATGAACACTTCACTTGCCGGAGGTTCGGCCATGGTTCACAGGTCCGTGGCGGCTTCGTTACTTCGGCGGTCCCGCGGGCTTGCCGGTATCGCTCGTTCCGAGGATCAGCTCCTGGGCCTCGCGTCGGAGAAGGTCGATCTCAACAAGCCAGGGCCAGGCCGGCGGCGACGCGGGACTGGTCATGGGCTTCTTGGCCGTCGTCTGTTCGATCAAGGCGACGGCTTTTGCCAGGCATTTCCTGGCTTCATCCCGGTGAGCGAGCTTGTGGTGAGCCATGGCCAGGAAGAGCCAGTCTTCCGCAGTGCCGATCTTCCCTTGCAGGGCGACGGATTCGTCCAGGCGCGCGATGCACTTGTCGTATTGTTTGGCCCGGTACAGCACCGCGCCGAGCGTGTTGAGATAATTGGCACTTTTCGGGGTGCCGGCCACGGCTTTCTCGGCCAGTCGCAACGGCGTCGTCCAATCAGCCACCGCGTCGGGCAGGAGGGCACACCTCCAGGCGGCGTTATTGAGGAAGGAGAGATCGTTGGTTCGACCTGCCTTGGCAAGCATCTCGACGCAATGTTTGCGGTATGCCGCGCGGTCTCCGGCTGCCAGGCGGACCACCCCGAGGTAGTTCCAAAGTTCGGGCCCGTCCGGTTTCCCTTCGATGATCTTGACGTAATCCGCTGCCGCCTGGTCCCACCGGCGCAGGGACGCGTAGGCCCAGGCTCGATCGCGCCGCGCTTCCCAGTGGTCGGGGTTGTGCTCCAGGACCTTGGTGAAGTCAACCACCGCCCTTTCCCACTGCCCGAGTCGCAGCCATAGCGGGCCTCGTTTCTCGGCCTCTGTGAGGTCCCAGGAAGCCTTGTCGTCCATGGACAGGTTGGCCTCGGCCGGATGCCGGGAGCGCAGCACCTGGAGATCAGGGTGCGGTTCGATACGGCCCTCGTTGGACTCAGCTCTGGCGACGGCAACCGCCACAGCCTGGAACAGACCGCCGAGATAAGCCGCCGGTCCGAGAGACGCCGAACGGGAATTGCCGACCGCCGTGGCCAGGGCGAACGCAGCAACCGTCGTCATGTGCCGTGGGAGGGAGGATTCATTCACGACCGGAACGAGACCGCCGCTGGCATCCACCTGGTGGCAGGCAATGGTCCGGGCAAACAGGGTCAGGTCATCGAGCGAGCGTCTGTCCGGGAGGAGGTTCCAGATTGAGGTCATGCCTCCACCCGCCGCAATCACACGTCGATCGTCCGGGCTGAAGGCCACTTCTTTCACCGCCGCCCCGTGACGCAGGGACGGAGTGATCGGCTCGCCGCTTGCGGAATCCCAGACGCGAATCGTGCTGTCTTTGCTGCCGGTCACGAGCCACCGGCCGTGATGACTGAACGAAGCGTAGGTGACGCGATGGCCATGCTCCAGGGGCGGTGCCAGCGGCTGGCCCCTCATCGCATTCCATAACCGGGCGGTTCGATCGTCGCTGGCCGTCACCACGACAGTTCCGTCCGGGCTGAAAGCGACGTGCTGGATCGGTTCTCCGTGCTTCAAGAGGACCGTCGCAGACTGCTCGGAGGAAACCTTCCAGAGGTGTGCCTGGGAGCTGCCCATGGTCACGATGACACGATCGCCTTGCGGACTGAAAGCCACGTGCCGCCCACTGCCGTTACGGCCGCCGCTGCGAATGGGCGACACCTGCACGGCTGGGCCGACAGGATGTCCGTTACTCAGTTCATAAACGCGCGAGTCCCCAAAGCTCGAAACGACGAAACGCCGGCTGTCAGGACTCAGGGCGACGTCTGTCGCACCCCCCCACATCTCGAACTGCACCGGAGCGGTGATCGGCTTGCCGGTGAAAGGGTCCCAGACCTGGACACGGGTTTTTCCCAGTAGATCCTTCCCGGGAGGGATCAAGAGGAACACCCCGCGGCCGTCGGGCAGGAAAGAGGCAAACTCCGGTCGGGGCCGGAATTGCATCACGGGGCCGACCGCTTCCCCGGTTGCCGCATTCCAGGCCCGCACCTCCGACCCCTCGTCTGGCTTCTCATAGTTGTCAATGACCGTCAGGACAAAGCGGCTGTCGGGGCTGAAGCTTGCCTGTCGGGCGTGTCCTTCGAGATGGAGAAGACGTGGCGGCGCTGACCCCGCAGCCAGGTGCTGGAGGCGAGCCACGTTCAGGCTGCCGGGAGACCCGTTCGATTCGACGTAGCTGTTGCCGGCAAAAAAGACCGTGTGTTCACCGTCCGGACTGATCGAAACGCCTCCCGGCAAAACCCGACTTGGCAGATCAGGAACACTCAGGCGGCGGACGCCGCGCTGCGTAGCGGCGGGCCACGCCCACAGCCGCACCTCCCCCGTCTCGCCGAATTCGTGTCGGGAAGTGGTGAGCACGAAATAGCCGTCGGGGCTGAAGCCAACGCGGTGAACGGGCTGGGAATGCTGCAAGGGTGGTGTCAAGGGTTCCCCCGTCGCTGCGTCCCAGACGCGGGCGGTTCGGTCGGTGCTGGCCGTGAGGACATACCGTCCGTCCCAGCTGAAGCTTGCCTGAAGGACGGCGCCGGAGTGCCGTAACGGCGGTGTGACCGGCATCCCGCTGGCGGTGTCCCAGATCGAGGCCTCGAACTCGCCGCGGCCGACATCGTTTTGTCCGCTGGCGGCAACGATGAAACGCCCGTCCGGGCTGAACTCGACGCGATTGACCCGGTGGCGGTGCTTCAGGATTGGGGTGATCGGTTTGCCGGAAAGGACATCCCAAACGCGGGCTTCCCCCCCGCGCAAACCGTCGCTGCCGGTCACCACCTTGCGCCCGTCCGGGCTGAAGGCGGCATGGTTTACCGAGTGGTTGTGTGTGAAGGCCACATCGACCGGGGCTCCCGTGGCTGCCTTCCAGAGACGGGCGGTGCCATCCTGCCCGGCAGTCAGCACGTAGTTGCCCTCCGGGCTGAACGAGACGGAGTGGATCCTCGCGCGATCGCCCGTGCCGTGACGGAAAACAGGTGTCAGAGGTTTGCCGCTGGCAACATCCCAAACCTGGCAGACGCATTCGCTCGTGTCGAAGCGCATGCTGCACGTGGTGACGATTCGTTTGCCGTCGCGGTCAAAGGCAAGAGCCCGAACGGGCAAGCGAAACCGAAGGGGCGAGAGGCTTGGCCGGCCGTTGTCAACATTCCAGAGATGGAGCTCCCCCTTTTCATAGTTTTCGCTCGCCACGGCCAGGCTCCGGCCGTCCGGGCTGAAGCGCATTGCACCGATTTGCGGCAACGCGTGATCCAGAGGGGAAAGGACAGGCTTGCCGGTCAGGGCATCGAGGACATGCACCTTCCGGCCGGCGGCAATCGCAATCCGCCGGCCATCCGGGCTGAACAGAGCATTGGAGCCCCGACCCTCGACGACCCAACTTTGAACCAGGCGCGGGCAGTCGCGGAGAACACTGGCCAGGCGCAGCCGGTGGATCTCCTCGTGCCGGGGCCGGCCCTGATCGAGCCGCAGCGCTTCGGTGAACCAGACCAGGGAGCGGAGCAAGTCGCGCTCTTCCATCAGGCGCAGGCCGTTACTCACCGTGGAGCGGACCAGGCGCTGACGGTTCTCCTCGGCCAGGCCCTCCGCGTCCTTCCGGGCCTTCTTCTCCTTCTCAGCGTTCTGGTCCGCATCTTCGCGGGCCTTCCGCTCGTTGGCCGCGCTGGTCTGGGCGGCGTCCCGGGCATGGGTCAGGTCGGTGTTGAGTCCGCTGACATGGACGGCCACCCCCGTCGAAACAACAGCGAGAACGACCAGGAGCGCGGCTACGGCGCCGGTCAAGGTCGCCACCGTGGGGTTTCGGCCCGCCCAACGTCCGAGCCGTTCCAGCCGGCCCACCGGCCGGGCCAGGATCGGTTCACCGCTCAACCAGTGCCGCAGGTCCTCTGCCAGTACACGAGCCGTGGCGTAACGCCGGTCCGGCTCCTTGGCCATCGCTTTCAGGCAGATCGTCTCCAGGTCGCGCGGGATGCGATCGTTGAGACGGCGGGGCGGCTTGGGGTCGTCCTGCAGCACCTGGTGCAGAAGCATCCGTTGCGTCCCTCGAAACGGCAGTTCGCCCGTCAGCAGCAGGTACAGCACCACGCCCAAGCTGTAGACATCGCTGCGCCCGTCGACCCGGTGTGCCTCCCCCCGGGCCTGTTCCGGGCTCATGTACGCCGGCGTGCCCAGCACTTGCCCCTCGATCGTCATCGTGATCTCGCCCGCGTCTCGCTTCGCCAGGCCGAAGTCCATGACGCACGGCCGGCCGTTGTCATCGATCATGATGTTGGACGGCTTGACGTCGCGGTGGACCACGCCGCACTCGTGGGCATACTGCAGCGCCTCGGCGACCGCTACCAGCAGTTCCGCCGCCTCGCGGAAGGACAGCCGGCGAGCGGAGAGCAGGTCGGCCAGCGTCACGCCCTCGACGAAGTCACTCACCAGGTACGGCACGCCGTCGTGCTGGCTGACCTCGTGGACCGTCACGATCGACGGGTGGCGCAGCTGGGCCACGCTGCGGGCCTCGCGCAGGAAGCGATCCAGCTCATCGGGCCGGGCCAGGTTGCCGGCCCGCGGCACCTTGATGGCCACCGTGCGATCCAGCTCCGGGTCGCGCGCCTTGTGGACCGTGCCGAAGGCCCCGTGGCCCACCGTGTCCATCAGCTCGAACTTGCCGAACTTCTGGCCGGGGCCGCGCTCCCAGCCGGTCGTCGCCTCGGTCTCCAGGCGGAAGCTGGAGCCGCACGAGGGGCAGGCGATCTCCTCGCGCGGCGAGAGCTTCACGACCTCGATGGGGTTGTGGCAGTGCGGGCAGAGGATATGCATGGCGCGACCCCTTGTTCGCGAACAGACGCAACTCCGTTCTTCCTCCCTGTGGGCGACCGGCCTTGTGTCCCTCGCTGGCGCGTCGGGCTTGTGTCCCTGGCTCACACTTCGGCCTGGTCACTTCCAGAACTGCCACCACTTTTTCTTGCGAGCCCCATGCCCGGCGCGGCCGAGCTTCGCGTCCCGCGCCTGCACGACGAGCAGGCCGCCGCACACGCCGCAGAAGGCCGTGAACATCGTGCTCTGGGCCGACTCCTCCGGCAGGTTCGGAAAGACGACGCGGATCAAGTCCGACGGAGCGTCGAGCAGCTCGGACAGTCCGCAGCGGTTGCACGGGATGATCTCCCAGTGCGGCCGCTCGGCGAGGTACTTCTCTGTCACCATCAGCGGGTGTTCGCCGCTTTCGGGCACGATAAAGCGAATCACGCTGCCCTCGGCGACGCTCTGCAACTGGTGCGGATGGTTGAGGACGTAACCCGTGAAGACGTCGCCGTCGCCGCCGTCGACGCGCACCCAGACGATCTCGGGATGCCGGCTGGTCAGCCGGGGCCCGCCATCGTGGACCATCACCTGCAAATCGTCGGCGTACTCCTCGTGAAACTTTCCCTGCAATTTCGGGTGTCGAGCCCGGCCTGCCGATCGACGTAGGTGAAGCCGACGAAGTCGGGATGTTCCGGGACCGCCAGCCGAGCCCACACGCCGACGGGGATAAGGTCGTTGGCCGCGGGCTGATCCGGCTGCGGTCCGGGCTGATCGTTGCGTTCCATCGGGATGCGCCTGTCTGAGGGTGTGGACGCAAGGCCGAGCGGGTCACTCCTCGGGGTCGACGAACTTGCCGCGATGCCCGCGCGTCGACTCGTGCATCTGCTGAGTGAACGCGCCGGCGATGTCGCGCAGGATCTGCTCGCGGTCGGCGCCCTGCTCCTCCGCCAGGGCGTCGGCGATGTGGTGAGCGGCGTCGGCCAGCAGGACGCCCCAGGTGGCGTGGTCCTCGAAGGCCGCCGGCCACAGCACGCACTCCAGTCGCCGGTTGACGATCCAGCCGCGGAACAACTCGGAGGCATCCTTGGCGATCTCCGCCTCGGGCGGTACGGGTAGTTCGTCCATCGCTCTCCTCCAACATGTCGCCCCTACGGTCCTGAGATCAGCGCTCCGCGCCCGCCGCCGTTCAGGGGAGCCGTTTCAATCTCACGCTACCCCTGCCGCGCGCCCCTGTCCAGAATAATTCAGGGTGCCGCGCTCCCAATCCCTGCCATGCTTGAATCGCCTCGAAGCGTCGGGGATAATCAGACCTCATAATAGATCGGGCCCGCAACTCGCACGTACGCGGGGCTTATCCCCGAAACTGGAGTTATCAACAAATGAGTATCGCACAAAACCTCTGCGCCCTGGCCCTCAAGGGAGTGGTCGGCGGTGCCTGCAAGGTCGCCGGGGTCGAGGCCGGGCTGGGTGCTGCCGAGGGCGTCATCGGCTTCCTGACGCAGCGATTCGTCGACCACAGCCAGGCCCTCAGCCGCGCGCTGCAGAAAGCCACCGAACAGGCCTGGAAGGCCGTCGAGGTCGCCCTTGCCGGCGACTCCTTCTGGGACAAGTGCAAGCTCGTCTTCCGCTCCGCCGACGACAAGGCGTTCCGCGAACAGGTCCGGCCCTTCCTCGACGCCTGTCCGCTCGCCGAACTGTCCGGCAAGGCCCAGTTCCGCCAGGACTGCCTGCGCGAACTGCGTGCTGCTGCCAAGGCGAACCTGCTCGCCCTCGCCTCCCTCGACCCGCCGGCGCTCGCCCGCCAGGCCGGCGCCTTCGCTCGCTACAACGACCCGCAGGCCCTTCTCGATGCCGAGATGCAGACCCTTGAACAGATGGGCGAGGGCCTCCGCGCCGCCGGCTACACCAACCTTGCCGCCTTCGTCGCGCTGCGGCCGCAGCGCGGCGAGCCGGTCCTCGTCCTCGCTGCCCGCTTCTTCTTCCGCCGCCAGGTCGAGGAAGACCCCAAACTTTTTCAGGGCCTTGCCTTCGCCCAGCTCGAAGCCCTGCAGGGCGCCCAGGAAGAGGCCTTCGCCGGCCTGCACAAGGCCCTCGTCGACCAGGGCGACCGCATCGAGGCGGTGCTGCTCGACGTCCAGTCCTCCCTTGCCGCCGTCCAGCAGACCGTCCTCGCCACGCACGACACCGCCCTGGACATCCGCGCCGAACAGCAACGGCAGAGCGAACAGACGCGCGACCTCTACGGCGCCGTCCTCGAACTGCAGAACAAGCTCGACCTGATGCACACCGAACTGCGGCCCCGCGACAGTTTGTCGATCCGCAATGATGGCGAACGGCACCTCGTCAAGCAACTCGTCGCGCGCTACCGGGCCTTGCCGGAGGGACAGCGGCGCGGCCTGCCGGCCCTGCTCAATGCCATCGGCAAGCTGGAGGTGGCCTCGGGCGACTTCGACGCCGCTCAGCGCGACTTCGCCTTCGTCGCCGAGATGGTCGGCGATCCGAAGGCCCAGGCCGAGGCCCATTGCAATGCCTACCGTGCCGCCCTGGAGCGGCGCGACTGGGACGCGGCCCTGAAGGAAGTACAGGCCGCGGCACGGCTCGACCCCCAGCGCTTTTCGCCGTTCCCGCTCAACAAGTACCTGCCGCAGCGCATCCTCGGCGCCGGCGGCTTCGGGGTCGCCTATTTGTGCCGGCACAAGTACATGAATGCCGATGTCGTGGTCAAGACACTGACGGGCGATGACCTCGACCGTGGGATCGAGCAGCTCTTCGGCGAGGCCCAGGCGCTGCGGCAGATCGACCATCCATCGATCATCCGCATCCAGGATTGCGGCTTCGCCAGCACAACCGATGACTCGCGCCCCTATCTGGTCATGGACTATTTCGAGGGCGTCACGCTCGAAGAGTTCGCAAAGGAGAAGCCGCTGTCGGTCGAGGACCTCGTCGCGGTCGCCCGCCAGATGGGCGAGGGACTGCAAGCAGCGCACGCCCGGGGCATCCTGCACCGCGACGTCAAACCGGCCAACCTGCTCCTCAAAAGGATGAAGGATGAAGGCGGAAGGATGAAGGAAGATGCCCCTGTTCATCCTTCATCCTTCATCCTTCATCCTTCTTCGGGGTGGCAGGCGAAACTGATCGACTTCGGCCTGGCGATGAAGCGGACCGGCCGCGAAACACTACTGGCGACCTCCGCGACGCTGACCGGCAGCAGCATCGCCGGCACCCTCGACTACGCCGCTCCCGAACAGATGGGCAAGCTGCCGGGCGTGCCGGTGCGGCCGGCGTCCGACGTCTACGGCTTCGCCAAGACGTGCTGTTACGCCCTGTTTCAGACGCCGCAACCGCTGCTCCGCCACTGGCGCAGTATCCCCGCTGCGCTGGCCGAGCTGCTGGAAAGCTGTCTCGAGGACCAGCCGGCACAGCGACCGCAGGACTTCAAGACCGTCCTCGACCGCCTGTCGGCTCTCGGCGGGTCGCCGGCCTCTGCGAGCGTCTCGGCCCGACCCACGAGCAAAACGGTCGGGCTGCCCGTCATCCCGGATTCAGCGACGGCCGTCTCGACCAAGCCGGTGGCGCAGATGACGAAGGAGGAGCGGCTGCAGGAGCTGAACGCCCTGGCGATGCGTGTCACCGGCTGTACACGATGCAGTCAACTGGTGCGCAACCGGACACAGACCGTCTTCGGCGAGGGACCGCTCGATCCCGACCTCTGTTTTATCGGCGAGGCGCCGGGTGGCGACGAGGACCTGCAAGGGCAGCCGTTCATCGGCGAGGCGGGCAAGGTGCTGACGAGCATCATCTCCGCGATGGGACTGAAACGCGAGGAAGTCTACATCTGCAATCTCGTCAAGTGCCGGCCGCCGAACAACCGCACCCCGTGGGCCAGCGAGACGAACAACTGCCGCGAGTATCTCGATCGTCAGCTGGAGCTGGTGCGGCCGAAGTACCTGGTGGCGCTGGGCGGTTGTGCGTCACAGAACCTGCTCGGCACGACGCAGACCATCGGCCGGCTGCGCGGTCGCTTCCACGAGTGGAAGGGCATCCCGGTGCTGTGTACCTACCACCCCGCCTTCCTGCTGCCCACTCGCAGCCCCGAGAAAAAGAAGGACGTGTGGGAGGACATGCGTGTGCTGCTGCAGCGCATGGGCCGTCCCCTGCCACGCTGAGCCGCAGGCCGGAATGGGGCGGCCGATCTTTTAACCTGGCGAGGTGCAAAACGAAGGGGACGCTGGCCTCGTTCCGGCGTCCCCTTGCAGCACGGCCTACACCACGTCGGAGGGTCTGCTCATCAGGCCCCCCAGGAGGGCCACCACGAACAGCACAAGGAAGATGAAGAATATCACCTTGGCGATCTCGGCGCTGGCGAAAGCGATGCCGCCAAAGCCCAACAGGGCGGCGATCAGCGAGACGACCAGGAAGAGCAGTGCGAGACGCAACATGATCGGAACCTCCTCAGAAGGCTGATTTCGCAGGGGGAACGCTTCCCACGAAGCGTTCTTCTGGAAGGAGGTATTGCAACTGTCGTGCCAGCTTCCCACGGCCGTCACTTGTCCCCATGGGTACGCGGGGCGTCAGCCCGTTTCGCCGCAAGCCTCTGGCGAGCGTGGGCGTCGCGCTCGCCAGCGGCTCGCGACGAAACGGGCGGTGTTTTCGGCAAGACAGACGGTGCCGGTTGTACGGGACTGGCCGGGCCGCCGCTGCTCCTCCTTTTCTCTCCCCACTTCACCTGTTGACTCTTTCTTTTCACACTGGTTAAAATAGGACGATTGGTTAGTTCAGGGCGTCTGCATCCTTTGAGACACCCCGAACTGTCCGGGACCGGCAGGCGACGTAGGAAACACGCCAGCGTCGGGGCCGAGTCCCTCCCGCCCTCGCGACCTTTCGCCGACGCCCGTTAAGGGACTTGACGACTCGTTCACGAACGGAAAGGAGACCGCGCGCAGCCAACGATGAACGATGAACGATGAACGATGAACCAAGAGAAGTCTTTTTTTCGTTCCTCGTTCCTCGTTCCTCGTTCATCGTTTCTCGGGAGGCGTGTCGATGCGCAGAGTTGTGGTCACCGGCCTGGGCGTGGTCAGCCCCAACGGCATCGGCAAGGAAGCGTTCTGGTCGGCCTGCGTCGCGGGCAAGAGCGGGGTCGGCCCCATCCGCAGCTTCGACGCCTCGGGCCACCCGGTCCGCATCGCCGCGGAGGTACACGACCCCGACGTCGGTTCGCTCGTGCCGCCGGAGCACCGCAAGCATCTGAAGATCATGGGGCGGGCGTCGCGCTTCGGCGTGGCAGCGGCGGGCATGGCGCTGGCGGACAGCGGCCTGGCGATGGACCGCCTCGACCCGGCGCGCGTCGGTGTCGTCATGGGGGCGGGACTGGTGCCGATCGACCTGCCCGACCTGGCACCCCTCCTGAAGGAGGCCGTCGACGGGAACGGCAAGTTCCAGCCCAGCCTGCTGGGCGAGCGCGGCCGCGATGGCCTGTTTCCGCTGTGGCTCCTGAAGTACCTGCCGAACATGGCCGCCGCTCACATCTCGCTGATCTGCGGGGCGCAGGGGCCCAATAACACCATCGTGACAGCCTGCGCCGCGGGCACACAGGCGGTCGGCGAGGCGTTCCGGCTGATCGCCCGCGACGACGCCGACCTCTGCCTCGCCGGCGGCGCCGACAGCCGCATGGACCCGCTCTTGCTGCTGGCCTATCGGGCGCTGGGGGCGCTGAGCCCGTCGACGCGGCCGCCCGCCGAGGTGTCGCGGCCCTTCGACGCCGACCGCGACGGCTTCGTCCTGGGCGAGGGAGCAGGCGTGCTGCTGCTGGAAGAGTTGGAGCATGCCCGGAGACGCGGGGCCATCATCTATGCGGAGGTACTCGGCCTGGGCACCAGCTTCGACGCCTACGCAGTGACCAAGCCCGATCCAAAGGCCGGCGGGGCGGCACGGGCGATGACGTGGGCCCTGCGCGAGGCTCGCGTCGACCTGCGCGACGTCGACTACATCAACGCCCACGGCACTAGCACGCGGTTGAACGACCAGATGGAGACAACGGCAGTCAAGCGCGTGTTCGGCGAGGGCGCCAGTGCGCTGCCGCTTTCGTCGATCAAGTCGATGATTGGCCACCTGATCGGCGCCGCCGGGGCGGTGGAGGCGGTCGCCCTGGCGCTGACGATGCAACACGGCGTCCTGGGTGTCAACCCCCCGGTAGCCCGGGGCAGAACCGGGGGGTTGACACCCCCCGCTCGCCTGAGGTTTCCCACTTCGCCTTCAGGAAACGCAGTCCTTCCGTGTAGACTTCTTCTGTGCTGGGAAACAGGTCGCGCCACACTCTCGTCGCGGCGGCGAGGTCCGGCAGTGCTCTGCTGAACGCCTCGATCACCAGCCAGCCGTCGTAACCACTCTTGCGGAGCGCCTTGAACGTCTCGTCCCAGTGGACGTGGCCGGTGCCCGGCGTGCCGCGGTCGTTCTCGCTGATATGCACGTGCGCCACCACGTCCATGAACCCGGCGATAGTGCCGGGGATGTCCTTCTCCTCAATGTTGGCGTGGAAGGTATCGTACATGGTGCGGAAGTGGGGATGGTTGACGCGCTGCACCAGCGCCTTGGCGTCCTTGGCCGTCGTCAGGAAGTAGCACTCGAAGCGATTGAGGTACTCGATCGCCATCATGATCTTCGCCTGCTGGGCGACGTCGGCGGCCTGGCGGAACACGTCGGCGCCGTGTTTTTTCTCGTCCTCGGTTGGTCCCTGTCCGGTGAAGACGGCCAGCGGCGAATGGTACGGACCACACAGGCTCTCGCCGCCGAGGAGCTGCGTCATTTCGATCGCCCACTTGAGGTGGTCAAGGCCAGCCTGGCGCAGTCCCGGGTCAGGACTGATCGGATTGGCCGCCGGATTCACGCACGTCACCGTTGTGCAGGCGAGGCCGTGGTTGTCCAGTTCCTTGCGGAGTTTGCGGTAGTGTGCTGCGTCTCCGGCAAAGAGCGGGACCTCGACCCCGTCGAAGCCCGTCTTCTTCAGCTTGCCAAACAGCGGGAAATGTTCCTCGGCGACGTGCGTAGTCCACAACAGCAGATTCATTCCGGTTCTCACGGCTGCGACTCCTGGTTGACTGAGGAAGTGTACACAGGTATAATAGCGAGTTTGAATGGCGGACGCGCGTTGTTCCTTTTCTCGACCTCGGTTCCTTCACGCTCCACGAACGAGACGTATTGTGCGGCAGCCACTGCGTGTTGGCAAGCACGGAGTGCCCGGCAATGCGTCCTTTTCATCCAGAGGGATCGGCTCATGGAACAGATCAATGCGAGGTCGATTTTCTCTCCTGCGACCGGGTTCATCCAGCGCGGCGGCTTCGACTGGACGTGCAATCCCTACGTTGGCTGCACCTATGGCTGTGTCTACTGTTACGCAGCATTTTTGCCGCAGAACCGCCGGCCGCGCGAGGACTGGGGCCGCTGGCTCCAGGCGAAGGTCAATGCGGTGGCGCTGGCTCGCAAGCAGGCGCCGAAGGTCGCCGGCCAGGCGGTCTACCTCTCCAGCGTCACCGACCCGTACGTGCCGGCGGAACGCAGCCTGGGCCTGACACGCGGCATCCTGGAGGAGATGGCCGACCATCAGCCGCGGCTGGTGGTGCAGACGCGCGGCCCGCTGGTCGTGCGCGACATCGACGTGCTGGTGACATTCCGCGCGGTCCGTGTGAACGTGTCGATCCCGACGGACAGCGAGGTGATCCGTCAGGCCTTCGAGCCAAAGGCGCCGCCGCTGGAGCGGCGCTGGGAAGCGCTCCGCGAGCTGAGGGCCGCCGGACTGCCGGTCGGCGTGTGCGTGACGCCGATGCTGCCGCTGGCGGACGCCGACCACTTCGTGCGGCGGCTGGCGGAGTTCGCCCCGGACGTGCTGGTCACGCAGCACTTCCACGACGCCGGCAGCGGTTTCGGTGCCGACACCGGCGAAGTGGCCCGCGAACTGCTCGAGCAGCGCGGCTGGACGGAGGACGACTACCACCGCTGTGTCGCTGCGCTGAGGAAGCACCTGCACGTCTACGAGGCGGAGGCCGGCTTCTTTCCGCCGCAGCGGAACTAGGCGAGCGGGGCGTGTGAACGCCCCGGTAGAAACCGGGGCGTTCACACGCCCCGCTCGCCTGGCGGGGAAGACGCAGGGAGCGCTGGAAAGGAAACGTCCCGCGGGCGCCAGCCGGTGTTGCCCAAGCACCGGCGAGGCGGTCCCGCGGGACGTTGACATTCTGGGGGCAGAGCACTGGATCGTCAAGGGGGCTGGGATTAGGAGAAAAAAGGCGCCCGCCGGCGAGGTCAGAAGTCATCCCGTTTCGCGGTCGGAAATGAGTTGACCCTTCGCTGCGGAGCGGGTAGGACGGTTGAGGCGGTTCCTGTCGCTACTTGACCAGCACCAAAGGGCGGTGACGGTACTTCCTGGCTCAGGAGACCGGCGATGGACACTACTCTCGTTCTGCTCGCCCTCGGGGCGGTTTTGGCCACGGCCGCTGGCGTTTGGGTGTACCTGCGCCTCCGAAAGCCCAAGGAAGAGCCGTTCTATCACTTCCGCTGCCCCGGCTGCAAGCGCCGACTGCGCTACCGGGCGCGCCAGGCCGGCCACGCCGGCGAGTGCTCCAACTGCGGCCGCGCACTCACCTTCCCCCCCGTAACCGCATCTATTGACTGAGACGGGCGAGAGCAGTTTGCACACGCTCGTAGCGACAGCCGGCTCGCCTGTCGTTGCAAGTAAACCGACAGGCGAGCCGGCTGTCGCTACGACCGTTGGCAAAGCGCTCTAGCGACGCCGCAGGCGCCACGGAGCGGCTCTGTCGGAGTGGCGGCACGTCTCCTTCATTCGCCCCAGCCGCGGCCCATGTCACCGATCACCGCCAGGGAATAGAATAGGCGCGCAGGAGGGCCGCCCGCTCGTCCCGCGAGCGGACCCATCGCCTCGCGGAGCGAGGCGACTATACACGAGCACTCGCTCCATGACCGACCCGTCACAACCTTCGGGCACCAACGCCGGGGAGGAGGCCCCCACGACGCCTCCGGGCCGAGATTCCGCACCCGACTTGGGCGAAACGAGGGGCCAACCGACCGAGCCGGCCGCGCCTCTGGAGGGAGGCGCCCTCGGCGCTCTGCCCCGCCGCTTCGGCCGCTACCAGCTTCAACGCGAACTCGGCAAGGGCGGCATGGGCACCGTCTACCTGGCGCACGACCCTGTCCTCGACATCCCCGTCGCCATCAAGCTGCCGCACCCCGAGGTCGTCCGTGACGGGCATGCCCTGGAGCGCTTCTACCGCGAGGCCCGCGCCGCCGCACGGCTGCAGCACCCCAACGTCTGCCGCGTCTATGACGTCGGCTTCAGCGACGGCCGCCACTACCTGGCGATGGCCTACATTGATGGCGAGCCGCTGTCGAGCCGCGTCGCCGACTTTACCGCCGAGGCGCGGCGGGCCGTCGAACTGGTGCAAAAGCTCGCCCTCACCCTCGAGGAAGCGCACCGGCAGGGGATCATCCACCGCGACCTCAAGCCGGCCAACATCATGCTCGACCGCCGCGGCGAGCCGATCGTCATGGACTTCGGCCTGGCGCGACGCGACCCTTCGGGTGCCCGGAGCGACGAGTCGTCGTACACGCGCCAGGGCGTCATCATCGGCACGCCGGCCTACATGCCGCCCGAGCAGGCGACCGGCGACGTCGCGGCGATGGGCCCCGGCTGTGACGTCTACAGTCTCGGCGTCATCCTCTACGAACTGCTGGCAGGGCGCGTCCCTTTCCAGGGACCGACAACCGCTGTCCTTGTGCAGGTCGTCCACGACGATCCGCCGCCGCCCTCGGCGTACCGACCCGATCTCGACCGGCGCCTGGAGGCGATCTGCCTGAAGGCGATGGGAAAGAAGCCGGTGCATCGTTTCGCCAGCATGGCGGCGTTCGCCACCGCGCTGGACGAGTACCTGCAAGCCGGTCCCTCGTCACCTCCGCCGGCCGAACCCGGGCCGGCCGATTCGCAGCGGCCATCGCCCGAGTACTTGGACGCTCTCCTGGCCTCGTTGCGCCGGCTCGGCTGGCCCAGGGGAGTGCGCGACACGCGCGGACGCCTCGGGGAACTTGACCCCGCGCAGCGGCTGGCCTGCACGCTCCTGCTCGACTGGCTCGAGGGGGACGATCGCCTGCACGAAGAGGGGCTCGAGCGGATCGAGGGTCAGGAGGCCGCGAAGGCGCTGACGGCGTGGGCGTTGACGGGACAGGGGCTTGCCAAGCTGGAGCAGTTCGACGACGCCACGGCGCGGCAGTTTCTCGATCGCGCCGCGGCCTTCGAGCGCCATCTCAGGGACACGGCCCTCAAGGCGCACCTCAACTACCTGGAGGGGTATCTGCTCGCCCGGCAGGGACTCTGGGGCGATGCCGTGCCGCTGCTGCACGAGGCGCTGTCGCTGTTCGGCGGCGGCCACTTCATGACCGGGGCGGTGCTCAACTGCCTCGGCCGCGTCTACGCCGGCAAGTGCAACTTCGACGCGGCTCGCGAATTCTATCAGCAGGCGCTTCGTTGCAAGCGTGAAGCCGGCGACGAGACCGGGCTGCTGCTCAGCCACGAGGAAGCCGGCCGGCTCTTCTACGACTGGGGACGCCTCGACCGCGCCGAAGAAGTCCTGCAGGCCGGGCTGCGCCTGGCGCAGCGGGCCGGCGATGCGGGCGCGCAGGCGCAGCTATTCAACCATCTGGGCCGTGTCGCCCTGGTTCGCGCCGACAAGGACTTTGCCGCCGGCAAGAAGCCCTCGGCCCGCCGGCACCTGGCCAAGGCGCGCGAGTACATCGACTGGAGCGTCGTCTACAACCAGCGCCACGGCCGCGCCGTCCAGGAGGGGCGCGTCCGCAAGGACGCTGCCCTGCTCTGCCTCGCCGAGGGCAACCACGAGGGAGCAGAGGCCCATCTGCGTCGCGCCGAGGAGGTATTGCAGCAGGCTCGCTTCGAGCGCGGCCTGGCCGAGGTTCGCCGCGTCCGCGCCCGGCTGCTGCGCGAGCGGGGATTTCACCAGGAAGCCTTGCCGCTGTTGCGCCAGGCCCTTGCCCACTACGATCAGAAACGAGCGTTCATCGAGGCGACCCGGACGCAGTTCGAGGTGGCCCGGACTCTCGCCGAGGACGGCGCCGCGACCCGGCTGGTCGTCGAGGCCCTCCAGGATGCTTTGCAGCGCGCCGAGGCCTGCCGTCGCGGCGACCTGGTCGAGCGCATCGAAGAGGAGCTGCGCGGCGTCGACGAGGAAGCGCACTGGCGGCACGTCTTCCGCCGCGTCCGGGGTCACGGCTCGCCGGAGGGCACCGCCTCGCTCAGCAGCGGCATCAGCGAGCCGGCGACTGTCCTGTTCCTGAATTTGAAGGGCTTCGTCCCGTTCTGCCAGGGCATGGACCCCGAGCAGGTGATGCTGACGCTCAACCAGCTACTCGCCGACCTGGAGGGTGTGCTGGAGCGCTGCGCGGCCCAGGTGACGGCGTACCTGGGGGGCGGCTTCATGGCGCTGTTGCGCGAGGCCGGTCATGCCGAGCGGGCGGTCAGCGGGGCGCTCGACCTCTTGCAGGTGCTCGAAGAATTCAATCGGCCGCGCGACATCCTCGGCCTGCCGCTGCTGCCGGCGAAGATCGGCGTTGCCTCGGGCGTCGTGTTCCTGGGCAACATCGGGACGTATCGGAAGCTGGACTTCAGCGGTGTCGGTGTCCCGGTCAACCTGGCGGCGCGGCTGATGCGCCAGGCCGACGTGACCGCGCCGTGTATCAGCCAGGAGACGCGCGAACTGGTCGGCGAGCGTTTCGTCTATCGCGCCGGCGGGCCGCGCCTGGTCGACCTGCCCGGCATCGGTCAGCGTCAGGTCTGGGACGTGGTTGGCCGCTCGGCGAAGCAGCCGACGGGCCTGTCCGCCCGCTGAGGCGAACGGTCCCCGACCAGACCGACGCGCCAACACGGGTTTGTAGGACGGATTGGAAATCCGTCCCGGCTTTGCGCCCGGACGGATTGGAAATCCGTCCTACTGAACGCGAGGGATGCACCGGGGCGGCGCCGCGTATAACAGCGGACGGCGCTTTGCCGGCCGCGGCGAAACGCTCAAGGGCGATGTTATGGAACAGACGGTGTGGATGGCGGTCGCACTGGGCGTCGTGGCCTTCCTTGGGCTCTTGGTCGTCGGGGCCAGCCTCGTCTCGATACGGCGCAAGGGACGCTCCACCCGCACGGCCTTCTCCCTCCTCGGTGGTGTGCTGGTTCTTGCTTTCGCCGGTGCGGTCACCTTGTCGCGGTGGCACCAACTCCGCGAACTCTTCCGAGGAGATGTTGACGACCCGGCCGTCCTGAAGGGCGCCGCGCGCACGGAGGAGGGCCGCAAGGCTGCGGAACCAGGTGAGTGGCCTCAGTGGCGCGGCTACCACCGCGACGGCCTCTCGCCGGAGAAGGGACTCCTCACCGCCTGGCCTCCGAAGGGGCCGAAGGAAGTCTGGCGCCAATCGATCGGCGGAGGTTACGCTTCCCTCGCTGTCTCCGGGGGCCGCCTCTACACCATGGACCGGCAGGACCAGCAGGAGCGCGTCCTCTGCTTCGATGCGAACACCGGCAAGGAACTGTGGACGCACTCCTACGAAGCGAACTACGCGGGCATCCAGCATGCCGTTGGCCCGCGCGCGACGCCGACGGTGCATGAGGGGCGTGTCTACACGGTCGGGGCGAGCGGGGTGTTCCTTTGCCTCAAGGCAGTTCCGCGCAGTGGCAACGCGGAGGTGTTTTGGCAGCGCGACCTGATGAACGAGTTTGGCGCGAAACCTCCCCTCTGGGGGGTGGCCTGCTCGCCCCTCGTGGAGGGCGACAAGGTCATCGTTCAGCCCGGGGGAAGCAAAGGATCGATTGTTGCTTTCGACCGCAAGACCGGCAAACCCGCCTGGACTGCCCTCGATGACCCGTCCAGCTACAGTTCTCCCGTGGCGGCCACGGCGGCCGGGGTGCGCCAGATCATCTGTTTCACGGGCAGGAGGATGGTTGGCCTGCGTGCCTCCGATGGCGGGCTGCTGTGGAAATACCCCTGGGCGACCCAGTTCGATGCGAACATCGCAACCCCCATCGTCGCCGGCGACCTGATCTTTCTCTCCTCGGCCTACAACATGGGCTGCGCGCTGCTGCGACTCGCGCCGGACGGCGACGGGGTCGAGGCCCTCCCTGCCCGCGTCCGTCGCAACAAGGGAATGCGCAATCACCACGCCTCCTGCGTCCTCATCGAGGACCACCTTTACGGTTTCGACGTGAACCAGTCGCAGCGCGGCTTCCTCAAGTGCGTCCACCTGGAAACGTTCGAGGAGAAGTGGGCGATTGACGACCGCGAGTTGGAGAAAGGGTGCCTGATCTATGCGGACGGCCATTTGTTGGTGTTGACGCAGAGCGGCGTGCTGGCACTGGTGGAGGCAACGCCAACAGGCTTCCGCAAGAAGGCAGAGGCCAAGCTCCTCGAAGGGTCGGACTGCTGGGCGCTCCCCACCCTCGCCGGGGGCCGGCTCTACCTGCGCGATAACGAGAAACTCCTTTGTTTGGACCTCAAGCAGTGACCACCCCCGACGAGCCTCTTCCTGCCGCCCCGCGGGTCGTCCTCGACACCAACGTCCTCGTCGGCGGGGCCTACGCCGAGGGATCAGCCAGCCGGCGCCTCATCCAGGCCTGCCTGAACGGCGAACTGACCGCCGTCCTGAGCCCCGCCCTGCGCCGCGAGTACGAGCAGGTCCTGCGCCAGGCCGTCCGCGTCCGTGGCTTCGATGGCGCCCTGCGGCAACTGCTCGACGAGGCGGAGGTCGTCGAACCGGAGCGAACGCCGCGTGTGGTGCCGGACGACCCCGAGGATGACAAGCTCGTGGCCGTCGCCGTTGCTGGCAGGGCAGTCGCCCTCGTCACCAACGACCGCCACCTGCTCGCGCTCGACCCGTACGGCCCCGTCCGCATCGTACGGCCCGCGGAATTCGTGCGCCTGTGGAGAATGTCATGAGTCGATTTCTCTCCTTGCTGCTCGTCCTGGGCAGCTGCAGCGCGGTTTTGGCTGGAGTTGGGAAGGAGCCCCCCGAAGACGGCGCCGTGCCGCTCCCGCATTCTCCGATGATTTTTCATTGCATCCCCCTGCCGACGTGCGATAGCATCACCACGGGATGAGCCACGCGACCCGCTGGCGCGGGTGCCCCGGGGCAAGCCGGCAAGCGGACCGCTTGCCGCGATGAGGGAGAAACAAGCCATGTTGCAGTTCGAGGGGAAAAAGGGCGTACGGGCCTGCGACGGCGTGACGCGACGCGACTTCCTCCGGGCCGGCGCCCTGTCTGCCGGTGCCGTCGGGCTGTCCCTGACCGGGCTGGCGCAGCCCGCTCTTGCCGGCGCGTCGCGCGGCAACGTCAATTGCATCCTGCTGTTCCTGGTCGGCGGGCCCAGCCATCTCGACACCTGGGACCTCAAGCCAAACGCGCCCTCCGACGTGCGCGGCCCCTTCCGGCCCGTCCGCACCCATGTTGCCGGCGTTGAAATCTGTGAACATTTCCCGCAGATGGC
The DNA here is from genome assembly GCA_016177925.1 of Planctomycetota bacterium. GTDB lineage: Bacteria > Planctomycetota > Planctomycetia > Gemmatales > Gemmataceae > JACOUH01. The sequence continues at coordinate 3,294 of JACOUH010000105.1, read as the reverse complement.
GACGCGAGCCGAGCATTTCGCCCTCGTCCGTTCCGTCCACCATGATGAGGCCCCCATCCACGAGACCGGCCACCAACTGATGCAGACCGGACACCTCTTCCGCGGCGGGCAGGAACACCCGCACTATGGCGCCGTCCTGTCGCACCTGCGCGGGGCCCGCGAAGAAGCAGTGCCGCCGTTCGTCGTGCTGCCGGCCCCCATCGGCAACACGGGCGTCAGCGTCAGCCACGGTCAGACGGCCGGCTATCTCGGCGCCCGCCACGAGCCCTTCGTCCTCGAGGCCGACCCCGCCCGCCTGACCACGCGCCGGCAAATGCTCGACGCCGTCGACGACGCGCATCGCGCCTTCGATGCCCTGCAGCAGACGGGCGCGACTGGCGAGGCGCGGGATCGAGCAGGGCACCAGTTGTTCGCCGCCAAGGCGAAGAAGGCGTTCGATCTCCTGGGCGAGAAGGACGACCTGCGGGCCCGCTACGGCCGCAACACGTTCGGGCAATCATGCCTGCTGGCCCGGCGGCTGGTCGAGCACGGCGTGCGGCTGGCCACGGTCAACATGTTTGACTGCGTCTTCAACGAGATCACCTGGGACTGCCACGCCGACGACGGAGCGCTGCCGACCACCCTCGACGACTACCGCGACACGCTCTGTCCGATGTTCGATCGGGCATACACGGCACTGCTGGACGACCTTGCCGGGCGGGGCCTGCTGGAGACGACGCTGGTCGTCGCGATGGGCGAGTTCGGCCGCACCCCGCAGCTTAACCCGCGCGGCGGCCGCGATCACTGGCCGGGCTGCTGGTCAGTCCTGTTCGCCGGGGGCGGCGTCCGCGGGGGACAGGTCGTCGGTTCCTCCGACCGCACCGGGGCGGAGCCGAAGGACCGTCCCGTCACTCCCGCCGAGGTGGCCGCCACGGTCTACCATGCCCTCGGCATCGCCCCCTCGACCGCACTGCCTGGCCCCGACGGCCGGCCGGTGCCGCTGGTCGACGCCGAGCCGATCCGCGAATTGTTCGGCTGAAGACGGGCGGAAGGGAACCCTCCTTGACAACGTTCTCCCTCACGCGGAGAATGCGGTTGAATGTCGGGTGGCCGGGGCTGAGTCCGCGAAGCCCCGGCTATTGCCCCGGGGCTTCGCGGACTCAGCCCCGGCCACGAAGCCCCCTCAGACAGCAACCGGGGCTTCGCGGACTCAGCCCCGGCCACCGAGACCATTTCCCCGCGGGGCGGAGGTCGCCGTGATTGCCTTCGATTGTTCCAAGTGCGGGAAGAAGTTGCGCGTGGGAGAGGAGTTCGCCGGCAAGACCAGCCAGTGTCCCTCGTGCGGCGAGCAGGTGCAGGTCCCCGACCATTCCACCGAGGAGCTGACCCCTCCCCCCACCTCCCCGCAAGAGGGGATCGTACCCGAGAGGCCCGTCAAGACGCCATCACGGCGAGCCGCCCTGCGTTCCCTCCTGGGCGAGGAAAGTAGCGACGGAGGGCGAAGACGCCGACGTCACGGCGTCTTGCCCGAAGCTGGCGTGACGCCGGCCCGGCTGCAGCGATTCTTCAAATCGGCGTTCATGAAGGCCGAGGTTGACGAGGATGGCGACGTCAAGGTCAAGTCGGACGCTGGCATCACGGTCTGGATCAGCATTGAGGCGGAGCGCAAGCTGCTCAAGTACGTCGCTACCTACGGCTTCAAGGAGGACGCCACCGAGGTCGACCGGCTCCAGCTGGTCAACACGCTCAATGATAACGTGATCCTCGTCCGCTTCTCGGTGCCGCGCGACGACGTCCTGATGGCCGACTATTATCTTTACTACGAGGAAGGGATCGTTCCCTACCAGATCGTCAACACGCTGCGTCACTTCGCCAACATCACCGTCAAGGCGATCCGCGAGTACGACAGCGAAGACCTGATCGAGTGAGCGGCCGCTTCAGGAGAGGACGGTCGGCCGGGCGGGGGTCAGGGTGCGGACGGCCGTGGCGTAGGCGGTGGCGTAGGCCCGGCAGTGTGAGATGGAGAGGTGGATCGTGCCGACACCGAGCTTGTCGGCCAGTTCCTTGACGGCCCCGCACAGCGTCACGCGCGGGATGCCGTTGGTGTCGTTGCGCACCTCCACGTCGGTCCAGTTGGTGCCGCGCCGCCAGGCGGTGCCCAGACACTTCAAGACCGCTTCCTTGGCCGCCCAGCGTCCGGCGAAGTGCTCCATCGCGCGTTTGCGGTCCTGGCAGTAGCGGATTTCGTGGTCGGTGTAGACGCGTGTCAGGAACATCTCGCCGTGTTCCTCGATCATGCGGGCGATGCGCAGGCACTCAATGATGTCGGTGCCGATTCCAACGATTTCCATGGCCGGCTCGCCTTCCCCCGGTGTCACTCTCGATCCTACCGATCTTAGCAAAACCGGGTCCCCCCTGTACAATCCGAAAGTCGTTCGAGCGCATGCTCCGGCGCGAGAAATCTGCCGACCTTTCATGAGGGGACCGGCGAGTTGGTCCGGTGGAACCGGAGGCGAGGGAACGTATGACGCGAGATGCTGAGAGGCCGGAAGCCGCCGAGCCGCGGCGCGATCTGCTGGAAGACTTGACGCCCGCCCAGCGCGAGGCGGTCACCCACATCGACGGTCCGTTGCTGGTCCTCGCCGGCGCTGGCAGCGGCAAGACGCGCGTCATCACGCACCGCGTCGCCTACCTGCTGGAGCAGGGCATCCGGCCGTCGAATATCCTGGCGATTACCTTTACCAACAAGGCCGCCGACGAGATGCGCCAGCGCGTCGAGGCGCTGGTTCCCGGTTGCCGTGTCTGGATCAGCACCTTTCACGCCTTCGGCGCCCGGCTGCTGCGCCAGTACGCCGACCGCCTCGGCTTGGACCGCAACTTCACCATCTACGACCAGGACTATCGCAACCGCCTCGTCAAGATCGCCCTGGACGACGCCGGCGTCGGCGAGCGCTTTACACCCGAGACGATCCAGTCGGCCATCAGCAAGGCGAAGAACCAGCTGCTCAGTCCCGAGCGCTACGCCCAGCGTGCCAACGACTACTACAGCCAGGTCGTCGCCCGCGTCTATCCCGCCTACGAGAAGCGGCTGCGTGACGCCAACGCCCTGGACTTCGACGACCTGCTCTACTGGCCGGCACTGGCGCTCAAGCACGACATCGAGTTGCGCCAGGAACTCGACGCCCGGTTCAAGTACGTCCTCATCGACGAGTACCAGGACACCAACCACGCCCAGTATCAGATCTCCCGCCGGCTGTCGATGGACCACCCCAACCTGTGCGTGGTGGGCGACCCAGATCAATCTATCTACAAATT
>JACOUH010000092.1 GCA_016177925.1 Planctomycetota bacterium | reverse complement strand
CTGTGACGGCGTCTCGCGGCGTGACCTGTTGCGCCTCGGCACGGCCGGCCTGTTCGGGACCGCGGTCACGCTGCCCGGCCTGCTCGAAGGACGAGCGGCCGCGGCAGAGAAGGGGAAAACGACAACAGACGTCTCGCTCATCTTCCTCTTCCTGCATGGCGGGCTGAGTACCATCGACACGTTCGACCTCAAGCCGGAGGCGCCGGCCGAGTTCCGCGGCGAGTTCAAGCCGATCGCCACCAATCTTCCGGGCGTGCAGGTCTGCGAGCACCTGCCGCGGCTGGCGAAGCAGATGGACAAGCTGGCGCTGATCCGCTCGTTCCGCCATCACAACTCCGACCACGGCCCGGCCGATCACTATGTCCTGACCGGCTACTTCCCCCAGGCGGGCTTCAACCCCGGCCTGAAGCCGAACAACCAGCGGCCGGTGCACGGCTCCGTCATCGCCCGCAAGCTCGGGCCGCGCGGGCCGGTGCCTCCCTATGTCTGCCTGCCCAAGATGCATCCCAGCGCCGGCCCCGCCTACCTCGGCGCCAGCGCGGCGCCGTTCGTCATCGAGGCCGATCCCAATTCCCCCACCTTCACCGTTCCCGACATCGTCCCGCCGCCGGTCCTCGAGGCCAGCCGGCTTGAGTCCCGCAAGGACCTGCTGCGCCAGGTCGACCGCTTCCAGCGCTCCGCGGAGGCCCGCGCCAACCGCGATGCCCGGGCGGTCAGCGTCTTCCAGCAGAAGGCGTTCGACTTGATGACGTCGGCCGAGGCGAAGAAGGCGTTCGACATCCACGCCGAGTCGGCGAAACTGCGCGATGCCTACGGCCGTAACAACCTCGGCCAGTCGTGCCTGATGGCGCGTCGTCTCGTCGAGGCGGGAGTCCGCTGCGTGACCATCGACCACAGCAACTGGGACACGCACGACAACAACTTCGGCACGCTGAAGGGCAGCCTACTGCCGGGCCTTGACGGCGCCCTGTCGACATTGTTTCACGACCTGCACGAGCGCGGCCTGCTGGAAAGCACGCTGGTCGTGGTGACGGGCGAGTTCGGCCGGACGCCGCGCATCAACGGCAACGCCGGCCGCGACCACTGGGGCCCGGCGTTCACGGTGGCGCTGGGCGGCGGCGGCATCCAGGGCGGCCGCGTCCTCGGCAAGACGACCGCCCGCGCCGAGCGTCCCGCCGACACGCCGCACGGCCCCGAGGACCTGTACGCCACGGTCTACCACCTGCTCGGCATCGACCCGGAGCAGGAGTTCCACACGCCGGAGGGCCGGCCGGTCAAGATCGTCAACAACGGCAAGGTGATCGACGCCTTGCTGTAATCGGCAGGGCCAGCCCGATGCGGGAGGGCTCATGGTTGCGACGGCTCCACTTTGACGCTTACGAGTTTGACAGCGCAGCATCCGAGGAACAACTGGATCTTGTCATCGGCGCCACGGAGCAGTTCCGCGATTTGGCAGCGTTCGTGGACGGTGTGGGGATCACCTTCAAAGACGGTCTGCCGTTTCCGGAACGGCCGGTCCGCCCGCTCTTGGAATTGGGTCGGTGCGGCTGGGTGCTCGGCTACATCCGCCGGTTCGCCGGGTTGGAGCTACCCGATGGCGCCGCTCGGGCGGTAGTGCTGAGCGACGAGTGGGACGACTTCGAGCTGGTCCTTGTGGCTGGCCGTTACTACGTCTGGTATCACTGGAGCACCACAGCTTAGCACCCAAGCAGACCGCGGATGGCCCTGATCGGAGGTTCGTCATGGCATCGGTGACAACGCGGGAGGCTCGCTCGACGCCGGTCAAACAGGGCCTCCCCGCGCCGTTCAAGCGGGAGGGAGTTGTGTACGCCATCGCCTTCGACCTGGACATCGAGCACCTGCGACTCCATTACGGCGACCCCTACAATAACGCCTACGTCGAGATCCGACGGGTGCTGGAGGGGCACGACTTCCAATGGCAGCAGGGGAGTGTCTACTTTGGCGGTCCGAGCGTGACCGCGGCGTCGGTCATGGTGGCGGTGATCGACCTGACGACGCGGCTGCCGTGGTTCGCGGCGTCAGTGCGGGACATCCGCATGCTGCGGATTGAGGAGCTGAATGATCTGATGCCGGTGGTCCAGCGCGTCGCCGGACTGTCGGGCGAAGGCGGCTGAGCGGTGTCGAGCAAGGGCACTGTTTGCCGACACACCGCACGGTCCCGAGGACCTGTACGCCACGGTCTACCATCTGCTCGGCATCGACCCGGAGTTGGAGTTCCACACGCCCGAGGGCCGGCCGGTCAAGATCGTCAACAACGGCAAGGTGATCGACGCGCTACTGTGACTGGGAAGCGGGGTGGCTTGCCCCCAAAAAGTGGTCCAATCGCTAGGAGAGTCGGTTCAACCGTCACCGTCTTTCGGCATCGGAAATCGCACGGCGGGTCGCAGACCAGGCCCTCCGTGGCCTGAAGGGAGTTTCTCATTTTCCGCGGTGGCCAACGGTCAGCGCCAACGGTTTATCGTCCCTTCTGCTTGGAGCGCAGTGCAAAACCACCCGCGAAGGCGACCTATTCAAATGGACCGCCGACAACAGGGATGGATGGGAACCTCTGTCCACACGACCTGGCAAACCCGTTGGCAACTCGGCTCGTCGCTGGTAATATGATAATACTGAACGGCTCTTCCATGTGCGGCAATTGGTGCGCTGCCCGTTCAATCGTTCACTTCTTCGACACAGTGCCTTAGGAGGGCCGAGGGCACCGTTTGAGCCCTGGCTTTGGAGATCTCAATGGAACCGGTGGTGGCGTCTATCCCGCGCGAACGCTTGCACGACAAGGTAACCAGGGAAATCGCCCTGGGCATCATCCGCGGCAGCATCGGCAAAAGTGAATCCGCCTTGTCGACCGAGGGGGACCTGTGCCGGCATTTTAACGTCAGCCGAACGATCCTGCGGGAAGCGGTCAAAGTGTTAGCCGCCAAGGGCCTGATCGAGGTTCGTCCCAAGACCGGGATTCGGGTTCGGCCGCGAAACGAATGGAACCTCGTTGACCCGGACTTGCTCAGCTGGCTCTGTGAGGCGGGGGTCGACGACCTCTTCGTGTGGGACCTGTGCGAGGTCCGAGCGATCGTTGAGCCTGCGGCCGCCGAGTTGGCCGCGTCGCGAGCCAGCGCCGAGGAGATCGAGGAGTTGTTGCACTGGTACCACCTCATCGAGGTGAACACCGACAACGAGGGGGCGCGGCTGGAGGCGGACCGGAACTTCCACAGTACGATCTTCACCGCCTGCCACAACGTCTTCCTCACCCAGATGAACACGACCGTCGGGGTTGCGTTGCGGGCCACGCAGCAGATCGGCGTTCATCTGCCGCAAGTGATGGAGGAGTCGGTCCTGGCCCACAAGAAAGTTGCGGACGCCATCGCCCGGCGCGACAGCGCGGCGGCCCGTGCGGCTATGGAGCGGCTGATCAAGCAATCGACAGAACACATCCACCGGGTACTGCACCCCGACCGAGCGTGAGTCACTCATCACGTCAAGGCGTAGCGGGTTATCAATCTTCGATTGGCGGGTGGGGCGAGCCGCCAGCTTCGAGGCACCCGCACGAGCGGGTCGGGTGAGGATGAACCCCGCCCTTCGCCGAAGACGGGGGGATGAACCCCGCCGCTCGCCCGTCCATCGAAGGTTGACGAGCCCCCCTACCGTACCCGCAGGTCTTTCACGATCATGTTCCCGTCCCCGACCTCCAGGTGCTGGCGCTTCGGGGGGACAACGACGCGGTGCGCATCGAATGGGCGAAACTGCCGGCCGTCCAGAGGAAGAAGTAAGGAACTATTTCAACAACACGTAGGTCAGGCTTTCCAGCCTGACGGGTTTTGGCAGGCTAACTAGTGGAAGACGCCAGAAGTTATGAGGGATAGATCCAATGGAGTTTCTTGCGCGCATCAGCCACGCGGAAGGACCAATCGATCCTCG
>JACOUH010000104.1 GCA_016177925.1 Planctomycetota bacterium | reverse complement strand
TGTGGAGGGGACCTCCGCCATGATCTCTCTCACCGGGCTCGGGACGCGGTTGTGCGACGGGCTGACACGGCGGGAACTGCTCCGGGCCGGCGGCCTCGCGCTGGCCGGACTCGGCCTGCCTGAGTTGCTGCACGCCCGCACCTCTGGCCCGACCGGCAAGGCGAAAAGCTGCATTCAGCTCTTCCTCTGGGGCGGACCATCGCAGCACGAGACGTTCGACCTCAAGCCGAACGCCCCCGACGGCATCCGCGGCGCGTTCAAGCCCATCGCCACGTCCGTTCCCGGCACGCGCCTCTGCGAGCACCTCCCGCGCCTGGCCCGCCTGGCCCATCGCTACGCGATCATCCGCTCGGCGACGCACACGGGAGTCAACCACGGGACCAGCGCCTACCACATGCTGACGGGCCACCTTCACTTCACGCCCGGCACCCTGCGCCATCCCACGCCGCAGGACTACCCGAGCCTCGGCAGTGCCGTCGCCCGCTTCGGCCGACAGCCCGCGGATCTGCCGGCGGCCGTGTCACTGCCGTCCGTCGTACTCGACGGCGACGGCGGCGAGGTGCCGGGACAGGGACCGGGGCTGCTCGGCCAGCGTTTCGGCCCGCTGCGCGTCAGCGGCGATCCGACCCGCCGCGATTTCTCCCTCCGGACACTGGAACTGCCCCCGGATGTAGGCCGTCCTCGGCTGCGGGGCCGCATCGATCTGCAAGCCGCCCTCCAGCACCAGGGTGAGCGGCTGTCGGGGACAGGGGGTGTCGACGCCCACTACGAGCGGGCCTTTCGGCTGTTGCAGTCGGACGCGGCGCAGAATGCCTTCCGTCTCGCCGGAGAGCCGGAGCGCGTGCGCGACCGCTACGGCTGGACGCCGTTCGGTCAGTCGTGCCTGCTCGCCCGTCGGCTTGTTGAGGCGGGGGTGCCGCTGGTGACCGTGTACTGGAACACGCCGTCGCTGACGACCGACGATAGCTGGGACACGCACAGCGACGGCTTCCGGCGGCTGAAGGACCACCTGCTGCCACCCTTCGACCAGGCGTTCGCGGCGCTGCTGGGAGACCTCGACCGGCGCGGGCTGCTGAACGAGACGCTGCTGACGTGCTGGGGCGAGTTCGGGCGGACGCCGAAGGTCAACAAGGGCGGCGGCCGCGATCACTGGGGCTTCTGTCAATCGGTACTGCTGGCGGGGGCGGGCGTGCGCGGCGGGCTGGTCCACGGCAGTTCCGACGGCTCGGCCGCTTACGCTGCGGAGAACCCCGTCAGTCCCGACGACCTGGCGGCGACCGTCTTCGACCGGCTCGGCATCCGCCTCGATCACGAGATGCACGATGCCCAGGGCCGCCCGTATACGCTCTGCCTGGGCAAGCCCGTCCGCGCCCTCTTCTGATCCTGGCAAGCGGCAAGGGGACACCGGGGTTCACGTGTTCTCCAGTACCCACTGGGCAGCGTGGCGGCCCAGCTCGGCGCTGTTCTTCAAGCCCAGCTTCGCCTTGATGTGCTCGCGGTACGTCTCGATCGTCTTGATGCTCAAATGCAAACGTTCGGCGATCTCACGCGTTCCCAAGCCTTCGCCGATCATCTGGAATACCGTCAGCTCGCGGTCGGACAGCCGTTCGCTCGGGAGTTGCGCCTCGACCGTGTCGCCGTCTGTGGCCCGCTGCAGCATCCGTTCGGTCATCGCGCCCGACAGGTAGACCTTGCCGGCCAGTACCTGACGAATCGCATGCACCACCTTGTCGGTCGCCTCCTGCTTGTTGATGTAGCCGTGGGCGCCGGCTCGCAGCGAGCGCTCGGCGAACAGCGCCTCGTCGTGCATGGACAGCACCAGCACCCGAGCGACCCGCTCGCGCGGGTGCCCCGCGTCTCGCGCCCGCAGCTGGCGGATCAGGTCGAGGCCATGCCCGTTCTGCAACGAGAGGTCGACGATCACGAGGTCGGGCTGCTGCGCGTCGATGCGAGCCAGCGCCTCGACGGCGTCTGCCGCCTCACCGCACACCTCCAGGTCCGGCTCGCTGCCGATCAGCGCCGACAACCCACGCCGCACCAGGGCGTGGTCATCCACCACCATCACCTTCGCCTTGGCCCGGGGAGCCGGGACGCTCTCCTCTTGATTCATCGTTCTCTCCTTGCCGGATGATACAGATCACCACCGTGCCGCCGCGACCCGCTGTCGCGGGTGCCCCGCCTGCGCTAATCTGCAACGACGCCCCGATCAGCGCTGCCCGGTAGCGCATGATACGCACTCCCATCCCCTTCGCCTGCTCCAGGTTGTCCGGCATCCCCACGCCATTGTCGCGGACCTCCAGTCGCACTTCGCCCGATCGAATCGTTCCCTCGCTTGCGCTTCGGGCTTGTGTGGGCCCCTCGCTTGCGCTTCGGGCTTGTGTGGGCCCCTCGCTGGCGTTTCGGGCTTGTGTCTCGTCCCCGAGCTGGACCAGGATCTCTGTCGCCCGCGAGTGCTTGATTGCGTTGGTCAGCGCCTCCTTGGCGATCTGGTAGAGCTGGACTGCCATGCCGTCGTCGCGCACCAGCGGGTCGTCCTTGCAGACGAACCGGCATGGGATGCCGTGGTGGGCCTGCGTTCGCTCGGTGAGCTGGCGCAGCGCCTCCGACAGGCCGCGCGCGTCCACCGGGGGGATGAACAGGCCGCGCGCCATGTCGCGCACCTGAGAGAGGCTGGTCTGCAAATTGCCGACGATCTGCGTTGCCACCTCGGCGTCGGACAACTGCTGGGCGGTCAGCCGGCCTTCCAGACTCTTGGCGATCATCGCCGTGCCGGTCAGCTCCTGGCCGAGGGTGTCGTGCAGCTCCTGCCCCAGGCGGCGCTGCTCCAGCCAGATTACCTCGGCCAGCTGCGCCTGCAGGCGCTGCCGCTCGACCACGCGGCCCAGCTGCGTACCGACCCCGGCCATCACCGGCAGTAGCGCCGGGTCGGGCTCGCCGGAGTGCTCGGAGAAGAACTCCAGCACATGCGTCACCTCGCGGCCGACCAGGATGGGGAAGGCGGTCGCTCCATGCAGGCCGTCCTCGACCGCCACACGGCGGCGCAGCAGAGTTGGACTCTGCGCCAGGTCGCGCACCCACCGGGCCGCCTTCGTCTGGAGCACCTCGCCAGGCAACCCCTCGCCGAGGGCATAGCGCGTCCGGGCAGTGACCTGGCGGAACAGGTCGTAACGCTGTTCGCCGGCACTGTACCACAGGCCGGTCGGCACCAGGTTCTCCCCGTCCGCAGTTTCCTCTGGCGGAGTGACCTGGTAAACGTGGGCCAGCGACCAGCCGCCAAACTCGCAGATGCGGTGCAGCGCGAAGCCCAGGGCCGTCTCGACCGTGTCGGCCTCGTTGGCGGACACGGCAACGTCCTGCAAGAGGCGTACCAGTGCCGTCCGCTCCTCGACGCGCTGCTCCAGCGTCGTGGTCAGCGCCTTCCTCTCCTCGTCGTGGCGGTGGCGATCCAGCGCCTCGGCCAGCAAGTTGGCCAGCGTCTGCAGAAAGTGGACGTCGTTCTCGCTGAAGCGGCGGCGGTCGGCGGTGTGGGCGCCGAGCACACCGTAGGGGCGCTCGTCGCCATGGATCAGCACGGTCACACCGGCCATCACGCCGTGCGCCACCAGGTGTGGAGCACGGGCGAAGCGCTTCTCTGTCGCGACATCCACCACCAGCACCGGGGCCCGGAACAAGATCGTGAACCCCTGCTGCGAGTCCGTCCCGGCCGGCAGCGTCGCCCCCAGCACGTCCGCGCCCCAACCCGCCCCCTCCTCCAGCCGCAGCGACCCGTCGGACGAGAGCCACAGCACCTCGACGAACTCGACGCCCAGCGTTTCCGCCGCCGTCCGCACCACCTCCCGAGTCAGTGCCGGCGGCTCCATGCCGGCCAGCGCCAAGAGCCCCAGGTCGGCCAGCACCGCCTGCTGCCGCACCCGCGCCCGCGTCTCCTCCATCGCCTGGCGCAGGGGCGTCACGTCGATGAACGTCGCCACCACGCCGTCGATGCGGTTGTCCTGCGTGCGGTACGGCAGGATGCGGCGGATATACCAGCGGCCGGGGCCCGCCTCGATGTCCTTCTGGAGCGGGCTCAGGTTCTCGAGTACCTGCCGGGCGTCGCTGAGCAGTTCCGCGTCGATGAACTTGGTGGCAATATCTGAAAGCGGCCGGCCGACGTCGGACGGGATCAGGTTGATGAGCCGGGTGGCCGCCGGCGTGAAGCGCTTGATGGCGAAGTCGGTGTCCAGGAAGATCGTGGCAATGTCGGTGCAGGCGAGCAGGTTGGCCAGGTCGTTGTTGGTCCCCTCCAGCTCCTCGACCTTGTCCTGCAGCTGGGCGTTGACGGTGGACAGCTCCTCGTTGAGCGACTCCAGCTCCTCCTTCGAGGTCTCCAGCTCCTCGTTGGCGGCCTGGAGTTCCTCGTTGATCGACATGATCTCTTCGTTGGAGGCCTTCTGCTCCTCGTTGGTGGCCTCGACCTCCTCGACCGTGCTTTGCAGGTCCTCGCGGGTGGCCTTCAACTCGTACTCGAGCTGGCGGATGACCGCCTCGGCCTCAGGGGGGACGGCCTCGATGATGGGTGCGGTGGGCTGCCCGGCTGCCTCGGCCTCGTCCTCAAAGGTGACGAGGTAGAGGCCCTCGACCTCCTTGCCGTCCTTGACCGGGCGCACGGTGACGCGCACCGGGTGGGAATCGCCGTTGCGCTTGACGCGGACGCCGGTGACAACGACCGCCTGTTCCTGGCGGAAGGCGCGGTGCAGGGCCGCCCGTAGCTTGGTGCCCAGCTCCTCGTGGGCCATGCTCAGCAGGTCGAGTGTCGGCTCACCGACGGGCAGCTGCAGGTAGCGGCTGACCGGGCCGTGGAGGTAGAGGACCTGGTAACGCTTGTTGACGAGGACCGACGCCGGAGTGTACTGAGCCAGCAGCGCCTGGCGGGTGATGTCGGCGAAGTTGATCGGGCGACGGGCGGCGGCCGGCCGCGCCGCGGTAACGCGGATCTCCTCGGCCGGAGCGATCGGGAAGCTGAGCTGGCCGCGCCGCGCCGAACCGACGCGGCGGTACAGGTGCCACTTCTTGTTGATCGGCTCGAACAGTTCATCCTGCCGGCTGATCCCCTCCGACGAGCCGAGGAACAGCCCGCCGCCGGGCCGCAGCGCGAAGTGGAACAGGCTGATGACGTGGTGCTGGATCTCCGGCTCGAGGTAAATGAGCAAGTTGCGGCAGATGATCAGGTCGAGCTTGGAGAAGGGCGGGTCACTGATCAGATCCTGGATGGCGAAGGCGACCGACTCGCGGACGGGCTTGCTGACCTGGTAGGCGTGGTCGTCGAGCTTGAGGAAGAAGCGGCGCAGTCGCTCGGGGCTGACGTCGGCAGCGATGCTGACGGGGTAGAGACCGGCGCGAGCGAAGTCGAGGGCCATCTCGTTGATGTCGGTGGCGAACGCCTGCACGCCGCAGGATTTCTGCGCCCGCGCCAGCTGCTCCTGCAGGACGATGGCGGCCGAATAGGCCTCCTCGCCGGTGGCGCAGCCGGGGGCCCAGACGCGCAGCGGCGCCTCCTCGCTGTCGTGCTGCGCGACGAGGGGGGCGAGAAAGTCGTGGGCCAGGGCGTCCCACGACTCCCGGTCGCGGAAGAAGCTGGTGACGCCGATGAGGAGGTCCCGGAAGAGCTGGCTGACCTCGGCGGGGTTCTCGCGGAGGAAGTTAAGGTAGTCGCCGACCTCCACGATGTGATGCAGCCCCATGCGCCGCTCGACGCGACGGCGGATGGTGTTCTTCTTGTAGCGGCGGAAGTCGCGGCGAGTGCGGGTGTGGACCAGGGCGAGGATGCTGGTGAGGTAGTCGGGCCCGGGCTCGGCCTCGCCGTCGCCCGTCTCCGCGCCGTCGACGTAGGGGTGGCGGGAGTAGCGGAGGATCTCCGGCGGCATCTGCTCGACGGGCAGCACCAGGTCGGCGGCGCCGGTGGCGATGGCGCTGCGCGGCATGCCGCCGTGTCCGGCCGTATCCGGCGCCTGCACCAAGGTGAGGCCGCCCTGGGCGTGGATTTCCTTGAGCCCCAGCGCCCCCTCGCTGCCGGTGCCCGACAGGACGATGCCGATGGCGCGCTCCTGGCAATCCTCGGCCAGCGAGCGGAAGAAGAAGTCGATGGGGACGCGCGGCGAGGCGGGGGCACCGGTTTCACCGAGGTCGCTGAGGTGGAGGACGCCGCCGTGCAGCGACAAGTACTTGCCCGGCGGGATGACGTAGACGCAGTTCGGCGCGACCGGCGTACCGTGGGCCGCCTCCTCGACGGGCATGGCGGTGTGGCGGGCGAGCACGTGGGCGAAGTGGCTTTCGCGCACCGGGTCGAGGTGGGTGATGATGACGAAGGCGAGGCCACTGTCGGCCGGCATGGTGCGGAAGAACTTCTGTAGCGCCTCCAGCCCGCCGGCGGAGGAGCCGATGCCGACGACCGGGGCACCCGCGCGAGCGGGTCGCGCCGCCCGCTCGCACCCTGTTTCGGGTGGCGGTGTTTCAAGCGGCGGCTCGGTGCGAGATTGCTTCCTGGCGGCCATCTTCGGTTCTGAGGTGGTTGGGTGGTTCGGTGGTTGGTCGGCAGCGTGGTGCTTTCCGAAGCCCAACCACCTCACCACCTTACCACTTATTACCTCGGCATGGAAGTTCCGCACACTAACCCGAAGCGTTAGCGAGGTCGATCCTCGCTAACGCTTCGGGTTAGTGTGAGCAGCTTACCTGCCGAGGTAATAACCACCGAAGTTGCACCATCAGGAAATCCCCGAAACGAAAAACATCTCTTCCCCGATTTACGCGGTCGTTGCTGTCCTTGAGAATGAAGGTGGCGTCTGGGCCCTGTCCCCGGCCGCCAACCTTCCTGACAGATTGCTGACGGACTGGCGGACTCCAATGCAGTCCTCTCTCCCCGAGCGCGCGAGTGGCGCCCCGCTGCGCGTCCTGATCGCGGACGGCTATCCGGACACGGCCTGGACGCTGGCGACGGTCCTGCGCCGCCTGGGCGAGGATGTGCGCCACGCCTGCGACGGACTGACGGCCCTGCAGCTGGCGGGGGAGTTCCGTCCCGAGGCAGTGCTGATGGACTTGGTACTGCCCGGCCTGGACAGTGCCGAGGTCGCCCGCCGGCTGCGCCACGAGGTTGGGCTGGACGGGGCCCTGCTGGTCGCGGTAACCGGCTTTCACGACGAAGCGCACCGCCGCCTGGCCCGCGAGGCGGGCTTCGACCTGTACCTGCTCAAGCCGGTTTCGCTCGACGCGCTGCACGCACTGCTGCATTCAATCCGCAGCCGCCGGGCCGGCGGCGTGGACCTTTCTGAAGGGATTCGCTCATGCTCGTTTTGACACGCCGGGTACACGAGCGCATCGTGTTGCCGGGATCGCGTTCACCCCCCGACTCATGGGGCTGCTTGACGGTCCTTCGCGGCCGCGCTACAAAGAAAGGAGGAGCCCACTTTCTGGCCCGCGTGGAGAATCTCTTGTCCCGCCACCCGATCCAGGACGGCCGACCGTCCCAGAACCAGTCTGTCGATCAGCCGCGTATCGAGGCGGCTGTCCGCGAGATCCTCCTGGCGGTCGGCGAGGACCCCGACCGCGAGGGCCTGCGCGACACGCCGGTCCGCGTCGCCCGCATGTACGCCGAACTATTCAGCGGCCTGCACGCCGACCCGCGCGAACTGCTCAGTAAGAGCTTCACGCAGAAGTACGACGAGGTGGTGATCGTCAAGGACATCGACTTCAATTCGATGTGCGAACACCATTTACTACCCTTCATGGGCAAGGCGCACATTGGGTACCTTCCCAAGGGCCGCATCGTCGGGCTGAGCAAGCTGGCCCGAGTCGTCGAGGTGCTGTCCCACCGACCGCAGGTGCAGGAGCGCATGACCGAGCAGCTCGCGGACCTGCTGATGGAAGAGACGGGCGCCCGCGGCGTCGGTGTGGTACTGGAGGCGACTCACACCTGCATGACGATCCGCGGCGTGCGCAAGGCGGAGAGCGTCTGCACGACCAGTGCCATGCGCGGCTCCTTCCGCGACAACGCCTCGACGCGCAACGAGTTCCTGTCGCTTTTGAGTGGCGGGGCGCGGTGAGCCGATGCTGTCCCTGTTCTTCCTGCGCCTGGCCTTCGGCATGCTCGCCGCTCTGCTGTTGCTCAGCCCAGCGCAGATCAATCCCCGCTTCTACCGCACGCACTTCCTGACGGCCCTCGGCCTCGGCGCTGGCGCCCTCGTCCTGCTGGGGGACGCGCCCGTGCCGGCGCGGGCTGTCCTCACCGCCGCCCTGCTGTTGTCGTTTCTCGGTTCGGCGTCCTGGTCGATCGAGGGAGCGCCGTGCGGGCGGACGCTGGTGGTGCTAGCCGCGCTCGGCTTTGGCGCTGCCCTCTGGCTGGCCCAAGGCGAACAGCCCCTCTCGGGACCGCTTTGGCTAGCGGTCGACGGCTTAACGTCGTCGGCCCTCTTGGGCGTCGCCCTGACGGCGATGCTGATGGGTCACTCCTACCTGATCGCACCGGCGATGTCGCTGACGCCTCTGCGACGTCTACTGCTCGGACTGTTCGTCGCGCTGGCGCTGCGGATGGTCTTTGCGGCAGCGGGGCTGTGGTGCTGGACCGGCGCCGAGGCATCCGCTACCCTGAAGGAGGTGACGCTGCTCTGGTTGCCGTTGCGCTGGGGCCTCGGTTTCGTTCTGCCGCTGGTGCTGGGCGTGATGGCCTGGCAAACCGCTCGCCTCCGCAACACGCAGTCCGCCACGGGTATCCTGTACATCGTCGTCGTCTTCTGTTTCCTCGGCGAGCTGACGGCGCAACTGCTCTTCCGCGTGACGCATTACTTCTTGTGAGGGCGGGCAACTCCGTGAAGGTTCGCTTCCTCTGTCCAGCCTGCGAGACTCCGGCGAGCGCGCAGACCCCGGCCCCCTCCTGGTGCTGTCCAGGCTGTGGCCATCTTGTCGCGGTTGCTGACCCGCCGTGCTCGACCTCGGAGGAGGGCGTCACGTTGCACGCCTGCGCCGCTTGCGGCAATGCCGAGCTGTACAAGATGAAGGGCTTCCCGCACTGGTTGGGGCTGACAATCCTGACGAGCGCCTGCATCGCCTTCCTGGTGCTGAACGCCTACCGGCTGCAGTGGTGGGCGTGGGCGGTGCTGCTGGCCTCGGCCGTGGTCGATGGGGTTCTGTATCTGGCGGTGCGCGACGTCGTCGTCTGCTACCGCTGCGGCGCCCAGCACCGCGGCCTCGGCTCCTCGGGCAACCGTCCCTTTGAGCTGACCGTTCAGGAGCGTTACCGTCAGGAGAGAATAAGGATGAACGATGAACGATGAATGATGAATGGAAGACAAGAAGAGTCGTTCTTCCATTCATCATTCATCATTCATCGTTTCTTACATCGATGGCCGACTTCCGCAAGCCAATTGCCGATCAGAGCCGCATCCGCGACGACCTCGAAGGGATCGTCCGCGGCGATGTCCTCTTCGATGACATCACGCGAACGCTTTACAGCACGGACGCCAGTCTCTTCGAGGTGCGCCCCGTCGGTGTCGTGGCGCCACGCGACGAGGAGGACGTCCGTGCCGTGGTTCGCTATGCCGCCGAGCATGAGATCCCGGTGGTGGCGCGCGGGGCGGGTACGGGCGTGGCCGGCGGATCGCTGGGCGGAGGCCTGGTCGTCGACCTGGGCCGCTACCTGCGCGAGGTCCTCGAGGTGGGCGCCGACACGGTCCGGGTCCAGGCGGGGGCTGTGTTGCGCGACGTCTCCACGGCGCTGGCCGCCGTCGGCCGCCGCTTCGCTCCCGAGCCGGCGAACGCCGAGGGGACGGTCGGCGGAATGCTGGCGGCAAACACCTGCGGGTCGCGGGTGCTGCGACACGGCTACCCGCGCGACCATGTCGAAAGCCTGCGCGTCGTCCTCGACACGGGCGAGGTCGTCGTCACTGCTCGCCACCCGCGCCGGCCGCTGCCGCCAACCACGACGATCGTTGCCCAGGCGTCGGCCCGTCTCGAGGACATCGCCACCTCTGTCGTCACCTTGCTGGAGCAGAACGCCGCCCTGATCGAGGCGCAGCGACCGCGCACGCGTTTCAACCGCCTCGGCTACCTGCTGCACGACGTCCTCACGCCCGAACAGATCGACCTGGCCCGGCTGCTGCAGGCCGCCCAGCGTACCATCGAGACGAGGCCGGTCGCCTGCGACTTGCTCGACCGCCGTCTGCTGGCCCTGCTGCGCGGCGCGGCGCCGGTCCCCCTGGCGGCGTCCGCCGAGGCCGTGCTGTTCGTGGAGTATGAGGCCGATACGCCGGCCGAGGCGAGCGACGCGGCCCGTGCCCTGGCCGATCGGCTGCAGCGGCTCGACCGCCTCGCCCTGCGGGCGTCGGTCGCCGCCGAGCCGGAAGAGGTCGAGCAACTCTGCCGCGTCCGCGACGCCGCCTTGCCAGGGCTGTATGCCCTTCGCGGTGGCGCCCGGGCGGTGCCGTTCATCGAGGATGTCGCTGTCCCGCTGGAAGCCCTGCCGGCGTACCTCGATGGCGTGCAGCGCATCCTGCAGCAGCACGAGGCGACGGCGTCGTTCCTGGTTCACACCGCCGCCGGGCAGGTGGATGTCCGTCCCTTCCTCGACCTGCGCCGCCCGGAGGACGTTGCCCGTCTGCTCGCCCTCGCCGAGGACGTCCACTCGCTCGCGCTGCAGTTGGGAGGAACGGTCAGCAGCCGCCACGGCACGGGCTTGGCGCGCACGCCGTGGGTCGCCCGGCAGTACGGCCGGCTCTATCCGGTGCTGCAACAACTCAAGGCGATCTTTGATCCGCGCCACCTGCTCAATCCCGGCAAGATCATCGCCGAGCCCGGCGGCCAGGAGGCGTGGCCGCTTCGCACCGGCTTCGCTTCGCGATTTGAGATTGCAGATTTCGGATTGCAGAATGAAGAGAAGATCGCCGCTGATTCTTCTCAATCTGCAATCTCAAATCTGCAATCTGAAATCCCCGAGGAGGCGATCCTGCCGCACCCCGCCCTCGGGCTGACGGCGACGGGCCTGGCGACCTGCCTGCGCTGGGGCGAGGAAGACCCGCGCGCCGAGAGCCAGCTCTGCAACGGCTGTGGCCTGTGCCGCACGGCGGCACCGGGGAGCCGCATGTGTCCGATCTTCCGGGCCGAGCCCACCGAGGCCGCCACGCCGCGGGCCAAGGCCAACTTGCTCCGTATCCTGCTCCAGGAGGGTTCGGACATGCGAGCCTTATCTACGGATGAGGTACGCCAGGTCGCCGATTTGTGTGTCAACTGCAAGATGTGTGCTCATGAGTGTCCGGCCCATGTCAAGGTGCCGAAGCTGATGCTGGAGGCCAAGGCGGCCAACGTCGGCCAGCACGGCCTGGACCGCAGCGACTGGGTGCTGGCTCGCACCGAGAACTTCGCGCGGGCCGGCAGTGCCCTGGCGCCGGTGGTCAACGTCCTGCTGCGCAACCGGCCCTTCCGCTGGGCGCTTGAGAAATTGTTCGGTGTGTCGCGGCGGAGGCGGCTGCCCTCCTTCGCCCGCAAGAGCTTCCTGCACCGGGCCGCCCGCCGAGGCTGGACGAGGCCGCCGGCACCGCGGCGACCGGGGGCGGGGCCGCGCGTCGCTTATTTCGTTGACGTCTTTGCGAACTTCAACGATCCGCTGATCGCTGAAGCGGTCGTCGCGGTGCTCCACCACAACGGCATCGAGGTGTACGTCCCGCCCGGCCAGCGTGGCTGTGGGATGGCGCCCCTGGCCTACGGCGATGTCGAGACGGCCCGCGGCACCGTGCTGCGCAACCTGCGCGTCCTCGCCGACCTGGCCCGTGAAGGGTACACGATCCTCTGCTCGGAGCCGACCGCGGCACTGATGTTCCGCCAGGATGCCCTTGACCTGCTCGCCGGCGCGGACGAACTGGCCGACGCCGAACTGGTAGCGCGGCAGACGGTCGAGTGGACCGCCTTCGTGTGGGACCTGTTGCAGCAAGGACGGCTGCGGACTGACTTCGGCCGCCTCGACTTCTCGGTGGGGCATCACATCCCCTGTCATCTGAAAGCGCTGGGCGGCCCGCCGCGAGGCCCGGCGTTGCTTGCGTTGATCCCCGGTCTGAGTGTGCGTACAATCGACGTCAGCTGCTCCGGGATGGCGGGGACCTTCGGTCTGAAAGCGGCGAACTACCGGGTGTCGCTGGAGGCGGGCCGGCCGATGCTGGAGGAGTTGGCGCGGCCCGGCGTGCTGTTCGGCTCGACGGAATGCAGCACATGCCGCCTGCAGATGGAGGACGGCGCCGGCAAGCGCACCCTCCACCCGGCGCAGTACCTCGCCCTGTCGTATGGCCTCCTACCGGAGCTGGCGCAACGCCTGCGCGAGCCGATCCGCGAGCTGGTGCTCTGATGCAGTGTCGAGTGAAACTGTTTGCCCGCGCCCGCGACCTGACGGGGGCTGACGAGGTGTCCGTCGCTCTGCCGGATGCGGCGACAGTGGCCGACCTGCGCCGTGCCCTGGCGAGCGCGTATCCCGCCCTTGCCGGACTACTCAAGCGGTCAGCCCTGGCGGTCAACAACGAGTTTGCCGACGAGACGTTGAAGGTGCCGCCGGCTGCCGAGGTCGCCCTCCTACCGCCGGTCAGCGGCGGCTGAACCGCGAAAGAAGGAATAGCCACAACAAACACAAAAAGACACAAAAAGAGTGCAATAGAATGGCGGCCACCTCGACTCTGGCCGTCGCGACAGCCTGCCGAGCACGTCGTTCCTTGTTCCTTTTTGTGGCTGTTCCTCCTGGAGCAGACAATGATCCGCCTGACGCACGACCCGATCGATTACTCCGCCTTGACGGAACAGGTGCGCCGGCCACACTGCGGCGGTGTCGTCCTTTTCCTCGGCACGGTGCGCGACCTGACCGGCGACCGCGTGACGGTGGCACTGGATTACGAAGCCTATCCCGCGCTGGCGGAGAAGAAGATGGCGGAGACCGAGGCCGACACGCGGGCACGCTGGCCGGTCGGTGAAATGGCGATGGTGCATCGCCTGGGCCGGCTGGACATCGGCGAGGTGAGCGTGGCCGTGGCCGTTAGCTGTCCGCACCGCGCTGAGGCCTTTGAGGCGTGCCGCTACGCCATCGACCGCCTCAAGGAACTGGTGCCAATCTGGAAAAAAGAGAATTGGGCCGACGGCAGCACCGACTGGGTCCACCCCGGCTCGCCCTCCTGAAGCGATGAAGCAAGCGGGGAATCAGCATGTACCGAATTCACGACTACTACATCGCGCCGGGGGTGGTGGTCACGGGCGACGTCGTCTTTGCGCCGGGCGTCAACGTCTGGTATGGGACGGTCATCCGCGGCGACCTGTCGCGCGTCACGCTCGGCCCGCGCGTCAACCTCCAGGACGGCTGTATCGTCCACACCGACAGCGACTGCCCGCTCGACATCGAGGAGGGGGTCGTCGTTGGCCACCGGGCGGTGCTGCACGGACGCCGCATCGGCCGCGATTCGCTGATCGGCATGGGGGCCCTGCTGCTATCGGCCTGCGAGGTCGGGGAGGAGTGCCTCATCGCGGCCGGCACACTGGTGACCGAGGGACGGCGCATCCCGCCCCGTTCGGTCGTGATCGGCGTGCCGGGCCGGGTGGTGCGTGAGATCACTGCCGACGAACTGCGGCACACGCGCTCACTCTCCACGCATTACCTCGAAATGGCCCAGCGCTATGCCGCGGGCGCCTTCACGCCCCTCCGTCTTGACGACCGGAGCAGGCCCCCGGCGGGCGGGGGCGTTCCCGGCGAAGCCCAACAGGGAACCGTCGTCCCTGCTCGCCAGCCACGACGGAAGCCGTTCGGCAAGGGAGTCAACTAAGATGAGCCACAAAGTCGCGTTCCCGCTGCTGGCCGCCTGGGTCGCCCTGGGGTCAGCGGTGAACCCGGCACGGGCATCGCACTGCGGCGCATGCGCCTACCCCAGCGCCTGCTGCGCCCCGGAGCAGTGCTGTCCCCCCGTCGTCCGCTACCGTGTCTGTTACAAGACCGTCGTCGAGGAGCAGACCGTCACCTGCTACCGTCCCGTCTACCGCACCGTCCTCGAGGAGTGCCGGAAGACCGTCTGCAAACCGATTTACGAGCAGCACGTCCGCGAGTGCCGCTACACCGTCTGCCGCCGCGTCTGGGAGGAATTCGACGTCGTCCGCAAGTACACCGTCTGCCATCCGGTGTATGAGCAGCACGTCCGCCAGCACTGCTACACCGTGTGCAGGCAAGTCTGGCAGGAATATCAGGTGCCCGTTCAGTGGTGTACCTATCATCCCGTGTACGAGCAGCATGTTCGGCAGCACTGCTACACCGTGTGCAGGCCGGTCTGGCAAGAGTATCAGGTGCCGGTCCAATGGTGCACCCACCATCCCGTGTACGAACAGCACGTTCGGCAGCATTGCTACACCGTGTGCAAGCCGGTCTGGCAGGAGTACCAGGTGCCGGTCCGCTGGTGTACCTATCATCCGGTGTATGAGCAGCATGTGCGGCAGCACTGCTACACCGTGTGCAAGCCGGTGTGGCAGGAGTATCAGGTGCCCGTCCCCTACTGCACCTACAGGCCGTGCTA
The DNA here is from genome assembly GCA_016177925.1 of Planctomycetota bacterium. GTDB lineage: Bacteria > Planctomycetota > Planctomycetia > Gemmatales > Gemmataceae > JACOUH01. Next base: position 1,169 of record JACOUH010000104.1, on the reverse strand, counting down.
CGAGCAGCATGTCTGTCGCTACCCGGTGACTTGTTGCAAGACCGTCACCGAGCCGCGCACCTGCTGCTACAAGACGTACACGTGCGAGCCGGTTTGGACGGAAAAGTGTGAAAAGGTCTGCACCGGCGACTGGCAGGTCGAGAAGGAATTCTGCCCCGGTCCCGTGGTGACGAAGTGCTGCCGCCAGCCTGGCTGCTGGACCCTCGACCCCTGCACCTGCAAGTCGCACTACTGCCCCGGCCCGCTTGTCACAGAGAAGGTGCAGCTGCCTGGTCACTGGGTTTGCAAGAAGGTGTGGGTGCCGCGCGAGGAGGTCCGCAAGGTTCGCTGCTGCCACTATATTCGCAAGGAGCACGTCCACACCGTCAACTACACAGTGTGCAAGCAGGTGCCGTACACGGTCATCAAGGAAGTGCCCTACACCACCTGCAAGATGATCCGCGAGGATCACTGCAAGATGGTGACGTGCCGCAAATGCATCATGGTGCCGGAACAGAAGGTGTGCTGCATCCCCTACACCACTTGCCGGATCGTGACGCAGCAGCACTGCAGGATGCAGACCTGCCGGAAGTGCATCATGGTTCCCGAGCAGAAAGTTTGCTGCATCCCCTATACGACCTGCCGGATCGTGACGCAGCAGCACTGCAGGATGCAGACGTGCCGCAAGTGCATCATGGTGCCGGAGCAGAAGGTGTGCAATATCCCCTACACCACCTGCCGCATCGTGACGCAGCAGCACTGCAAGATGGTGACCTGCCGCAAGTGCATCACGGTCCCCGAGCAGAAGGTGTGCAACATCCCCTACACCACCTGCAAGCTGGTGCCGGAAGAGCGCTGCCAGGTGATCAAGTGCCGCCGCTGCAAGTGGATTCCCGAGGAGCGCTGCTGCCAGGTCCCGTACACGACCTGCCGCTGGGTCACCGAGGAACACTGTGTCAAGGTGCCGCACACGGTCTGCTCTTACGAGCCGTACTGCGTGAAGCGGAAAGTGTGCCGCCAGGTGCCGGTGTGCGAGCCGTGCCCGGAGGAATGCCCGCCGCCCTGCCCGACCTGCGCGGAGCCGTGCTGCAAGAAGGCCAAGCACGATAGCTGGTTCTCGAGCTTCGTCAGCAAGAAAAAGAAGAAGGATGACGAGTAAGCACGTCTGGCGAGCGGGGGGTGTGAACCCC
>JACOUH010000103.1 GCA_016177925.1 Planctomycetota bacterium | reverse complement strand
CATCGTCACCTTCCTGTTCGTCATCATGCTGGCCCAGCAGCAGGGCCTCTCCGACGCCGACGCCCGCTCGCGCGAGCCCTTCCTCGCCACCATCACCGGCTTCCTCCTGCTCGCCACGCTGCTGTACGTCCTCAAACTCAGCTACAAACCCGATCTTGATCGGTGGGTCCTTCGCAGCGAGGAATACCTGGCGCGAGCCCAGGAGATGCGCGAGCGCAAGGACCCGCCGAGCGAGGACGAGCGAAACAAGTTCGCGGGGGAGCTGAATCGCTTCCTGGATGACTACGACCGCTGGTGGCGCAACGACACGAGGAACTACCCCAGCGGCGGGCATCCGCTCGCGGGGGCCATTAGAGACACCCAGTTTTACGCCATCAAGCGGGAGGGACCAGAAGAGGACCCGCGCATTGAACTGGCGGACCTGAGCGAGGTGGAGAAATTCCTCAAGGAACTTCACACGGCCGGCGTCGAGATGCGCAACAGTCCCCTGCTCGGCAATTCGCGCCCCACCTCGGACGCCGCCAGGACGTCCCTGTCCGAGTTTAGCGGCCCGCGCTCGAGCCGGCGCGTCTTCGCCGAGGAGAATCGCGACAGAGCGGGACAACTCGTGGTCGATCCGCCCGAGCTGCGCCAGGACGGTCTGGGGCGGCCGATGATGCCGGCCCGCAACACCGCCTACCTGGGCCGCTCGCTCTTCAGCGACTATCTGCTGCCGGTCGAGCTGGCCGGTATGCTGCTCTTGGTCGCCACCATCGGCGCCATCGCCATCGCCCAGCGGCGCGGCTCGTCCGCGACGGCCGGCACCGGCTCCAGCCAGGAGAGGACGACATGAACCCCATCCCGCTGCACCACTTCCTGGCCGTCGGAGCGATCCTGTTCGCCCTCGGCGCCATTGGCTTTCTGGCCCGCCGCAACCTGATCGTCATGTTCCTTTGCGCCGAGATGATGCTGCAAGGCGTGGCGATCAACCTGGTGGCGTTCGCCCGCTACCGCGGCAATCTGGAGGGGCAGGCGTTCACGCTGTTCATCCTGACCGTGGCGGCATGCGAGGCGGCCATCGCCCTGGCCCTGATCCTGATGCTCTACAAGAGCCGCGGCTCGCTCGACGTCAGCCTCTGGCAGGAGCTGCGCGAGCCAGGCCAGGAGCCGACGATCGACGAGGAGCCGCTGCCGCCGCCCCAGCGCGAAGAGCCGCTGCCGAAGTTGACACCGGCTGGTCCCGAGCCGCACCATCACGAGGAGCCCAGCCATGTCTAATGTCTACGATTACCTGTGGCTGATCCCCGTGCTGCCGGCCCTGGGCGCCGTGATCATTGCCCTGTTCGGGCCGCGCTTCCTCAAGAACCAGAGCCACTGGCCGTGTGTCCTGGCCGCCGGCGCGTCGGCCCTCCTGTCCTTCGGCGTCTTCAGCGCCGTCAACAGCGAGGACCCGCCGCCGACCTCGCACAACTACGGCACCTGGTTCCGCGTCTCACCGTTCACCGAGGCCGAGGAGCCAAAAGCCGAGCCGCGGCGCGACGTCGAGGTGGCGGTCGACTTCAGCCTCCGTGCCGATGCCCTGTCGGCGATCATGCTGGTCACGGTCACGTTTATCAGCACCCTGATTGCCATTTTCGCGATCGGCTACATGCACGGCGACCCGGGCTATCCGCGTTTCTTCGCGGAGGTGTCACTGTTCGTCGCCGCCATGACGCTGCTCGTCTCGGGCAACAACTTCCTGCTGCTGTTCGCCGGCTGGGAAGGCGTTGGCGTGTGCAGCTACTTGCTGATCGGCTTCTGGTTCACGAAGCCGTCGGCGGCCGCGGCGGCCCGCAAGGCCTTCCTGGTCAACCGCATCGGCGACTTCGGCTTCATCCTGGGCATCCTGCTGCTATGGGTGTCCTCGGGGTATTACCTCGACTACGACAACGTCTTCAGAGTCCTGCCGGACGACCCGGCGATCACGACGCTGGTCTGCCTGCTCTTGTTCTGTGGGGCGGCGGGCAAGTCGGCGCAGGTGCCGCTGCACGTCTGGCTCCCCGACGCGATGGAGGGCCCGACACCCGTCAGCGCCTTGATCCACGCGGCGACGATGGTGACGGCCGGCGTCTACATGGTTGCCCGCTGCACACCGCTCTTCCAGGTGGCGCCGGAGGCGCAGCTGTTAGTCGCCGGCATCGGCGGCTTCACCGCCCTGTTCGCCGCCCTGATCGCCCTGACGCAGAACGACCTGAAGCGCGTGCTGGCCTACTCGACCCTGAGCCAGCTCGGCTACATGTTCCTCGCCCTGGGCTGCGCCGTCGGGCCCAAGGGGGGGGCCGACCTCGAGCACTCGCTGGTCACCTTCGCGGTGATCGCTGCCATCTTCCACCTGTTCACGCACGCGTTCTTCAAGGCGCTTCTGTTCCTCAGCGCCGGTAGTGTGATGCACGCGATGGGCGGCATCGACATGCGCCGCTTCGGCGGTCTCCGGAAAGTGATGCCGATCACGAACGTCACCTTCGGCGTCGGGGCGCTGACCCTGGCCGGCTGCCCACTGCTATCGGCCTTCTGGAGCAAGGACGAGATCCTTGCCGCGGCGCTGGGGGCCAGCCAGCAGAGCGCCAGCTACGGGGCGATTTACTTTCTCCTCTTCGGCGCCGGCGTGCTCACGGCCGGCCTGACCGCATTCTACACATTCCGGGCCTACTTCATGACGTTCTGGGGCGAGCTGAAACTGCCGCCCGAGGCCGGGCAGCACGGCCACTCGTCTCACGACACCGCCCACGGACACGATCATGCGCACGGACACGCCCCGGCCGAGACTCACGCGCACGGGCCCGTTGACGAGTCAAAGCTCGAATCCCCGCCGGTGATGACGGTGCCACTGATAATCCTGGCCGTCTTCGCACTGGGCATCGGGCTGGTCGTCGGGCCAACGGAACTCTTCGCGCATTTCCTGGAGAAGTTGCACAAGACGTCGGGTTTCCCAGAGGCGACCGAGCACGGGATGAACTTCGGGGTGATGGGCCTCGGCACGCTATTCGCGCTGGCCGGCATCGGCGTGGCGTGGCTCATGTACGTCAAGCAACCGGAGTTGCCAGGCAAGCTGGCGGCGAGCATCCAGGGCCTGTATCAAGTGTCGCTGAACAAATTCTTCATCGACGAGATCTACGATCAGATGGTGGCGCGGGTGCAGGGCTTCGCCGAGTTCTGCCGCACGGTCGACCAGGAAGTGGTGGACGGCCTCGTCGACCTGACGGGGGAGGTGCCGCGCCTGGCCGGTTCGCTGTTCCGTCCGGTGCAGAACGGCCTGTTGCAGTTCTACGCCCTGGCGATGATGCTTGGCCTGACCGTCTTCCTCATCGCCCTCGCCCGCTCGTTGTAGGAAAAAAGCCATTAGCCACAGATGAACACAGATGAACCCAGATAAGAAAGACAGAAGGAGAAGGGAAAGACCTGCAGCGGTCCGCTCCCTTCCGTTTTGCCTTCTTCATCTGTCTGGCTTCTTGATCTGTGTTCATCTGTGTTCATCTGTGGCTCATTCTTGCTGCTGAAAAGGTGCATCATGGGGGAGCAGCTGCCGTCGTTCTTCGTGGTGTGCCTGATCGCCATCCCACTGCTGTCGGCGATTGGCGTGGCGGTGCTCGGACCGCGCCGCGCCGACGCGGTGCGCCGGGTCAGCCTCGGCAGCACGCTGCTGTCGCTGCTGCTGTCGATCATCATCACCTGGGACTTCGCGGCGGGCCGCCTCGACGGTGACAGCAAGGCCGTCAAGGGCTTCGAGCCGAGCATGGTCACCAGCGTCGACCTGCTGCAACTCGAGAAGCCCAGCACCGATCCCAAGGCGCCCCCTCCCGCCGCCATCCGCTTCTTCGTCGGCATCGACGGCCTCAACATCTGGCTCGTCCTGCTCACGTCGCTGCTGATGGTCTGTTCCATCCTCAGTTCGTGGGAGTCGATCCACGACCGCGTCCACGAATATTACGCCTGGATGCTCGTTTTGCAGATGGCGATGGTCGGCGTGTTCCTGTCGTTCGACATCATCCTGTTTTACGTCTTCTTCGAGCTGACGCTGGTGCCGCTCTTCTTCCTGATCGGCATCTGGGGTGGCCCGCAGCGACAGTACGCGGCCCGCAAGTTCTTCATCTTCACACTGGCCGGCAGCCTGGAGCGCCAAGAAGAAGGAAGAAGATGCAAAAAAGAAGGTAGAGGAAGCCAAGAAGCAGAACAAGGGGGTGGCGGAGGCCGAGACGGCGGCAGAGGCGGCCAAGGCGGAGAGGGCGACTGCCGAGAAACGATTCGACGTCACCAAGGCAGTTGCCCGCGACACGACCTATTGGCAAAACGTGCAGTTCTGGATCTTCCTCGCCATGATGGTTGGTTTCGCCGTCAAGGTGCCGCTGTTTCCGGTCCATACCTGGCTGCCGCTGGCGCACACCGAGGCGCCGACGGCGGGCAGTGTGCTGCTGGCAGGAGTGCTGCTGAAGATCGGCACCTACGGCTTCCTGCGCCTGTGCATCCCACTCACCCCCGATGCGAGCGTGAGCTTCGGGGCGCCGTTTTTGGGCTGGCTGGCAGTCATCGGCATTATTTACGGGGCGTTTTGTGCGCTCCAGCAGGACGACATCAAGAAGATGGTCGCCTACTCGAGCGTGAGCCATCTCGGCTTCTGTATCCTGGGGATGTTCGCACTGAACGAGACCGGCATCGCCGGCAGCCTGCTGCAGATGGTCAACCACGGCCTGTCGACGGGGGCGTTGTTCCTGCTGGTCGGCATGATCTACGACCGTTATCACACGCGCAGGATCGTCGACTACGGCGGCATGGGCGCCCGGCTGAAGCTGCTGGCGGTGGCCTTCGTGTTCATCACGCTGTCGAGCGTCGGCCTGCCGGGACTGAACGGCTTCGTCGGCGAGGTGCTGGTGTTGCTGGGGGCGTACGGCTCGAAGGTGACCACGATCAACGGCCCGCTGCTGGCGAGCCTGGCGGCGCTGGGCGTGATCCTGGGGGCGTGGTACATGCTGACCCTCGTGATGAAGGTGTTCTTTGGCGAAGTGAAGGAGCCGCACCACGAAGGCCACGCTATCAGCGACCTGGACGGCCGCGAGATCGCGCTGCTAGTCCCGATCGCCCTGTGCTGTCTGGCGATTGGCCTGTTCCCGCAGCCGTTCATCAAGACCGCCGAGCCGGAGATCAAGTACGTCGCAGCGCTGGCGAAGGACGCCCGGGAGGGCTACAAGGAGAAGCAGCGCACGCAGAGCCGCCCGGCCGACGACCGGCACGCAGGACCGATCGACTCCCGGCGAGCGGGGGGCGTGAGCCGCCTGATGACTTTATCAGGGGGCTCACGCCCCCTGATGACTTTATCAGGGGGCTCACGCCCCCCGCTCGCCAGAAAAAACGGAGCGGCCCTAGACACGGAGTGAGACAAACGTGAACTCGGAAACCGTCTCCGCCCTGATCAACATCTTTCCCTGGATCATCCCGGAGTGCGTGCTGGGCTTCTTCGCCTGCGTGCTCTTCCTGGGGGGAACGTGGCGGACCAACCGTCACCTCTGGGGAGCGGTCGCGCTGGGGGGGCTCTTCGCCGCGGCCGTCGCGCAACTGCTGACGCCGCTGCCGAGCTTCCAAACGAAGGAGGCGGCGTGGGCCGCCCTGTTCGCCGGCCCCGTCTGGCTCGATCGAATGGCGGTCCTGCTGAAAATGGTCACGATCCTCGGTGGAGGCGTCCTCGTCCTGTTCAGTTGGGACGAGGTTTCCGACGAACATGCCGCCGAGTATCACGGGTGCCTGCTGCCCCTCGTCGCCGGCACCTGCTTCCCCGCCAGTGCCAACGACCTGGTCACGCTCTTCCTGGCGCTGGAACTGATCAGCATTCCGACGTACATCCTCCTTTACCTGGTCCGCACCGATGACGCGGGCAAGGAAGCGGCGGTCAAGTACTTCCTGCTGAGCGTCTTCTCGTCTGCGCTGCTGCTGTTCGGCTTCAGCTACCTCTATGGGCTGTCGGGCACGACGAACCTGCAGGGTATCGCCGATGCCCTGTCGCCGCGCGACCGTGTCGATGAAGCGCTCCCCGGTATGGCGCTGGTGGCCGTCGTCATGGTGGTCGCCGGGCTCGGCTTCAAGATCACGGCGGTGCCGTTCCACTTCTACGCGCCGGACGTCTACCAGGGCACGTCGACCGGCGCCGCGGCGCTGCTGGCGTTCATCCCGAAGTTGGCCGGCTTCGTCGCCCTGATCCGCCTCCTTGGTTTGATGCCGTTCGAGCTGCCCGACATCGACCGCCGTCCACTACTGGCCTCGCAGGTATCGACGCTGTTGTGGATCATCGCCGCCGTCACGATGACGCTTGGCAACGTGCTGGCGCTGTTGCAAGACAACGTCAAGCGTCTGCTGGCTTATTCGTCGGTGGCGCACGCCGGCTACATGTTGATCGGCCTGTCGGTTGCCCCGTACTTGATCGTCCGGACCGTCCCGGGTGGACTGTCGACGGTCGGCACCGACGCGGTGCTGTTCTACCTCGTCTCGTACGGGGCCATGACGATCGGCGCCTTCGCGGTGCTGGAGTATCTGAGCACGCGCGACCGGCCGGTCGAGACGGTCGACGACCTGGCCGGCCTGAGCAAGAGCCATCCGGGCGTGGCGCTGTTGATGGCGCTGTTCATGTTCAGCCTGATCGGCCTGCCGGCGACGGCGGGCTTCATCGGCAAGTTCCTGCTGTTCGTCGGCGCCTTCTCGGTGCCGTCCTCGCCGGGGGCGGAGACGGTGCTGAGCGATCCGCCGAATCTCTTTCGCCTCCTGGCGCTGATTGGCGTGCTCAACGCGGCGATCGGCGGGTGGTACTATCTGCGCATCATCGCCGTGATGTATCTGCGAACTCCTCTGCAGCCGCTGGCGAAGCCGCGGGTCTCGCCGCGGCTGGTGGCAGTGTGGATTTGCGCAGCAGTAACCCTGCTGTTCGGTCTCTACCCCCGGCCGCTGGTCGACCGCAGTCAGGCAGCGGTCGTCAACAAGGTCGAGGTGGCGCCCGGCCCGAAGGCGATGAGTAACGCGCCCGATTAGAGCGGTTTGCATTTGCTCGTAGCACAGGCGTCTCGCCTGTGCGCTGTCGCGGTTCGGCACAGGCGAGACGCCTGTGCTACGGCCGACTGCAAAACGCTCTAGCCCGACGCGCTAGCGAGGTTCGTTGGTGTCCTCGCTGGCGCGTCGGGCTAATAAGAGGACCGTGTTGGTGTCTTCCCTCGATGAATCGGCCCGCGTCGTCCTCGAACACTTTGCGTCCCTCCATCGTCCGCAGTTGATCGAGGCGCTGGGCAACCGTGGCGGATTCAGCGGCGCCCGGCTGTGGCGCGGCGAGGGAACGCTCGGTCCCTCCTGCCTTCGCGCCTGGCCGACCGACGGCCCCTCTCCGGAGCGCCTCGCCTGGCTGCATCGCCTGATGGCAACCGCCCGTCGCGCCGGCCTGTCTTTTGTTCCGGACGTCTTCCCGACGCGCTCGGGCGCGACCTGGATCGACCACGCGGGCCGACGGTGGGAGCTAACGAGCTGGCTCCCCGGTCGTGCAGACTTCCAGGACGGTCCCACACCGGCGCGGTTGCGGGCGGCCTGTACCGCGCTCGCCCGGCTTCACACCGCCTGGGAGCGCGTCGGGCTGGAGCACGGCCCCTGTCCCGCTGTCGCGCGCCGCCTGCTTGCCGTGCAAGGGTGGCAGGACTTGGTGCGTTCCGGCTGGCGTCCGCATTGGTCGCAGGCCGGCGCGAATCCCGTCGACCCGTGGGCCGAACGGGCGTGGCGGCTCCTGTCGGCGTGGAGCGACGGCATCCCGAGGCTGCTGGAGCCGTGGCGCCAGCACCTGCTTCCGCTGCAACCGTGCCTGTGCGACATCTGGCACGATCATCTGCTCTTTGAGGGCGACCAACTGACCGGCCTCGTCGATTACGGAGCGGTCAAGGTCGATCACGTTGCCGTCGATCTCGCCCGGATGCTCGGCAGCCTGGTCGGCGACGACCGCGACCGCTGGGACGCCGGGCTGCGGGCGTATCGGCAGGTGCGATCGCTGTCCAACGAGGAGGAGGCGCTGGCCGTCGTGCTGGACCGAACGGGGACGCTGCTCGGCGCGGCAAACTGGCTGCGCTGGATCTACCACGACGGCCGCACCTTCGAGGACAAAGAAGGGGTCGTGCGACGGCTTGCCGTCCTGGTCGAACGCATGGAGCGCTGGATTGCCACGCTTGCTCAGGAGCAACGGCGGGTGGGATCTCGTTCAAAGTCGCCGCCCTGACAGAAGGAGTGCTGAAAACCATGCTGAGAACCAAGCTCAAGGTCGCAACGGTGGTGGTCCTGATGGTGAGCCTACTTGGTGTCGGGGGCCTGCTCTCTGACCACGCCTTCGCAACGGAACCGGCACACGCAAAGCGGACAACCCGGCCGCAAGAAACGACCGCCCGGCGTTCGACGGCTGTCAGCGAAGACGTGCAGCAAGTCCTCGACAAGCACCGGGCCGCTCGCCCCGATGTCAAAGACCTGGCGATCTTCCAGTTGGACTGGACGCTCACCCTGAAAGAAGCCAAGGCAAGAGCCGCCAAAGAGAAACGGCCGATCTTGTTAATCGTCGTCACCAACAGCTTCGGAAACATGTACACCGGCCACTGCTGAGGAAACGCAACCCTTGTGAGAGGGGGTCCCCTCTCTGATCGGGCCATCCTCAAGACGCTCCAACCCTTTGTCGTGACGGCTTGGCACGGAGCAGAGGAAGCGATCATGCCAGCCGATGTCAAGGAAGTCTTCCGCAATTCGGAGGTGGCGAAAGACCCCAAGCGTCACAACGTGTTCCTGTTCGTGCTGGACCACCAAGGTCGGCCGGTTCACGGTTTTCACGGCCTTCCTGCGGGAAGAGGAGTGAGCGAGGGCAGATCGGACTACACGAAGGAAATCCCGAGGGCCCTCGCCAAACTCAAGCTGCCCGCCGAGAAGCCAAGCGGACAACAAGAGGGCCGGCCGGTGGTCCTGCCGGACTTGCAAAGGACAGACCGCGGCGTGCCGACCGGCGTCCGCCTCTTCGTGCGACTGCATGCTGAAGGCTGGGGCAGCACCATGCCGGTGGTCGAAGTCGTGGCGATGAAGGCCGAAGAGTGGAAGGTCCTCGCCTTCCCTGGGAAGACCAGGGAGATCCAGGCAGCAGCCCTCAAGAACTGGCTGGTGCAACTCTATCCTGCCGCGATAAGGGCGGCGGACCAGGCCAAGCCCTTCACCAACGTCACGGGATCGTTGACACTGGAACCAGCGGGGGTGGACAAGGTGGGTCGGTACGCCCTGCTCCGTGGGAAGATTCACTTGGCCAAAGGGGATGACAACGAATCTGCCTTCGAGGGAACCTTGCAGGCGGTGGTAACGTACCGTTCCGACGCAGCGGAGGTCAAGTCGCTCCGAGGGGTCGTGGAGGGGGACTACCTTTACCGAACCCGGGGTACGCACAAACTGCCGATCGTTGCCGCCATCGAATCCAGACCGGAGTAGGCTGGCTCAACCGGTTCCTTCTCTGGAGAGAAAACTGCAACTTGCGTGCCGGCTTTTTTCCTGGCGGTCGCGTCTCACGGCGGTACGATGAGAACGATTCTCGCTCCTTCGTTCCGCGCCATGAGAGGAACTTCCATGAACTCGACTTCTGCCCTGTCCGATCGCCTCCGCTCAGCCGTCCGCCGCCAACGGCTGGTGGACACCGCCATCAAGCTCATCGAAGTGCCCAGTCCGACCGGTTCGGCGGGAGCAGTGTCTGACCGGCTGGCCGGCCTGCTGCGCGAGGACGGCTTCACGGTCGAGCGACCCGAGGCCGACCACCCGGCGGCGCCGGCGGTAGTGGTCCGCCTCAAGAGCGGACGGCCCGGCCGCACTCTGCAGTTCAACGGCCACCTGGACACGGTCCATCTGCCGTTCGTCGCGCCCGGCCAGGACGGTAGTAACTTGACCGGCAGCGGGGCCTCCGACATGAAGGGCGGTGTCGCGGCAGCCGTCGAGGCCGTGCGCGTGCTGCGCGACACCGGGGCGCTGGAGGCCGGCTCGGTGCTGCTGACCGCCCATGACCTGCACGAGGCGCCGTGGGGCGCCGGCCAGCAGCTCGACCGGCTGATCCAGGATGGCTGCGTTGGCGACGCCGTGCTGTTGCCCGAGCCGCTGTGCGACCGCTTGCCCATTGCCGGCCGCGGCGGGGCGACCTGGCGCGTGACGATCCGCCGTCCGGGGCCACCGGTCCACGAGGTCATGCGGCCGGCCGACGAGCCGAGTGTAATCGCCGCCGGCGCGGAACTGGTGGCCCGGCTGGGCAAGCTTGGCCAGCGCCTGGCCCTGAAGGAGCACCCCCTCGCCGGCCGCGAAACCGTCTTCATTGGTCAGATCCACAGCGGAGAGATTTTCAATCAGTATCCGCAGGAGTGCTGGCTCGAGGGGACGCGGCGCTGGCTGGCCGGAACGTCGCGTGAGGAGGTCGAGGGCGAGTTCCGTGGTTTGCTTGCCGAGCTGGCCGGCCAGACGCGGACGACCATTGACGCGGACTACCACGTCATCCGCGATGCCTTCCTGCTGGAGATCACCGACCCACTCTGCCTGGCCTTCCAGCAGGCGTACGAAACCGTGAGCGGCCGGCCGCTGGCGACAGGGCCGAAGCCCTTCATTGATGACGGCAACACCTTCTGGGGGCTCAAGCAGGTGCCGGCGATCACACACGGCCCGCGCGCCGGGGGTCAGCACACGCTCAACGAGTGGGTTTCGATCGACGATCTCGAGCGCGTCGCCCACTTGTACGCGCTGACCGCCGTCCTCTACGGCGCCGCCGCCTGATCGGCTCGGCGCGGGGGTGCCCCTCTTTGGTGAGCGGGGGGTGTCAACCCCCCGGTAGACAAGCGGGATCGGGCACCCAACCGGGGGGTTCACACCCCCCGCTCGCCACAACCGAGAAGGGCTCCCGTCCAATGGCCGCCTTGACTTCGCGAAACGCGGCGTGATATACCTTCCCCAGCACCGCACGTCCGGCCCCTCCGACCCTCCACCCGACCTTGTGCAGCCCGAACCTCCCTCGCGCCTTCTCACGCTGGGAGCACGCGAACGGGGCGGTCGCTCCGCGCCCCGGCGCGACCTGATCCTGAGGACAAGCATGGCAAAGAAAACCGCACTCATCACGGGCATCACCGGCCAGGACGGCAGCTACCTGGCCGAGTTGCTGCTCGACAAGGGCTACACCGTCTGCGGCATGGTCCGCCGCTCCAGCACCGAGAACTTCCAGCGCATCGAACACCTTCGCGACCGCCTCGAACTGTGCCAGGCCGACCTGCTCGACCAGACCTCGATCGCCCAGGTCCTTGAGAAAGTGCGGCCCGACGAGGTCTACAACCTCGCCGCCATGTCGTTCGTGCCGACCAGCTGGGCGCAGCCGGTGCTGACCGCCGAGTTCACCGCCGTCGGTGTCACCCGCCTGCTCGACGCCATCCGCCAGGTGTGCCCATCGGCGCGTTTCTACCAGGCCTCGTCGAGCGAGATGTTTGGCAAGGTGCGCGAGACGCCGCAGCGCGAGTCGACGCCGTTCTACCCCCGCAGCCCCTACGGCGTGGCCAAGGTTTACGGGCATTATCTCACCGTCAACTACCGCGAGAGCTATCGGCTCTTCGCCTGCTCCGGCATCCTGTTCAACCACGAGTCGCCGCGGCGCGGCCTGGAGTTTGTCACGCGCAAGATCACCGACGGCGTGGCCCGGATCAAGCTCGGCCTGGCGCAGGAGCTGCGCCTGGGCAACCTGCAGGCCAAGCGCGACTGGGGCTATGCCGGTGACTACGTCCGCGCCATGTGGCTGATGCTGCAGCAGGACGAGGCCGAGGATTACGTCGTCGGCACCGGCGAGACGCACTCCGTCGAGGAGTTCGTGCATATCGCCTTCGATCACGCCGGCCTCGACTGGCAGAAGCACGTCGTCGTCGACCCGCAGTTCTACCGCCCCGCGGAGGTCGACCTGCTGCTGGCCGACCCTGCGAAGGCGCACGAGGGGCTGGGCTGGAAGCGCGAGGTCAGCTTCGGGCAACTGGTCCGCATGATGGTGGATTCCGACATCGCCGCGCTGAGCCGAACCATGAACGGCCCACGCCGCAAGGTCGCCTGAAATCATGAGGGGACCGGCGAGCGGGGGGTGTAAACCCCCTGATGGCGCCGACGAATCAGGGGGCTGACGCCCCCCGCTCGCCCGGACGCTTTCGAGAGCATAGGAGACAACGGAGATGGACCTCCGGCACAAGCGGATCGTAGTCACGGGCGGCTCGGGGTTCCTCGGCCGGCACCTCGTCCAGCGCCTGCGCGGCGCCGGCTGCGACAAGGTCTTCGTGCCGCGCAGCGCCGAGTTCGACCTCACCCAGGAAGACGACATCCGGCGGCTGCTGGGGCAGCAGCGGCCGGAGGTGGTCATCCACCTGGCGGCCCTGGTCGGCGGCATCGGAGCCAACCGCGCCAACCCGGCGACGTTTCTCTACAAGAATCTCCTCATGGGCGCCCAGCTCATCGAGCACAGCTACCGCTCTGGCGTCGGCAAATTCGTGATGGTCGGTACTATCTGCTCGTACCCGAAGTTCACGCCGGTCCCCTTCAAGGAGGAGGACCTGTGGAACGGCTACCCGGAGGAGACGAACGCCCCGTACGGCCTGGCCAAGAAACTGCTGATCGTGCAGTTGCAGGCGTACAAGCAGCAGTTCGGCTTCAACGGCATCAACCTGTTGCCGGTCAACCTGTACGGCCCGCACGACAATTTCGATCTGCAGACGTCACACGTGATCCCGGCGCTGATCCGCAAGTGCGCCGAGGCCCGCGAACGCGGCGACCGCGTGCTGACGGTGTGGGGCACCGGCAAACCGACGCGTGAGTTCCTCTACGTCGAGGACGCGGCCCGGGCGATCCACCTCGCCGCCCAGAAGCACGACTCGCCCGAGCCGGTGAACGTCGGCTCGGGCGATGAGATCAGCATCGCCGCGTTGGTACGTCTGATCGCGCAGAAGACGGGCTTCCAGGGCGAGATCCGCCTGGACCCCAGCCAGCCCGACGGCCAGCCCCGGCGCTGCCTCGACACGACACGGGCCCGACAACTGTTCGACTTCCAAGCCGAGGTCCGCTTGCCGGAAGGCCTCGACCGCACGATCGCCTGGTACGAGTCGGCCCGCAAGCCCGCACAGGGCCACGCCGCCTGAGCCCCGAAGGGGCGGTCGTCAATAGCCAGGGGCGTGAGCCCCTGGTCCCGTGACGTGAACAGACGACAGAGCCCCGAAGGGGCGACAGTTGGGTGCGACACACCGCACACTGCCGCCCCTTCGGGGCTCCAACCGCAGCGTGCGGTGCCTGAAACCCGGGGCTCACGCCCCTGGCTATTGACGACCACCCCTTCGGGGTTAAATCCGGGGCGAGGCCTCCGTACCAGGGGCGTCAGCCCTTAGCCATTGACGGCCGCCCCTTTCGGGCTTTGTCATGCCTCATCTCCCGCGCATCTCCGTCGTCACCAGCAGCTACAACCAGGGTTGCTTCCTCGGCCGTACCATCGAGAGCGTCCTCGCCCAGGACTATCCGAACCTCGAACACATCGTCGTCGACGGCATGTCGACCGATGAGACGCCCGACGTGTTGGCCCGCTACCCGCACCTGCGCGTCGTGCGTGAGCCCGACCGCGGACAGGCCGAGGCGATCAACAAGGGCTTCCGCCTCGCCACCGGCGACATCTACTGCTTCCTTAACTCCGACGACACCTTCCGCCCCGGCGCCCTGCACCGCGTCGCACAGGAGATCGACCCGGCACGCGGGCGGCACATCGTCCAGGGCCGTTGCCGCTACATCGACGAGAACGACGCCTGGACCGGCGAGGAGCACCCCAGCGTCCCGGCCAGCCACCTCCGCCTCCTCCAGGTCTGGAAGACGCAGTGCGTCCCGCAACCGGCGACTTTCTGGACCGCGGAAGTCTGGAAACGCTATGGGCCGCTGGACGAGCGTCTGCATCTTGCCCTCGATTACGATCTTTTTTGCCGCTTCAGCCGTCAGTACCGCTTCCACTTTGTCGACGCGGTGCTGGCCGACTACCGCTTGCACGGAGCGTCGAAGACCTGTTCTAACGAGCAGGGCGAGGTGCGCGAGCAAGCGATCGCAATCAGCCGTCGCTACTGGGGCTCGCCGCTGGGCCTGAATTACTGGCGGTTGCGCGGGTCGCTGGCCTGGTTCCGCTTCCGGCAGGCCTACCAGCCGCACAAGTGGAGCGACGAGCTGCTGAAATGCGCGGAGGCGTGTCCGAAGGGCCTGCGCCGGCGAGCCCTGATCCTGCTGGCGATCTTGACGTCACCGCGGGCCCGGCTGCGCGAATTCGTCCTGCCGTGCCGGCTGCTGCCGCTGTGGGACCGCCTGTTCGAGCGCCGCTCGCGCTGCTCCGCTCTCTGGGGCCCGGGGACGCGGGCGGAGGTTTCCGCGTGGCGCGGGTTCACGGGGTGCCATCGCGACGGGTTCATCGGGCCGGTCTTCGAGACGGACCTGATCGTCACGCCGTCGCACGACACGCTGCACCTGGAGGTCGAGGAAGTCGTTCGTCCGATGCCGCGCCCGTTTGTCGTCGAGGTGGAGATCGATGGGCAGCTGCGGCAGCGCTGCCGGTATGAGCACGAGCGCCAGCGCGGGGACGTCCCCGCGCTGGCGCTTGGGGCTTGTGTCAACTCTCCCGCGTTGAGTATAACCAGCCCGATGCGCCAGCGCGTTGCGGTGGGCCGGTCAGCACAGGCAGCCGATGTAGGTGCCGTGCAGCAGCGGCCGGACGCGAACCTCGGCCTTGCAGACAGGGCAGACGTCTCCCACCTTGACGGGGCGAGCGGCCCGACCCGCTGTCGCGGGTGCCCCGGTGCTTGCGGGCGGGGCGGCGGGCGCGCGCTTGTGCGGCAGGAACTCCGCCAGCGTCACTCGCGTAAAGCCCGGCTTCTGCTGAGCCAGGCAGTGCGGCGATGCCAGCAGCCCTGCCAGGCCGCCGACGGGCCCCGCGAGACCGGCGAAGTTCAAGTAGGCGACTCGTGTCGCGTATTGCCGGACGTCCAGCATGCCGGGATCGGAGACCGGCGCCACGCCGTGCTGGAACGCCAGCAGTAGCAGGTCGAGGTCGCTGCCCCTGCCGCGCGACCGTTCGCCGTCGAGCAGGAACAGCCCGTCCGAGGCCACGTAGGCCGCGCTGAGCCAGAAGCCCGGGCCCTGGGCGTGGTAGCCGGCGACTGCCCAGGTGTAGCCCCGCCGTGTGCGGAAGTGCTGGGTCAGGGCCGACGCCAGCCAGTAGCAGGTGGCGTTGCCGGCTGGCAGCAGCGACCGCAGCGTCCCGATCTTGAACGACAGACAGTCCTTGCAGGAAACCTGGACGACCGGCTGTGGCGCTTGCCGGGCGTCGGTGCAGACCACCGAGTCCGACTCGGTGCCGAAGCAGCCGCTGAAACAGCCGTGTTGCTCGGCGTGATGCAGCAGCGAGGCAGGGATGGTCATGGCGCCGGATGCCTCCCGAAAATGCTTCCTCAAAGAGAAAGGTCGCGCCGAAGTGCGGGGCCTCCCGGATGGCTGTTATCGTAGCACAGGACCGGCCGGCTGCAACGTCCCTGCCGGGCGGACGGTCGACGCAGCGAGGAAAGGAACCTATCAGCACCCCACCCGCGGCACCGAGATCGACCAACTCCTGC
>JACOUH010000102.1 GCA_016177925.1 Planctomycetota bacterium | reverse complement strand
GGGCCGCGAAAGCATGGCACGCAACGCCGTTAACAGTTTGCTGCTTGTACCGTCCGTAAGAGCTTTGCCATCTTGGCTTTAAGTGCTGCATCCATCACCCGGATCTTGGGGGCCCCGGGGGGCTTATGGTCCTTGCGCCTTGGCCACGGCTGACGGACTTTGGCGCTGCGGCGACGCGGCCGGTCCTGGGAACGGACCTCCTCCAGCAGACGCTGGTACTGCTGGAACTGACGGGGCCCCAACGTGCGCAGCAGACCTGTCCGTTCGCCGCGCAGCCGCAGCAGGACTCGCCGCGGGCTGTCCACGATCACCACGGTCTGCCCGCCCTGGCACACCTCGTGCGCCGCCACCGCCAAGAGCAACTGCAACGCCAGCAGCGAGCTCTCTGCCTCGCGATGCACCGCCCGCACCGTCCGCCCCGCCAACTTGACCTTGCCCAGCATCCGTTTGTAGACGCGAAACAAGCCCTCGTTGCGCCAGCGCCAGCGGTACAACTGGGCCACCGTCGGGTAGCTCAGCGCCTGGCGGCAAAGCACGTCGGTCAACAGCCACACGTCGGCCCCCTTACCGCGCACGCGCAGCAGCCGTGTCAACAGCGGCGGCCGGCCGGCGTCGCGGGCCGCCTGGGGCCAGTAGTAGACCAGCCCCTCGCGAAACTTCTCCAGGCCGACCTGCGTCAGCGTAAACAAGTGGGCCCGCGACGACAGCCGCACCACGAACGAGGCCCCCGCCGCCTGGACCGCCGTGAACAGGTCGTAGCCCAAAAAGAAAGCATCGGCGACCACCAGCGACCGCACCGGCAAGGTCGGCAGCAGGCGACGCAGGTGGTCGTGTTCGCTGGCGGTGCCCTTGCCCAGCCGCCACGACCACAACAACCCCAACGGCAACAGCACCAGCGTGGTCAGATACATCATCGGCGCCGAATCGGGTTTGCCTGCCTCGCCCAGGCGCTGTTGCAACTCTGCGGAGCGCGGGCACTCCAGGCGCGAGCCGTCGCAGGCAAACGGCGCCCAGCCGCCGATGCGCAGGCGGTCGACGAAGCGCTGGCCCACCTGCTGGCGGACGCCCAACGCCAGCGTCCGCAGGGCGGCCATCGGCAGGCGGGCCAGGGCAATCAGGAATCCCGCCAGGGTCTTGCCGGGGCGGCGTTCCTTCTGGTGGCAACTGACGTAGGCGGCGCGGGCCAACAGGAACCGCTCCTCCTGGGAATCGCCGGCGCACCAGGCCATGCTCAGCAGCACCCACAGCAACGGGTGCAGCGCCCAGCGCGAGGGCGTTGGCTTGGACGAGCAGGCGTGGTGGGCTTGCTTCCAGAGTTCGGGGGGCAGAAAATGGTGCAGGGCGTCCTTCAGGCCGGCCGGCCGGAACTTGTGCCTCATGGGCCGTCTCCTCCAGGTGGGTTGGTCAGCTACCCCCATCCTGGCAGGGGACGGCTCTCCCTGCTGCGCCAGCTCCGCCCGGGGCCGAAAGCCGGGGGCTCAGAGACGACACAAGTCCTTGGCGCATAAAGAACTCAAGCCACGACGGTCAGTGGATCATTGACGGCGTTGCATGGCACCCCCACAACCACTTTCCCTGTTCTGTGCGGCTATTTAGCCGATCGCGGGCTACTCGTTTCCAGCGGACGGTGTACAGCGGAGGCTCTCCAAGTAGGCCAGGACTTCGGCCGTCGTGTAGCTCTCCGTCTCCTCTTCCGCCTTCTTCAGGTCGTCCTCGGTGAAGGGGATTTCGACCCCTTCGTACAAGGAGTGATCGGCCACGGGGATGAAGATCCCCAGCGTTCGCTCCTCGTGGTCGCAGACCGCGACGCGGCCCGCCAGGCCAGTGAACCGGGCCTCGGTCGCCTCGTCAAGAATCACTTTGGTCATGGTCGTTCTCCTTCATGCAGAGCGCGTCAGGCGGTTGGCCGGGCGCCGAGTTTGACGCCGACAGACCAACCCCATCCTAATCTAGACCGCCAGCAAGGGAAACTCCTTCCCCTGCTGGCGCTGCGGGCTGGTCCGGCGCGAGTGTCTGCCTGTGCGTGCCAACGAGGCTTACAGCCGGAACAGCAAGCGCGCGTTGTCCTCGAAGACGAGTGGGTGGTAGATCTCGGGGATCGACGCGCAGATGAAGTCGCGGTACGCCCCCATCGGGGCCAGCGGCCAGTCGCTGCCGTAGAGGAAGCGATTGGGCCGCTCGGCGTAGCGGAACGCCCGTCGCAGTGCCGCCGACGCCTCCTGGAGCAGCTCCTGTCGCTCCTCCGCTGCGAAGGCCGCCAGGCCGCCGACCACCAGTCCCGACAGGTCCGCCCAGACGTTGACGTTCTTGTAAACCACCTCGGCGGCGTCCGTCAGCCACGGATTGCCGGCGTGGGCCAGCACGAAGCGGACGTCGGAGTGGTCGACGGCGACGTCGTCGACGAGCAGCGGATGGGCGAAACGCACCTTCGCGTTGGGAGAGTAGGTGTCGCCGGTGTGGAAGACGAACGGCAGCTTGAAGCGGGCCGCCAGTTCGTAGTAGGGGACGTAACCCGGGTGGTCGGGCGGGTAGTGCAGATAGCCCAGGTAGGCCTTAAGCCCTTTGACCTGTCCCGAGGCGAGGACCGCCTCGGCGCGGCGCAGGTGGTCGGGATCACTTCGCAGCGGATCGGCGATGCCGATGGCGTGCAGGCCCGGCACCGCGCGGGCCAGGTGCAGGGTCTCGTTGATGCCGAGCGGATCGTCGGGCCCCGTGTTCCAGGCGCCCATCGCCAGCGCCTGCGAGACGCCGGTATCCGCCATCTCACCGCGCAGGCGGGTCGCCACCTCTGCCGCGCCGCCCTCGGGACACAGGTTCAGCGAGCCGACCCCCGGCAGGCCGGGCGGAACGACATGGACGTGTGTGTCGATCATCGACCGATTCTCCCCGACCCGCGGACCGCCACGTCGTGATGATGGCAGACGCCGTGCCCGCCAGCAAGCGATTCCGCACAGCACGGGGAGAAGGTATCACACCGAGAGGAGGAGTCGTCGACGGTTGAGGACGCTCCGAGGAAGAGCCCCAGGAGAACCGGCTTGATCAAGGATGTCTTCCTGTTGGACTGAATGACCCCGACGGGATTCGAACCCGTGTCGCAGCCTTGAAAGGGCTGTGTCCTGGGCCTCTAGACGACGGGGCCGGCTCAACGACTGTCCCATACTAGGGGACAGTCCCCCCTAGCGTCAAGTTCGGGGCAAAGACCGAGGGAGCCGGCGCGCTCCGGCCGGCCTACAATCGACCACGCCGCGCCCGGTCTGGAAATGGGCGGGCCGAGTCTATCGCCCGGAATGCGAGGCCGCTGACAACGTGAGGGATCCTTATCACATCGCTCTGATCGGTTGTGGGACGGTCGGCGGCGGCGTCGCCAAGTTGCTCCAGGAGCAACCGGAGCGACTCGCGGCGCGGGCGGGCCGGCGGCTCGTGCTGCGCCGTGTCGTCGTCCGCGACCTGTCGCGGCCGCGGCCCGGCGTCCCGCGTGAGCTTATCACCACCGATCTGCGGCAGGTCCTTGCGGACCCCGAGGTCCATGTCGCCGTCGAACTGGTCGGTGGCACCAGCTGGGCCCGGAACGCGATCCTCGACCTACTCGCCGCCGGCAAGGACGTCGTCACGGCGAACAAGGCACTGCTCGCCCTCCACGGTGGCGAGGTTTTCGACACCGCCCGGCGGCACAACCGCGCCGTCGCCTTCGAGGCCAGCGTCGCCGGCGGCATCCCCATCATCGCCGCCCTGAGCCAGGGACTCGCCGCCAACCAGATCACCGCCCTGCAAGGAATCCTCAACGGCACCTGCAACTTCATCCTGACGCGCATGTCCGAGCGAAGCGCCAGCTACGCCGAGGCGCTGGCCGAGGCCCAGCAGTGCGGCTTTGCCGAGGCCGACCCCACCCTCGACGTCGATGGCACCGACGCCGCCCACAAGCTTGCCATCCTCGCCCAGATCGCTTTCGGCACGACCGTCCCCTTCGACGCCATCCAGCGACGTGGCATCGCCCACATTGATGCTCTCGACATCCGCTACGCGCACGAGCTGGGCTACACCATCAAGCTGCTCGCCGAGACCTGGCTGAGCGACAACCAGCTTGCCCTGCACGTCTCGCCGGTGTTACTGCGGCACAATGCACCGCTGGCACAGGTGCGCGGGGCCTACAATGCCATTCACGTCTTCGGCGACATCGTCGGCGACACGCTTTACTACGGACGCGGCGCGGGCGAGATGCCGACCGCCAGTGCGGTCGTTGCCGACCTGATCGACATGGCGGTCGGACGGGCACAGCGCACCTTCCACACGCTACGGCTGTGGTCCGATGGCGACACTTCCCTGCGCCTTCGCCCGCCGGGGACGGTGCGGAGCCGGTTCTACCTGCGGATGTTCGTGGAGGACCGGCCGGGCGTGCTGGCAGAGGTGGCGCGGGTGCTGGCCGAGCACGAGATCAGCATCGCCTCGGTGATCCAGCACGAGGTGCCCGACGAGGAGGAGGGACAGCGCGTCCAGCTCGTCATCATGATCCACACGGCCCTGTCGGGCAGCTTCCGCGATGCGGTGGCCCGGATCGATTGCCTCCCCTTCCTGTCTGGCCCGAGCGTTTACTACCCCGTCGCGGACTGATCTCCTTCGGCCGCCATTCCCCTTGTCCGCGCCGGGGCAATCTGTTAAGTAGAGGCGGATTGGGCGACGAAGGAATCCCAGACAAACCCAGAGCGCAAGCGACGCTATGTTTGGCTGGCTGAAAAACCTCCTGGGCGGGAAGACGAAGGAATCCCAGACAAACCCGGAGCGCAAGCGACGGGACGTCCGGCAGCGCGAGGAAACCATGATCCCTCTCGACCTGAGCGGCAAGGTGGCGCTGGTCACCGGCGTCGGCGACAACGAGAGCTTTGCCTGGTTCATCGCCAAGGCGCTGCAGGCTGCCGGCGCTCGCCTCGTGCTCGGCGTCCATCCGCGCATGATCCGGATCGTCGAAGGTTTCCTTTCCAGCGAGAAGCCCGACGATGTCGCCAGCCGCGTTCTGCCCTTCGGTGCCGGCAGCCTGACTGTCGAGAAGGTGCTGCCCTGCGATGTCAGCTTCGACACGATGGCCGACGTCCCTGAGTCGACACGGACCGACCGCCGCTACATCCGCATCGAGGAGCAGTACGGCGACTACTCGATCCAGGGCCTGATGAACGCGATCAAGCAGTCGCAGGGCGGCATCGACGTCCTGATTCACAGCGTTGCCTTTGCGCCGGAGATCAAGAGCAAGCTGATCGACACAACGCGGGCCGGCTACTGGACTGCCATCAGTATTAGCGCCTATTCGCTGGTCGGGCTGGTGCGGGCGGGATTGCCGCTCATGGAGAACCGGCCGGGCGGGGCATCGGTAGTGGGACTGACGTACCTCGGGGGAGCACGTGTTGTCCCCCATTACGGAGGCGGCATGTCGACCGCGAAGGCCGCGTTGGAGATCGACGCCAAGCAGCTCGCGCATAACGTTGGCGGCAAGGGCGTCCGCGTCAACCTGATCTCGGCGGGCCCGTACGCGTCGCGCGCTGCCAAGGGAATCGGCGACATCCAGCACATGATCGACTACGCCGCCCAGCGCTCGCCGCTGCCGCGCGGCATCACGCCGGAGGAGGTGGCAAACGCGGCCGCCTTCCTGTGCAGCCCGCTGGCCTCCGGCATCAGCGGCCACGTCCTCTACGTCGACTGCGGCTACAACGTCATGGGTGTGTAAGGCGGCGTCCAAGAACACCTTCGTGGGGCAGGTCGCTGACCTGCCGACGGCTCAGGCAGGTCAGCGACCTGCCCCACGAAATGGTTGCTGGACCAGCCCTTAGCAAAGAAGAAGGGCAACCACGGGCCCTGCTCGCGACGGAGCCGGTCGTGGTTTCAGACTCGAATGAGCCGCGCCCGCGTTGCTCTTGATTGACCCGCTCCCCTCTCTCAGAATGAGGCGGACAACCGGCGCCCTGTCAGGGCGGCGAGCCGATCCAGGCTTCCCGAGAATGGATGTTCAGCGATGCCGAATGGCGACAAATACGTGGTCGGCGTGCCCAACGAGATCAAGACACACGAGTCGCGCGTGGCGATGACACCGGTCGGCGTCGAGGAATTGCACCGCTCCGGCCACCGCGTCCTGATCCAGGCCGGCGCTGGCCAGGGCTCGGGCATCAGCGACGACCACTATGCCCAGCACGGCGCCGAGATCGTCGCCAGCGCCGCCGACATCTGGCGCGAGGCCGGCCTGATCGTCAAGGTGAAGGAGCCGCTGCCGGTCGAGTGGACGCTGATGCGGCCCGGGCAGCTCGTCTTTACCTACTTCCACTTTGCCGCCGACGAGGTCCTGACTAAGACCGTCATGGCGTCGGGCATCACGGCGGTCGCCTACGAAACCATCCGCGACGAGCACGGCCGCCTGCCGCTGTTGACGCCAATGAGCGAGGTCGCCGGCCGCATGAGCATCCAGGAAGGAGCGAAGTACCTGGAGCGGCCCTTCGACGGCCGCGGCATCCTGCTCGGCGGCGTGCCGGGGGTGCTGCCGGCCAACGTGGTCATCCTTGGCGGCGGGGTCGTCGGTGCCAACGCCGCCAAGGTCGCCGCCGGCCTCGGCGCCAACGTCACCATCCTCGACGTCAACCTCGATCGGCTGCGCTATCTCGACGACGTGATGCCGCGCAACGTGACGACGCTGTTCAGCGACCGCCACAACATCCTCGACAGCCTCAGCCGGGCTGATCTGCTGATTGGCGCCGTGCTAATCCCCGGCGCCCGCACTCCGCACCTGGTGCGCCGCGGTGATCTGAAGGTGATGCCGCACCGGGCCGTGATCATCGACGTGGCCATCGACCAGGGCGGCTGCATCGAGACGTCGCGGCCGACGACGCACAGCCAGCCGACTTTCCTAATCGACGAGGTGGTCCACTACTGCGTGACGAACATGCCGGGCGCTGTCGGCCGGACGAGCACCTACGCGCTGACGAACGTGACGTTGCCCTACGTCCTGCAGCTGGCCCGCAAGGGTTTCCGGCAGGCGGTTGCTGAGAGCGCAGCGCTGGTGCAGGGCGTCAACATCCGCGACGGCAAGGTGATCAACCCTGCCGTGGCGCAAACATTCGGCCTGGAGTGCTTCCCCCTGCCCGCCTGACGCGCCTGCCCCCAGCCGCCGTCCTCGTGCCGCGGCGAGGTTCATTCCCGCCCGAGCCGCGCCAGTGGGTGTCCCGAAGCCGACGGCTCGTCCCAGGGGCCTCACGCCTTCTCCTGCCCGCTGGCCACCTCCGTAGCCAGCCGCTCCTGGCGCTGGCGCACCCACGGCAGCACGAGCAGGGCCAGCAGGGCAGCGATCCAGTCGGCGGCAATCATCAGCACGAAGACCGGCGTCCAGTTCCCCGTCCCGGCGTGGAGGCGGTTGCACAGCGCCACCAGCAGCGACGCCGCCCCCTTCGCCGTGTACAGCAGGCCGTAGTTCGTGGCTGCGAACTTGCGGCCGAACAGGTCGCCGCTGACCGCCGGGAACAGACTGAAGACCGCTCCCCAGCCGAAGAAGGCGAGCCCGGACATCAGCACGAAGACGACCGGATTGCTGCTGAATCGGATCAGCACCAGCAGCGCGATTCCTTCCAGACCGAAGGCGAGGAAGATCGCTGGCTCGCGGCCAATGTGGTCGGACAGCCAACCGAAAACCGGTCGCGTCAGCCCGCCACTGATGCGGTCGAGCATCAGCGCCGCCGGTAGGGCGGCGCCCAGGCCCACGCCAAACAGCCACACCTCCGCCGCATCGACGCCGAAATCTTCGGCCATCGGTTTCAACTGTCCCAGCATCAGTAGGCCGGGAATGGCGCCCATCGTCATCATCCCGTAGAGCAGCCAGAAGGCTGGCTTCGTCAGCATTTCGCGCGGCGTAGCCTCATGTGCCACGGCTGAGACAGCCGTGGCACACGGGGCGAGGATCTCGCGTGGCCCGGGGAAACGCATGAGCAACCCGGCCAGTACCACGACCAGTCCCTGCCCCAGGCCGAACGCTAGGAAGGCCGTCTCGTACCCGGCCTCCTGGATTGTCCAGAGGATTGGCAGTATTGTGGCCGCCGACCCCGCCCCAAACGCGGCAGCGGTCAGACCAGCGGCGAGGCCGCGCCGATCGGGGAACCACTTTAGCGCGTTCCCCATGCTGATGCTGTAGACAATGCCCGAGCCGCAGCCGCTGAGGACCTGCGCGGCGTACAGAACGCCGAGCGAGGAGGCGTTGGCGTTGATGGCCCAGGCCAGCGCGGCCAGGGCGCCGCCAAGCACCAACAGCCGCCGCGGGCCGAAACGCTCCGCCAGGTAACCCTCCAGCGGGACCAGCCACGTCTGCGCAAGGACAAAGTAAACGTTGAGCGCGTCCAGGATCTCGACACGGGTCCAGCCGTGACGTCGCTCGAGGGGCTTCTCGAACAGCGTCCAGGCATATTGGAAGTTCGCCACCGCTACCATGCCCAGGATGCCGGCGGTCAGCTGCACCCAGCGGTTGCGCACGAACGAAGAGGAGCGAACCGGGCCGGGAGACGTCGTGGCGAGGTGGGGAGTCGGGTGTGTCATCCGGTCCTGGCGGGGCTCGGGGGAAAGTCCTTGGGGCCAAGCGATTATTACCCCGGCAACAAGAAATCGGCAACACGAAGCATATCGTATCTGCTGCCCGCGTTGCACCTGATCGAGTTGCCGAAGTGAAATCGGCGGGCCGGCAGAATTTTGGGACCGATCAGGGGCCGGCGCGGTACTAATCACGGGAACCACAACCGCAGTGGGGAGAACGGCCGGCATGGTCCCAACTCAACTCACCCCGACCTTCCGGCGCCTGGACCGGCTCGCCGACGACGCCGCCGGCGAACAGCGGACCGACGCACAGCTCCTGCGAGCGTTTGCCCAGGACCACGATGAGGCCGCGTTTGCCGCCATCGTGCGGCGTCACTCGACGCTGGTCCTGGGAGTCTGTCGCAGGGCCCTGAACCATCATATGAAAGCCAAACGAAGCGCCCGCCAGCGGCGGCTGTCCGCCTTCGTGGCCGACACCCTGTCTGCCGCCCCCTCCGACGATCTGACGTGGCGCGAAGTGCTGGCCGTCCTCGACGAGGAGGTCCAGCGACTGCCCGAGGTGTGTCGCCGTGTCTTCGTCGAGTGCTGCCTGAACGAGCAGAGCAAGCCGGAGGTCGCTCGCAAGTTGGGGCTGAAGGAAGGCACCGTCTCCAGCCGCCTGGCGCGGGCGCGCCGGCAACTTCAGGAGCGGCTTGCCCGGCGCGGGGTGACGCTGTCCGCCGTGTTGACCGTGGCCGGCCTGGCACCTGTGCCTCGAGCGAGCGCGGCCGCGGTGAAGACGACGGCGCGGGCCGCGGCCCGGCTGGTCGCCGGCGATGCTCCCGCGGATGTGGTTCCCGCACACGTGTTGTCCATCGCCCGGGGAGTC
>JACOUH010000066.1 GCA_016177925.1 Planctomycetota bacterium | reverse complement strand
GTTGAGTAAGGAAGAGGGGATTCCCGAAGATCAGTGGTGTTACGAGACAGACTCGAAGGCACCGGTGCCGAAGTTAAAGGAGAAGTACCTGAGTCTGACGGGGTATCGGCTGCCCACGGAAGCGGAATGGGAGTATGCCTGCCGGGCGGGGGCGGTGACGAGCCGGTCTTACGGAGAGTCGGCGGAACTGCTGGGGAAGTACGGCTGGTATTTCCAGAACGCCGGGGAGCGCACCTGGCCGGTGGGGCGCAAGAAGCCGAATGACCTGGGGTTGTTTGATATGCACGGGAATGTTTACACTTGGTGCCAGGAGAAGTTCAAGGACTATCTAGAGGGGGAGGGGGCAAAGGTATATGATGATATTGAAGATATTCTAAGTATAAATACCCAAGAAGACCGTCTGTTGCGGGGCGGCTCGTTCATCCTTCAAGCGTCGCTCCTCCGCTCTGCCAACCGTAGCAGGTATGGGCCGGCGGTCCGTGTCATCAATGTCGGCCTCCGTCCGGCGAGGACTTTCCGCTGAGCCCCCGGGTTCCGAGGACCCCACCCGGGGCTCTATTCCGATCACCCCCGAGGGGTTCAGGAGGCCACGGCGACGGGATTGGGAATAAAGCCTCGGGTGGAGTCTTCGGAAGCCGCCATTCTCCGGCTGACCGCCGCCACCCAGGTTGAGGGCGGCCACCTGCTGATGCGTTTCGAGCCCTGAGTTCGTGTGCGCTGCCGTTGTTCGACCGGTCGTGGCGGAGGTAGAATGTGAGAGGTTAACCTCATTCCCGCCCGAAAGGAGCGCCGATGGAGCCACAGTACCAGAGCCTGTTCGACGCCGTCCTTGCTCTCCCCGAGGCCGAGCGCATCCTCCTCGTTCAGCGCTTGCTGGACAGCCTCCCTCCTACCACCGAGATCATGCAAGAAGATGAGCTGGAGACGGAGTTGGATCGCCGCTACGAGGAGATCGAGCAAGGTCAGGCGGGGCTCGTTCCGTGGTCGGAGTTGAAGGACCAGTCTTGACAGAAAAGCCCTTCCGAGATGGAAGTCCTGTTTCACCGTCTGGCGTCGCAAGAGTATCTCAACGCCCTGCGTTGGTACGCGCGGCGCAGCGCGCGGGTCGCCCAGGCGTTCCGGGACGCCGTCGAGCAGACAGTCCAGCGCATTGCCGCTACGCCGGACCAGGGATCTCCGTTCCGGACCCGTTTTCGATATTTCCGCACCCGTCGCTTCCCTTACCTCCTCTACTATCTGCCTCTCAACAGTACCCAGATTGTAGTGATGGCTGTGGCCCATGCCCGACGTCGGCCAGCCTACTGGGTTCGTCGCCGCCCCGGCGCCTGACAAAGGGCGCGTCGTGGTAGTGAGCTGGGGAGAGCAAGCAAGGACCGCAGGTGCTCCTCACTGCTTGCCCTTGGCCGTAGGCTCATCCAGCTCCCGTACCAACTCCCTGGCCGGCATCACCAGGCTTCGCGGTTGGACGCCGTTGGGGAGCAGCAACACTTCGCCGTGGCGATCACTGTGTTTGAACAGCGCGTCGGGAGTCCTCGACGTCGAATCGGCGCTGAGGCCCGCCAGGACGACCATCGAAAAACGCTTGTTGACCGGGTTTTCTCCCGCGACGATCACCGCGCTGCCCGGATGGGCGAAGGTCTCCTGGCGCACCGTGAAGGACCGGCTGCCAAAGTGAATGGGCAAGGCCTCGCGGAAACGCTGGACCAGCGCATTGCCGTCGGGCCGGCCGATCAGCAGGAGGTGGTGTGCCTTGAGGTCGGCGCCGGTGACGTCCTTGTCGCTCTTGATGGGAACCGTGACGTTCGACCATTTCTGAAGGATGGCTCGCTGCAGCGCCTCGGCTGTCTCCCGGTTGGCCGCCGTCTCGTTCTGGGTGCCGTAGACGATCAGGCTCTGCTCCAGCTCCGCGTGGAACGAGAACACCGAGAAGGGCCCGCCGTTGGCCCTGGCCGCGCCGCCGTACTTGTCGACGATGACACGGCGCGGCCGGTCGGGCGTTTCCATCAGCACCTTGGTGGTCGGGCCGTCGAGGACGACTTCCTTGGTCACTTCGCCCTTGTCGGTCTCGACCGTCACCGCCACGACCAACGGCGGCAGCTTGTCCGGCCGGCAAATCTCCCCGCCGACGTGGTAACCGCCTCCTGGGTTGTTGTTGCGGAGGAAGGAAAACGGTCCGAGTTGCAGCGCCGGCAGTCCCGGCTGCTTGAGCCAGTAGGCAAAGAACTCATCGAGCCGCTTCTTGGCGACCTGCTCGACGTGGAGCTGGAACTGAGCCGATGTCACTTCCTTGCCGGCATGCAGTCGCCCGAACGAGTCCATTGCCTTTTCAAAGGTCCTGTCACCCAGGACCTTCCGCAGCTCGTGCAGCACCCACACCCCCTTGCCGGCCGCCACACGATACCAGTCATCCCCGACCGTCTCCGGCTTGGTCTTGGCCAGCGGTTGATCGACACTGGCGCGAGCGCCGGCCAGGTAATTCACGCGGTGTGCAAACAATTCCAGGGCCAGGCGGTCGCGATCCGCGGCCGAGAGCTTGCCGTCGCTGGCCCGGTCCCGCAAGGCGTTCTCCGCGGCCACGATCTTCTCGTAATGGGCAAACGCAGTTGCCAGCCAGATGTCGGCGTCGGTCCTGGGCAGGATCGTGCCGTGCCACGCCGGCACGGTCGGCAGCGGTTCGTCCTCGATAGCCGGCGCTGTCTTCTCCGCCACGGCTTCCACCTTGTAGGGCAAATCGACCACCGCCGGTCCGTTCCACTTGACCCTGGGCGGGGCGTTCGCGTGCAGCACGGTCCAGGGGTTGCCGACCAGGGGACGGATGTCGGGGAAGTTTTGGCGTTCCTCCTGCGTCGGCTGCCAGGAGCGGCCCAGCGGGGGACCAAACAGCGCCACCGTCTTTAATTCCTTGGCCATGTCGGTCGTGGTGTACTTGGCATCCAGCGAAGGATAGGCGGCGACCGGCGGCGTCGTGAAGGCCTCCTTGCCGAAGTGGGCGTCGATCTTTCCCTTGTATTTGTTGATCAACCGCAGCCAGGTCTTGTCGCGGTCCGACGGGTGCCAGACCAGGTTGGCCGGCCGGCCCTCGACGCCGGGGATTGTCTCCAGGCGGACTTGCAGATCTTTGACGTTGTTGCAGCCCCAGTAGATTCCCTCGGTGCCGCCGAACCACTCGTTCTTGCTGCTGCGGTAGAGCTTGCTCTTGTGCGTGCCCAGCTCGAACATCGCGACCTCGTTCGTCTTGATGTCCGCCAGCAGCCACTCGTTGGTGTACAGGCCGTTGTTGTCCTTTTTCAGGATCGCAACCGCTCCGTCGATACTGTCGGCGTATTGCAGTGCCTTGCGAATCCGCGAGGCCACCGTCATCCCCTGGATATCGAAACGCGTCTGCCGGATCGTGGTCTCGCAGACGAGCAGGCCGGCGCTATTCATGTAATAGTCCATGCCGCTCTGGATGCCGCCGGGATAGCTCTGCATCAGCACGCGGTGGCCCTTGTCGGGCTGCACGTCGAGCCAGACATTGTAATGGTGCGAGGGATACAGGCCGAACATCGTGATGTGGCCGAAGACTATCTTGCCGTCGGCAGTGGCCGGTCCGGTGGCGGCGAAGGCGCTGCAGTGCATGGGCTTGGCCGCCGGCATGGCCCGCGGCTGTGGGCGGGGAAACCGCAGGCCTTCCAGCCCGGTCGGCGTCGCTTCCAGCGCGGAGTCGAGGGTCTCGATCTCGGCCCAGGCGTTGAGGGCAACGATGTCCACGAGGTCGAGGGGCCGGTTGTCGAAGCGCGCCCCCGCAGCGGTCGCGCCGTCGGCGATCCCTTTCATTTCCTCCAGGTACTCCTTCTCGTACCGGCGAACGAAGAGGGCGTTGACCAGCGAGCGGGTGTGCTTCCAGCCGGCGACCGGGTCCTTGGCGCTCTGGATCGCAGCAGAGCAGCGCAAGTAAGCGAGGACCTCCGCCGCCAGAAGCTGGCCATGTTGAAAGCCCCGTTCGTAGGGTTTGCCTTCGATGTGCAGCACAATCCAGCCCGCCTGCGGATAGCGGTATGCCGGCCCGGAGCGGCGCACCGACTTGGGATCAGGCTGGAAGTCCAGGGGTGAGCCGCCCTGGGCGAGGCGGGGGGCGAAGAAGGACAGAACGAATGCGGTGAGAAGAACGGTCATCGTGGCGCGCATGGTCGATTCCTCTTGGAGTGGGGAGGCCCCTTGGCGTTTTGGCAGCGCTGGCCATTTTGTTCCCCATTCTGCGGTGTTGTTCATGCTCACGCAAGGCATTGCCGATCGAGGCTCGGACAGTTCGCCGACCCCCTGACGCCTGGTCACGGCAACCGCTCGTAAGCCGGCAGAGTCAGGAACTCGACGAAGTCGTCCCGGGTGACGAGGTCGTCGAAGATCTCCCGGGCCGCGGGGAACTGGCCGCGATCGAACGCTTCGGCGCCCAGGTCGGCGCGGACCTTGTTCAGCTCCTCGTCGGTGGTGCGGCGGAACAGCTCGGCGGTGACCTTGCGGCCGTCCTGCAGGACACCGCCCGGATGATGGAGCCACTGCCAGATCTGCGTGCGCGAGATCTCGCAGGTAGCGGCATCCTCCATCAGGTTGAAGATCGGCACGCAACCGCTGCCGCGCAACCACGACTCGAGATAGCGCAGGCCGACGTTGATGTTGACGCGCAGCCCCTGTTCCGTGATCGGGCCCTTCGGCACTTGCAACAGGTCGGCGGCCGTGACCCGGACGTCCTCGCGCTGGCGGTGCAGCTGGTTGGGTGTCGGCATCTTCGCGTTGAACACCTCCATCGCCAGCGGCACCAGGCCCGGGTGGGCGACCCAGGTGCCGTCGTGGCCGTCGCCGGCCTCGCGCTCCTTGTCCTCGCGCACCTTCTGCAGGGCGGCGGCATTGGCCTGCGGATCGGTCTTGATGGGGATCTGGGCAGCCATACC
Organism: Planctomycetota bacterium; assembly: GCA_016177925.1. Classification (GTDB taxonomy): domain Bacteria; phylum Planctomycetota; class Planctomycetia; order Gemmatales; family Gemmataceae; genus JACOUH01. The sequence goes on along the minus strand of JACOUH010000066.1, from coordinate 20,269 downwards.
GCCCATCGCGAACGCGCCGCGGCGGTGGCAGGTCTGAATGGTCAGCAGGGAGTAGGAGCGCAGGAAGTGCGTCGTCATCGTCACCAGCGCGCGGTCGGGCAGGACGAAGTCTGGCCGGCGGCGGAACTTCTTGATGAAGCTGAAGATGTAGTCCCAGCGGCCGCAGTTGAGGCCGGCGATGTGATCGCGCAGCTCATACAGGATCTCGTGCATCTCGAAGGCGGCGGGGATGGTTTCGATCAGCACTGTCACCTTGATGGTCCCGGTAGGGAGGCCGAGTTCGCGCTGGGCGAGGACGAACACGTCATTCCACAACCGGGCTTCCAGGTGGCTCTCCAGCTTGGGCAGGTAGAAGTAGGGCCCCGTGCCGCGCGCCCGCAGCGCCTCGGCGTTGTGGAAGAGGTACAGGCCAAAGTCGAACAGGGAGCCGGAGACGACCTGGCCATCGACCGTGACGTGCTTCTCGGGAAGGTGCCAGCCGCGCGGCCGCACCAGCAGCGTCGCCGTCTGCTGGTTCAGCGTGTAGCGTTTGCCCTCGGGGCTGACGTACTCGATGAGGCCGCGGACGGCGTCGCGGACATTGGCCTGTCCCTGGAGGGTGGCGTCCCAGGTCGGCGCGTGGGCGTCCTCGAAGTCGGCCATGTACATCTTCGCCCCGGAGTTGAGGGCGTTGATGACCATCTTGCGATCGACCGGCCCGGTGATCTCGACGCGCCGGTCGAGCAGGTCGGCGGGGCCTGAAGACACGGTCCAGTCGCCCTCACGGATCTCCTTTGTCTCGGGCAAGAAGTCGAGCAGCCGGCCGGTGTCCAGCTCGGCCTGGAGGCGGGCACGGCGGGCCAGCAGCTCGCGGCGGCGGCCGTCGAATGCGCGGTGCAGCTTGGCCACGAAGGCGAGCGCCTGCGGCGTCAGAATCTCGGCAGCCTCGGCCGGTACGGGAGCGAGGACTTGCACGCCCTCGACGGCGGCGGGAGTCGACACTGGCATGGACAGAATCCTCCTTCATGGCGGGGGGATTGGGGATAGCGTACAGTCATCATAAGAGGCGCTCCCACAATGGCGAGCGGCACGGCATCAGCCCGCGGCCGCCGCCCGGCGAATGCTGGAGGCGTTCGGCATTTCCCGCACCGATGAAGGGTGATAGGATGCCCAAGAGCCCGGTTAGCCACCGAGGGCAGAAACCGTGACCCACTGGCCGAACGTGCGCGACAAGCGGGGCTTCCTGCGCCGGCTGATGGACGAGTTCGCCGGAGGCGGACGCATGTCCCTCGAAGGCGACCTCTCCAGGTGCAACTTTGCGGACGATGTGGTGCTCAGCCGTGAGGAGGTGGGCGTACTCAAGCGGAACACGCTGTACCCGCGGCAGGACTTCGTCGTGCTGCGCTTGGAACCGGAGACCATCGCTCCCCTATTCAAACAGGTCATGGTGGCAGGGCTGTCCCTCGCGATCATCCATGTCCAGATCGAACGCGCCGGCGTTCTGCAGCTGGGCGCCTACGACAACTTCTCTCCCCAGTGCGTCGTGACGGGCCCGGCAGTCAGTGCGGCGCTGCTTTCCGAACTGAAGTCGAAAGGCATCCTGCGCGGCTTTGCGGTAGCGGCGCCCGGTGGTGGCTAACCCGCCGCAGCGTCAGACCGGGACGCGCACCAGCAGCGACAGCTACACCTGGTTCTCATTCGTTCGCGGGGGGCGGGCGTCGCGCCTCGTCCCAGATTGGGCCGTAGACCTCCTTGTCGAAGGGGGGGCAACCGGTGGCGAACTGGCCGAGTTCGTTGTGCTTGGCTCTCATCAAGGCGGTGCAGTAGCTAAAGGTGCGACAGACACGCTTGCGGTCGAGACGTCCGGTTTCGCGTAACTGGCGGGCGAAGTCGGGCTGCGGCAGCGCGGCGCGGCCGACGCCGACAAAGCTGATACGGCCGTCGCGCACATTGGCGGCCCCGCACAGGGGAAAAAATTCCTGCAAATAGCTGTAGCCGCTGCCGACCATTGGCAGTTCCGGGAACGCCTGCTGCACCTGCGCGGCAAGGCGGAAATGGCGGTCGACCCCGATCAGTGGGTGTTCGGGCGTCTCGTAGCCATCGGGCGGCGGGTACTCGAACGGCCGGATGATGTGCGGGGAAGCGTACGGGTTGCCCATGCTGATGTTGACCAGCGCCACGCCCAGACGCGCCATCTCACCGACCCACCAGAGCGGTTCAGTCAGATCGGGCGTGAACGGATCGTCCTCGCACGTGCCCCAGGCACTCGGAAAGGATGAAGGATGAAGGATGAAGGATGAATCGGAAGACCGACTGTCTTTGTCTTGTTCATCCTTCATCCTTCCGCCTTCATCCTTTCGGACGGGGATGCCGTCAAAGACGTTCAGTCGGGTAGCGACGACGAGATCGGGCACCGCGGCGCGAATGGCGGTGATGATGTCGCGCGCCAACCGGGTGCGATTGGCGAGGCTGCCGCCAAAGGGGCCCGGTCGTGTCCTGGCCGCCAGCAGTTCGCTGAGCAGGTAACGGTGGCACTGCTTGACGTCAACGAAGTCGAAACCGATACGACGAGCCAGCCGGGCGGCCGCGACATAGGCGTCGACCAACGCGCGCAAGGAGTCGTCGTCGAGCAGCGGGTAGGTTGCGTCGACGCGGGTGAGCGGATCGAGGAGGGGATCGTGGAAGGCAAGCAGCGGCCGCCGATAGCTGTAGCGGCCCGAGTGCGTTAACTGCAAACCGACAACCAGGTCGTCCTCCGAACCGAAGGCATCGCGGTGCGCCTGGCGGCACTCGCGCAGCATCCGCTCGAGGTCGGGGGCGGTCTGCTCGTTGATCAGCAGCTGGCGCGAGTTGGCGCGGCCCTCCTCGACGACGGCGGTCGCCTCACCCCAGATGAGCTTGGCGCCGCCAGCGCCAAAGCGCCGGTATCTGCGGAACGTCAGTTCGCCGGGCCGGCCGTCGGGAGTGCCGTCGCACCCCTCCATCGGCTGGATGCACAGGGCATTGCCCACCCGCAACGGCCCGACGCGGACGGGGCGGAAGAGCGGCCCCAGGTCGTCGCTGAAGCGGAGGTCGAGCCCGAGCCGCCGCGACTCAGCGGCCAGGTCGTCGACCGACTTGAACTTGAAGAATCTCGCCAAGGAAGACCTCGAAAGAGGGGTCAGGGGTCAGGAGTCTGTCAAGCGGGTCTTCCGGCTGACCCCTGACTCCTGACTCCTGACCCCTGACTCCTGACTCCTGACTCCTGACTCCTGACTCCTGAACCAGAGTTGTCTTACAGTCTGGTTCAACACCTGGCGAGCGGGGGTCGTGGTCGGCGCTTGCACGCATCCCCCCCGGCGGGTACAATTTGACAGGTTGGGCGTCCGGGAACTCGCCGGCAGATTCGGAACGACCAACCGATGTCGCTCGCGCTCACAGGTGCTCTGATGCCGTCGCTCCACATCCTCAAGGGGGTCAACCAGGGGGCTACCGTCCCGCTCCAGGGGGAGCGTTTTGTCATTGGCCGCAACCCCGAGTGCGACGTCGTCATCCCCGTTACCTCGGTCAGCCGCGAGCACGCTCAACTGCTCCGCCTGCAGGGACGCTACCACATCGAGGACCTGCAAAGCCGCAACGGCACCTTCGTCAACAACCAGGCCATCACCGCCCGGACGGTGCTGAAGAACAACGACCGCATCCGCATCTGCGACTTCCTCGCCGTCTTCCTCGACACCGACCCCCCGACGTTCGACGACGACGGCGGGCAGGAAAACTCCTCGACCGTCGAGGCCACCCTCAACCACAACAGCAGCATGATGCTGCTGGACACCCAGCCGGCCGAGAAACTGCGCTTGCTGCTGGAGATCAGCGCCAACCTGTCCAAGACGCTCGACCTCGACGCCCTGTTGCCCAAGATCGTCGACAGCCTGTTCCACCTGTTCAAACAGGCCGACCGCGGTTTCGTCATCCTCGCCGAGGAAGGCAGCCCCCGGCTGATGCCCAAGGTGGTCAAGACGCGCCGGCCCCAGGACGAGGGCAACGCCCGCTTCAGCCGCAACATCGTCAAGCAGTGCCTGGAGACGCGCCAGGCCTTCCTCTCCGACGACGCCAGCCAGGACAACCGCCTGCAACTGAGCCAGAGCGTCGTCGACTTCCGCATCCGCTCGGTCATGTGCGTGCCCCTGGTCACCGCCGGGGACCGCACCTACGGCGTCATCCAGCTCGACACGCAGGACCGGGCCAAGAAATTCAACAAGGGCGATCTGGAATTGCTGCTCGGCGTCGCCAGCCAGGCGTCGATCGCTCTGGACAACGCCCGCATGCACCAGGAGGCGGTCGCCCGCGAGCGCCTCGAGCGCGACCTCAAGCTGGCCCACGAGGTGCAGCTGAGCTTCCTGCCGCAGAAGCTGCCGGAAGTGCCGGGCTACGAGTTCCACGCCTTCTACCGTCCCGCCTACATGGTCGGCGGCGATTACTACGACTTCATCCCGCTGCCCAACCGCCGCATCGCCATGACGCTCGGCGACGTCGCCGGCAAAGGCGTGCCGGCAGCGCTCTTGATGGCCAAGGTGTCTTCCGAGGCGCGCTTCTGCTTCCTGACCGAGCCCGACCCGGCGAAAGTCGTGGCGAAGCTGAACGACTTGCTGGTCGAGCAGTGCGCGCGCCATGAGCGGTTCGTGACGCTGGCGGCGGTCGTCCTCGACCCGTCCAGCCATCTGGCGACCCTCGTCAATGCCGGGCACCTCTCGCCGCGGTTATACCGCCACGTTGGCGGGACGTTCCAGGAGTGCGTGTCCCGCAAGCAGTCCGGGCTGGCGCTGGGCATCATGGAGGGCTACCCCTACGAGGCGTCGCAGGTAGTGCTGCAGCCGGGCGATGCGCTCTTGATCTACACCGATGGCGTGACCGACGCCAGCAACGTGCGCGACGAGCTGTTCAGCGCCAAGGGCGTCACCGCCGCCCTGCAAGGCGCCGGCAGCGGATCGCCAAAGGGTCTCATCGAGCGCCTGCTCAAGGCCGTCGAGCAGCACACCGCCGGCGCCCAGCAGAATGACGACATCACCCTGGCCGCGCTGGCCCGAAGCCGCTAACCGGGGTTGCCGCTGGCGGCTTGGCGCGGGTGTCGACCTGGACCGTCCCTGCATCCCGTACACGGATGGGCCGTACCCTTCGACGAACAGGATTTGCTCCCCTTGGACAAGTCCCTGGAGGATACGCGATGAGTGACACGATCACGCTCCCCGAAGTTGCCGAACCCGAATTGGAGGAGATTGTCAAGCGGCAACCGCCGTACAACGTGGTCCTGCTCGACGACGACGACCACACCTACCCGTACGTCATCCGCATGCTCAAGGAGTTGTTCGGCTACCCCGAGGAGAAGGGCTTCCAGATGGCCAAGGAGGTCGACACAACGGGCCGCGTCATCGTGCTGACGACCGCCAAGGAGCACGCCGAGCTGAAGCGCGACCAGATCCATGCTTACGGCCCCGACCCGTACAGCTCGCGGCCGTGCGCCGGCTCCATGTCGGCGATCATCGAGCCGGCGTATTGAGCACGCTCAAGTGTTGGTTCGAGAAAACCGAAAGCCGGACCCTTTCTTCAGATTGCCAATCGCGCATCCGGCTGGTAACATCATTATGGCAGAACAGCGTTGCGTGAATCAGCGGGCGGTCTTGCCGATGAAACGGCTCCCCTATCTCCTGATCGTGTTCTTGGTTTCGGCCCAGGTCGATGATTATTGGGCTGTCGCTCCTGTCTTGCCATCTGCTCCGCTCACTGAGGACAACGACGAGTACCTGCCTGCTCAACGGCACTCACGACGAGAACGGTCCTCTTCCCTCCAGAAGCCGGTGTTCCTCAGCCTTCTACCCCAAACTGCGGAGTTCTCCTCTGTCCGAAGGGGTATGCCGGCCGAACGGAACCTGACCGCGCCCCTCGCTCCCCCCTCTCTCTACGTCTTTATGTCCTTGCAGATTTAAGAGCCTCCCCCTGCTGATGAGCGTGCGAGCGTAGCTCTTCGCCTGCGCTCCTCGCTACCGGCGTCCTTCGACCCCACACAAAAACAAGTACCGTGAGCGCACCGTGACGCCGTGGCCTTTTGTGGCTTCGGCCGGTGAACGGCCTGGGGCATTCGTGTTCGCCCCCTTCCTGTCGAGGGTTCCAGCTGCGGTCACGGAAGCGCCAAGAGGCATACAGATGGCATCGCTCCATGAACCCGCGCCCAGGAAGGCAATTGCGGCCGCTGACGTGACCGTGGTTCACTTCACCGGCTCGAAAACGTCGCTGCATGAAGCAACGATTCACTGCATCCGCGACGAACTGCTCGCCCTGGCCGATCAACCGGGCGGGTCGGACTTGGTCCTCGACTTCAGCAACGTGACGTTCGTCTCCAGCATGGCGCTCGGCATACTGGTCAGCCTCCACAAGAAGCTGGTCGACGGCGGCCGGCACCTGACCGTTCGCAACCTGAGTCCTCACGTCCATGAGGTCTTCGCGGTCACGAGACTGGACAAGGTCCTCGACCTGCGACGGGCTGGTCAGGAGGCCGAGCCAGCGACTGACGATGGCCGGCCTGGTTCCCCTGCTGGCGTTCTTGTCGTGGACGATGAGACGGCGGTGCTATGTGTCGTGGCGGCGAGACTTCGGCACGAAGGCTTCAAGGTTTGGCTGGCCGGTGGCGGCCATCAGGGCATCGAAGTGTACCAGCGGCATCTGGAAGAGATCGGCGTGGTACTGCTCGACGTACAGATGCCGGGGATGGACGGCCCGCAAACCCTGACCGTCCTTCAGAAACTCTGTCCGACTGTCCGCTGCTGCTTCATGACCGGCAACTCGGTCCCCTCCACCGAGGCAGGCCTGTTGGAGAGGGGGGCCGTCCGGGTCTTCCGAAAACCAATCGTCTTCACCGAGCTCATCGACACGCTCAACCAGTTGGGAAGCCGATCGCTTCGGCGTCGGCAGGACCGATGGATTGAAATCCCGTAGCAACAGAAGGTGAACCATGTTGGTGTTGAGTCGCAAACTGGGCGAAGAAATTGTCATCGGTGACAACATCCGCGTGACAGTCGTGGCGATCCGTGGGAACTCGGTCCGACTCGGCTTCACGGCACCCGTCGATGTACTCATCCAACGCGAAGAACGGTGTTCGCCAGCCGATGACTTCGGGCCCGTGCCCGGGAGTCTGGCAGATTCTGAGGTGCAGCCATGACGGGTCAGACGGTCGAAGCAAGCATCGCCCTACCAAGGACCTCGGAGATGGATCAACTGCAGGCGCACCTTCAGTCCCGGCTGAACGGGCGAGTCCGCGACTTTCGCCTGTCGATTCGTGGGCACGGCCTCATCCTCACGGGGCACGCGCCCACTTACTACGCCAAGCAACTCGCTCAGCACGCGGTCCTGGAGGCGACCGCGCTTCCGATCCTGGCGAATGAAATCCAGGTGTGCTGAGTCATCGGGCAGCTCGACACCGAGATGGGCCGTGTCGAGCTGCCGCCTACCCCCATTGGCCCATCGTGTTCTCCTTTTCAGGAGGAGTCCGAACATGGCAGACCTGAAGAAACTGAAGGAAGGTATCCTGGCCGACGGCACGATCGAAGACCAGGAGGTCGAGGTCCTCCGCCAAGAACTCTACGCCGACGGCACGATCGACAAGGAGGAGGTCGAGTTCCTCATCGCCCTGCGCAACGAGGCCCGGGAGGTCTGCCCGGCCTTCGAGCAGCTGTTCTTCGAGGCCCTCAAGCAGAACGTGCTGGCCGATGGCTCCCTCGACGCGGAGGAAGCCGCCTGGCTGCGGCAAATGCTCTTCGCCGACGGCAAGATCGACGACCGCGAGAAGAAGTTCCTGTGGGAACTCCGGCACGAGGCCAAGCGGGTCAGCCCCGAGTTCCAGCAACTCTATGACGAGTGCATGACATGACAGGAAGGACCTTCCACCGACCCGGCGCTCCGTCTGCTGCGCTGCGTTAGGACGATGCTCCCAAACCCCGCCCCCCGCCCCCCGCCCCCTCTCCGTCTTGAGGAGGGGGCGGGGGAGGCGTGTTATCCCGAAATCCTTGCTCTGAGGTTCCATCTATGATTCCGTCCTGCCTTCGCCTGCTCTCTGACAACCGTTTCAAAGGCGGCTCGCGCCGTCCCCGGCGCTGGCCCACGCGGCTAGAGGTCGAGGTTCTCGAAACCTGAACCTTGCCCACGGTCGTGACCTGGACGGGCCTCGACGTTCCCGACGGCCGCGGGGGGAACCCGCTCTGGTCGGACCCGGGCAACTGGAAGAACAACGTCGTCCCGCAGGACTTCGACGACGTGGTCTTCCCCACGGGTGTGGCGACGACCTTCAAGTTCGACCACGCGAACAACCTTGAGGCCCCGCCGGAACTCTTCCAGCCATTCAACTCCTTCAACGATCTCAATATTACCCTGAACACGCTCACGATCGCTGACAGGGACTTCTACCTCGGCGGCAACCCCATCACGCTCAAGAGCCAGCTGCTCGCCTCCTCGACCTTCAGTGACGGCGTCAGCTGGATCCACTGCGACCTCCGCCTGCTGGGCAACCCGCAGAGCATTGACGTCGAGAGTGCCGGCGCCACGTTGGTCCTCTCCGGCTCCCTCAGCGACGGCAACGGGACGGCTGGCATCATCAAGCAGGGACGGGGCACCCTGGTCCTGGCCAACGATCTCACCGATTTCGCTGACTTTTTCGATGAGGATGACAGCGTTCCCGATGACCCCCAATCGTTCGAGTCCACGAGCAACTCGTTCACGGGCCTGGTCGAGGTCGCCGCCGGCACCCTGGAAATACTCAGCCCCACGTCACTGGGCTCCACCGTCCATCATTTGGGGTGAGGAGAACCGCCCCAAGGAGATCAGGGACTATTTTGATATCCCCACGACGGTGGGGAGTCCCTCGTCGACGTGGAGTGGTCCGATCACACTGTCAGAGAGCGCCTCAATCGGGGTCGTCGACGGCCGACCCGCGCGCCCTCCGGTGGACGTTACCCTGACGCTGAACGGCGGCATCAGCGGCGCCGGCGACCTCACCAAGGTGGGGGGCGGCACCCTCATCCTGCCCACCACCAATACCTACGCCGGACGGACCTTCATCAACGACGGCATCCTCAGCCTGCGTGCTAACCAGGGCCTCGCCGAGGGCTCCTTTACCACCGTGGCCAGCGGCGCTACTCTCGACATCCAGGGCCTGCTGTCGGTGGACGAGGCGATCATCGTCAACGGCGACGGTGAAGTCGACTTCACGGGCAACCGGATCGGGGCCTTGACCAGTACCGGCGGCAAGAACACCGACGCCACCTTGACGGGCTCGGTCACGCTGGCTACCCCCGCCACCATCGGCGGCGACAACGACTCCAGGCTGACCATCAGCGGTCCTCTCTCCGGGACCGGCGACCTGACCAAGATCGGCCTGTCGACGCTGGTGCTGCCCAACGCCAACCTCGGCTTCACCGGCAACACCTTCATCAACAATGGCACGCTGGTCATCAAGGACCCCCAGGCGCTGGGGCCTGTCGTGCGCGGCGGCGTCATCACGGTCAACAACCCGGGCAGCCTGCAACTGCAAAACTCCTTCACCATCGGCAAGACCCTCATCCTCAACGGCCTCGGCTTCAACAGTGGCGGCGCCCTCCAGCTCGTCGGCAGCTTCTCCTCCCCCACCATCGACACCTGGGCCGGCCCCATCACGCTCGGCTCGTCCACCTCGATCTTCACCGACCCCAACAGCGAACTGACCGTCACCGGCATTATCAGCGACACCGACGACAAGGCCACGCTGGAGAAGAATGGAACGGGCACACTGATCCTGGCCGTGGCCAACAAGTACCTGGGCCCCACCACCCTGCGCGAGGGCACGACCCTCATCAAGAACGATCGGGCCCTGGGCGGCGCCGGCGGCAGCGGCACCACCGTCGCGGCCGGCGCCACCCTGCAGATGGGCGGCGGACGCAACCTTCCCGCCGACGAAATCCTCACCCTGACCGGCAGCGGCGTCAACAATGTCGGCGCCCTGCACGTGACCGACGGCACCAATAGCGTGACCGGCATCATCAACCTGTCCAAAACCCCTCCCGTGCTGGTGACCACCGACGGCAGCGCCCAGCTGACCTTCAGCAACGTCGTCAGCGGCTCGGCGCCCCTGGAGAAGGCGGGCACCGGCACGCTGACCCTCTCCGGCAGCGACGCCAACACCGCCACCGGCGGGGCGATGATCGACGCTGGCACGCTGCTCCTCAGCAAGAGCGCCAACATCCAGGCCTTGGGCGGCCCCGTGATCGTCGGCGACGGCCTGGGCGGCCAGAACGCCGATGTGCTGCGGCTGCTCCAACCCAACCAGATTGCGGACGCCGCCAACGTCACCGTCAACAAGTCGGGCCTGTTCGACCTCAACAACAAGAACGAGACCATCCGGGGCCTGATCCTGACGGCCGGCCACGTGACCACCGGCAGCGGCGGCACGCTCACGCTGGGCGACGACGTCACCACCAACACCGCCAACGGCCAGTCCGCCAACATCAGCGGCAACCTGTCGCTGGGCGGGGCCACCCGCGCCTTCACCATCGCCCAGGACCCGGCCGACATCGACGACCTGGTCGTCGACGCCACCATCAGCAGCGGCATCAGCGCCAGCGCGGGCCTGATCAAGGACGGCCCCGGCACCATGCGCCTCAACACCGTCAACACCTACACCGGGCCGACCACCGTCAGCGCCGGCACCCTCAAGCTCGGCATCAACAACGCCCTTGTCACCAACAGCATCCTGTCCCTCGGCGCCTCCGGCACCTTCGACCTGAACAATTTCAACCAGACCGTTGCCGAGCTGTCCGGCGCCGGCACGCTGAAGCTGGGCACGGGCACCTTCACCGACGGCGATGCCACCGCGACGACCTTCAGCGGCAAGCTCAGCGACTCGGGCACCTTCGTCAAGGTCGGCAACAGCACGCTGATCCTGTCCGGCGACAGTAGCAGCACCTTCAGCGGCCTGGTCGACCTCCAGGCGGGCGTGGTGCAGGTCGACGGCAAGCTGGGCAGCGGCACCGTGACCATCGAGGCGGGCACTACCCTGACGGGCAAGGGCACCGTCGGCGGCCTCACCGACAAGGGCGGCACCGTCAGCCCCGGCGCTAATGGTCCCGGCAGGCTGACCTCCACCGGCAACGTCAGCTTCGATGCCAACTCCACCTTCCGCGTCGAGATCAACGGCACCACCGCCGGCGTCACCTTCGACCAGCTCAGCATCACCGGCACGGCTACCCTGGGCGGCGCCAAGTTGGTCACCAGCTTCGGCTACAACGCCGCCGTCGGCGACAGCTACACGCTGCTGCACACCACGGCCGGCGTCAGCGGCACCTTCCGGGATGCCAGCGGCAACACCCTCAATGACCTGGACACCTTTGTCGACAACGGCCGCGTCTACCAGATCGACTACACGGCCACCGACGTCAAGATCACCATGGTCGCGTTCGTGTCGACGGTGTCGCTGGCGTCGTCCTTGAACCCGTCCACGATAGGGGATGCGGTCACCTTCACGGCGACCATCGGCGCGCCGGCGCCGGGGGCGCCCAACCGCGGTGGCAGCGTCACCTTCTTCGATGGCAGCACGCAACTGGGCCTTGCCGTCAACGTGTCCAACAACCAGGCCCAGCTCACCACCACCCAGCTGCCCGGCGGCACCCGCGCCATCAACGCCACCTACTCCGGCGACAGCAACTTCCAGCCCTCCAGCGGCGTCCTCAACCCGCCCCAGGTCGTCAACCGGATCAACTCGACCACCAGCGTGAGCTCCGACATCAATCCGGCCGACTACGGCGTGATGTACACCTTCACGGCCACGGTCACCTCGTCGACAGGCAGCGGCCCGGTCGCGGTCGGCGACGTCACCTTCGTCGATACCACCACCGGCACCACCCTCGGCATCCGCACCCTGGACACCAGCGGCAAGGCCAAGCTCAAGGTCGACGGCTCCTCGGTCGCCTTCCTCGATGCCGGCCTGCACAGCGTCAGGGCCAGCTTCCCCGGCGACGATAACTACAACCCGTCATCGGGCTCGTTCACCGAGACGGTCAACCAGGTGAGCACGTCGACGTCGCTGTCGGTCAACGGTGCCTCGTCGTTGTATGGCGAGCCGCGGACCTACACGGCGACGGTGACCTCGCCGACGACCACGCCCTTCGGCTCGGTCACCTTCACGGCCGACGACGGCGCCGGCCACGTGGTCACGATGGGGACCAAGTCGCTGGACGCCAGCGGCAAGGCCGCGCTGCAGTTCAACGCTCTGCCGGTCGGCACGTTCACAGTCACGGCGGCGTTCAACGCCAACATCGACTTCAAGGCCTCCAGCGGGACCACCACCGAGACGGTCAGCCAGGGCACGACCACGTCCACGCTCAGCACCTCGAAGAGCCCAAGCGTCTTCGGCGAGCCGGTCACCTTCACGGCCACCGTCAGCGCCAACGCTCCCAGCACGCTGCCGCCGGCCGGCAGCGTCACCTTCGTCGACACGACCACGGGCGCCACCTTGGGCACCACCAACCTCGTTGCCGGTTCTTCGGGCCAGTCGAAGGCGACGCTGACGGTGTCGACGCTGTCGTCGGCGACGGGAGGCATGATTCACAACATCCTGGCCACCTACAACACGGATGGCAATTATGCAACCAGCGACGCCAGCGTCGACCAGGAGGTCGACCCGGCGCCGACCACGACCACCGTCACGGCCAGCCCCAGCCCGTCGGTGTTTGGCCAGGTCGTCACCATCACGGCGACGGTCAACCCCGCCCCCTCGATCGCCGTGCCGACCGGCTCGGTGGTCTTCACCATCGACGGCAACCAGACCGGTTCGGTCGGCCTGGACAGCACCGGCAAGGCGAAGGTGACGATGGTGTTCACCACGCTGGGTTCGCACACGCTGTCGGCGGCCTACACCAGCAACAACACGAACAACTTCCTGTCATCGTCGTCGTCGCAGGTGACGCAGCAGGTCAACGCGGCGCCGACGGCCGTGTCGGTGTCGTCGTCGCTGGACCCGTCGCAGTTAGGCCGGCCGGTGACGTTTACCGCGACCGTGTCGGCGCCAGCGAGCACGGCGGTGCCGACCGGGACGGTGACCTTCGTCATCGACGGCGGTAGCCAGGCGACGGTGGACGTCGACAGCGGCGGTCACGCTAGCTTCAGCACGTCGTCGCTGCAGTCGGGCCCGCACACGGTCGTGGCCCAGTTCAACACCAACAGTGCCAACTTCCTCAACTCCGCCTCGGGGGCACTGACGCAACGGGTGCGCAAGGATTACTTCGTGACCGGGGGCACGACCGGCGAAGTCCGTATCTTCGACGCCACTACGGGAGCCATCGTGGCCGACGGCATCGTCTACCCCGGTGGCGTGAACGCGGCGGTCGGCGATATCAACGGCGACAGCATCGCTGACTTCGTCTTCGCGCCGGCGTCGGGGCCCGGGCCGGTCATGATTTTCAACGGCCAGGACCTGTCGCTGATGGCGCTGTTCTTCCCCTACGGGGCGGGCTACACGGCGGGCGTGAACGTGGCGATCGGCGACATCCTCGGCAACGGTCAGGCCGACGTCATCACGGGCGTGGGCGGGCTGGCGCCGGCGGGGTTGCCGCAGGTCATGGTGTTCGGCCTGAGCTTTCCGCTGGGCTTCAACGTCTACGCTCCGGACTTCGCCGGCGGCGTGCGGGTGGCGGCGGGCGACCTCGAAGCCGCCGGGCGCGCCGACATCGTGACCGCGCCGGGCCCGGGAACGGTCGCGGGCGTGGCCCCACCGCTCGAGCTCGTCAGCCTGAGGTACGGGCTGATCCCCTTGTTCCCCGCCTACGGGGCGACCATGACGGCGGGCGTGTTCGTGGCGATGGGGGACGTTGATGGCGACGGCCACGCCGACATCATCACCGGAGCGGGCGGGGGAGCGCCGAACGTCGAGGTGTTCAGCGGCGCTACGCTGGCGCTGGAGCAGAGCTTCCTGGCTTACCCGGGCACGCAGGGCGTTAGCGTCGGCGCGGTCGACCGCAATGGCGACGGCCGAGCAGACATCATCACGATGCCGGCGGGGGGGGCGCCGCCCGGAGGCCGCATCATCGACGGCCTGACCCTGGCCGACCTCGACGCCTTCTTCTTCTTCGGAACGTTCCCGGGCGCCGCCTCCGTCGCCGGTAGCGCCTGACCGCAACAATCCGAAGGAAGAAAATCCGAAAGCCGAAGGAAGGACTGCTTGTCTTCCTTCGGCTTTCGGATTTTCTTCCTTCGGATTTTCTTCCTGGTCAGCGGACGAGCAGCTGGCCCAGCCAGAAACCGAGACCGCCGACGGCCAGGACGACGACGACCTTGCCGAGCAGACGCCGCCACCGCCTCGGCGACGCAGGCTGCTGCGGGAGCGAAGGAACTTCGAGCGGCGCAGGAAGCTCCGGAGGGCCCGGGTGGTCGACGACGGCGCTCTCACTTTTGCGGCCCGCGAGGGCATCGTGGAACTCGGGATAGTCGGACAGGAAGCGATAGGCGCCTCGCGATCGGCTCGCCTGGGCCGTCCGGGCGAACTGTTCGTTCTCCAGCGCCCGCAGGATTTGGCGGGTGGCCAGTCGCCGCGTCACCCACCGTCCCTGCGCGGTGCGGTACAAGACGAACCAGCCCTTCGGTTCGCCTCGCATGGGCAGATCGGTTGACCTGGGGGCGTCGCGGATGGCGGGCGGTGCGGAGTCGGCGTGTTCGCGCAGGAACCGCAGCGTTGGCTGGGCGAGGTCGAGTTCTTCCAGTTCGTTGACCAGGTCGGTGGCGCTCTGGTAGCGCTCGTCAGGATGGGCCGCCAGCAGCAGGGCGACGAGGGCGTCCAGCTCCGGCGGGATGTCCGGATTGGCCTGGCGCGCTGGCTTGTACTGCCCCTCGATCTTGGCGAGGATGACCTCCAGCGACGACGGGCCGCGGAAGGGGAACTGCCCGGTGAGCATGTGGTACAGGACGCAGCCCAGGGCGTACAGATCGCTGCGCGGGTCGGCGTTCTTGGCGTCACGGGCCTGCTCGGGCGCCATGTAGACCGGCGTGCCTGCCCCCTGCCCGGTCTGCGTGAGCGACTGGTCTTCCTCAAGGACCCCCTTGGCCAGCCCGAGGTCGGCGATCTTCACCTCCCCGTCGTTGGTGATCAGGATGTTGTCGGGCTTGATGTCGCGATGGACCAGGCCGTTCTGGTGGGCGTGCTGCAGGGCCCGGCCGACCGCCAGGGTGATGTGGACCGCGTCTTCGAGCGGCAGCTTGCCCAGGCGGTAGAGCCAGTCGCCGAGGCTACGGCCCTCGATCAGTTCCATCGCCAGGTAGTGCCGGCCGTACTGCTTGCCCACCCCGTAAGAGCGGACGATGTTCGGATGGTTGAGGCGGGCCATCAGCTGCGCCTCGCGGCGGAAGCGCTCGAGAAAGAGCCGGTTCTTGGCGACGTGTGGCCGGAGTACCTTCACCGCGGCGGGACGGTCCTGGCTGAGCTGCCACGCCCGGTAGACAGACCCCATCGCCCCGGAGCCGAGCTTGTCGCCGAGTCGGTAGTCGCCCAGGACCGTGATGCGGCGGCGCAGAGACGCAGGCGGCGTTTCGGGGCGAGTGCCCCGGTCGGGCGAGGCGGCTTGCTGCGGAGGCGCGGGCGGCAGCTCCTCCGTATCGACTTCCGGCATGGTGGGCGGATTCAGCGGGCCGGGCGAGCGAACGGCTGGCACCGGCTCAGCCGGCAGGGGGGATGCTGGGGTGTCCACGACATACCTCTTCTCTTCGCCGCGATCCTTCCGGTCGTGTTGGGCGGATCACGCAACCGAATTCCTCACTTCCTTCGGCGCTCTGCTGCTCCTCCTTGTCTCTTCGATCCCCGTCGCGCTGGATTTGCGATCGGAACGACTCTTCCCCCATCCTTCCGGAGGCAGGGACTCTATGAATTGTACGTTCTTCCCCATGAGGAAGTTGTGAGAGAAATCGGCCCGCACTCGAGGAAACGGCTTGCCTGGCCGCTTGGGAAGGCTCTTTCGCCCCGGCCGCTGCCGGAGCGGGTGTGAAAGATTGACGACGGAGGGCCCCGTCTTCTAACGACGGCTACGCTCGCGCCTTGCGCAAACACATTCTAAAGCAAATGGTGCGCCGAAAGGGGCATCGGCGTCAAGGTCAGTTGGAGACACGGCCGACGTGGGCTTCGCGGACACTGCCGGGGCCCTCGTAGCGGCCGGCGGCTTGCCTACCGGGGCGACGCCAGGACAGGCGAGTCGCCCGTCCCTACGATGCTTTGTGCGGTCGCGCTGTCCACCCATCGGTCAGCTTGCACAGCAGGAACGCAGGGACGACCACCGCCAGCACCATGCCCCATTCAACCGGACGCAGCGGGGCCAGTTCAAAGAACCGCGCCGGCGGCCCCCAGTACATCGCCACCAGATAGACGGGGAGGGCGGCGATCGCCAGCCAGCGGAAGCGGCGGTCGCCAATCAGGGGCTTCTCTTCGCCGTCCGTCAGAGCCCGCAGCAGGGCGGTGATCCCCAAGAGCACCAGCGCCGACAACAGCAGGGTGCGGTGCATCATGACGTGTTCCTGCTCGACGAGGTGTGGGGGGATGCCGCCCGCCACGACACCGAACGGCCGGGCCAGGCGCGGTCCCGGCCAGACCGCCCGGGCCCAGTGCAGGAGCAGTAGCCCGGCAATGCCGATCACCAGTCCGCTCCGCAGTACGAACGAACCGACCTCGCGCAAGAAGGGCGACTTCGTCGCCGCCGTCGAGCGTTCCTTGCTGAGCGTGATGACAAATGCCGGAATCCCGATCGTCAGGAAGTTCAAGAGTGTCACCTGCTGCGGCAGGTAGGGGAATTCGCCGCCGAGGAAAAGGAAGCCGAGGATCAGGATCAGCGTGTAAACGTTCTTCAACAAAAACAGCTTCGACGACCGCCGCAGGTTGCGCAGGATCGTCCGCCCCTCCTCGAGCGTCTCTGGCAGCAGATCGAAATTGTTCGTTTCCAGCACCAAATCCGATACGGTCTTGGCAGCGCGGCTGCCCTCGCCCATCGCGATGCCGAGGTCCGCCTTCTTGATCGGCAGCACGTCGTTGACGCCGTCGCCGATCATCGCCACGTGGTTGCCCTGCTTCTGCAACCTCTCGACGATCTCGACCTTTTGCCGCGGGCTGACGCGGCCGAAGACGCTGCGTGTCGCGATCAACTCGTCCTTCTGCGGCGAGGCCAGCTCATCGCCCGACACCACCGGCTCGCTCGCCAGCGGCAGCTTCAGGTGGGCGACGGTCGCCCGCACCGTGTCGGGGTTGTCGCCGGAGATGATCTTGAAGCGGATACCCTGCGCCGCCAGCGCCTCCAGCACCGCTCCCGCCTCGGGCCGCAATTCGTCGCGCAGCGCCACCAGGGCCAGCGGACGCAACGGAAAACCGTCGAGCGTCCCGTGGAAGTCCTCGCGCCGCTCGCTCTCAGCGAACATCAGGATACGCAGGCCCGTCGCCTGCAGTTCCTTCCAGGCGTCGCGCCACGCACCGGGGGTGACACAAGACCCCCCGCTCGCCTCACGAGGCCCCAGCGCCTCGCACGCCCCCAGCACCAGGACGTGCTCGGCACCGCCCGCCCGCACGCGCACTGCGCTGTAACGATTCTGCGACTTGAACGGTATCTGATCGATGAGTTCGACCTGCTCCTCGCCCACCGCAGACAAGCCCGAAGCGCTAGCGAGGGGACGAGGCACCCCTCGCTGGCGCTTCGGGCTTGTGTTCCGTCCAGACAAGCCCGAAGCGCTAGCGAGGGGACCGGCATCGCGCAGCGCCTGCACGCTTTTGTTCTGGCGGTCGAGCGACGCGGACGCGAACCACTTTAGCCGCTGCCGCACCTCCTCGTCAGATAACTCTCTCGCCAGCGGGAGGAGCCGCGCCAGGCGCAGCCGGTTGGTGGTCAGGGTCCCGGTCTTGTCCATGCACAGGACGTCGACGGCAGCCATCGACTCGACGGCGGACAACCGCTGCACGACCGCGCCGCGCCGGCTCATGCGGACCGCACCGAGCGTAAAGGCAAGGGTCGCCATCAGGACCAGTCCTTGCGGCACCATCGACGTGACCGTGGCGGCGATCGATTCCACCAGGTCCGACGTGCTGAAGTCGGTGCGGACCCAGTGCAGGACGACGTAGAGCGCGCTCAGGACGACGGTGACGGCAGTCAGCACCTGGATAATGCGATCGATGCCGTGCTGCAGCGGGCTGGCGACGTGATGGTAGGCACGGGCTTCGACGGTGGTGCTCTGGGCAAATGCTTCGGCCCCCACCTTGTCGGCACGGTAGGCGCCCTCGCCGGCGACACAGAAACTGCCCGAGAGGAGCCGGTCGCCGGGGCGGCGCGGCACCGGGTCCGACTCGCCGGTCAGCAGGGCCTCGTCGACCTCAAGGAAGTGAGCGTCGACGACCGTGCCATCGGCAATCACTGGCTCGCCGGCCCGTAGCAGGACCTGGTCGCCGAGCACGACCTCGCCGGCGTGTACCTCGACCTCCTTACCGTCGCGGACGACGCGGGCCCTCGTCTCGACCAGCAGTGTGAGCTGATCGAGGTGGCGCTTGGCCCGGATTTCCTGCACCAGGCCGAGGACGGTGTTGATGATTCCCATGCCGCTGACGGCGACCGCCCCCTGGTACTTGCCGAACAGGAACAGGGCGATGGCCGCCGGCACGACCAAGGCGTTGAAGACGGTGAAGAGGTTGCGGAAGACGATGTCGCGGTACTCGGCGGCATCGGAGCGGCGGACGCGGTTGACCTGTCCCTGGCGTGTGCGTTGCTCCACCTCTGTCGAAGTCAGGCCGCGAAACGATGTCGTGGTCATGTGCGGCGCATTCCTCCACGGCGAATCAGTAGTCGGCGAGCCGCCGGCTTCGGTCTCCCTGGAGTATTCACTGTAGAGAGAAGCCGATCCAGCGCAAGAAGACCAGGGCTTTTTTGCGAGTCCTCGCCGAACTCTTACTCTCGACGCGTACAATGGCGGGAAACGACGCGAACCGCTGCACAGGAGCACGACCATGCCGGCCAACCTGACACCGCAGTACCTGGAGGCCGAGGCCGAGTTCAAGCGCGCCCAGACCGCCGAGGAGCGTCTCGCCGCCCTCAAGAAGATGTGGGCGCTCTTGCCCAAGCACAAGGGCACCGACAAGCTCCAGGCCGAACTCAAGGCCAAGCTGAGCGAGGCCCGCGACGAAGCCGAACAGGAGAAACGCAGCCCGAAAAAGGGAGGCATCAGCTACAAAATTCCGAAGCAGGGCGCGGGCCAGTACGTCCTGCTCGGCGCCCCCAACGCCGGCAAGAGCCTGCTTGTGTCGCGCCTGACCCGCGCCACGCCCGAGGTTGCCGCCTACCCGTTCACCACGCGCGAGCCGGTGCCGGGCATGATGGAGTGGCAGGACGTGCAGGTGGAGTTGATCGATACACCGCCGATCACCGCCGACTTCATGGAGGGCTACCTGTCGAGCCTGGTCCGTGCCGCCGACGCCGTCCTGCTGGTCGTCGACCTTGGCGACGAGGACGGCCCCTTCGCCGCCGAGGCGGTCCTCGATCGCCTCGCCCAGGTCAAGACGATCCTCGGCGGCGCGCCGAAGCCCGACGAGCCGCACGGTGTCGAGCACGTCCGCACCCTGCTGGTCGCCAACAAGATCGATCTGCCCGGCGCTGCCGACCGCCTCGAGGTGGTGCGCGACCTGTTCGGGCAGCGCTTCCCGGTCCACGTCGTCTCGGCGGAGACGCGGCAGGGGCTGGAGGACCTGCGGGACGAGATTTACAAATTCCTCGACGTGATCCGTGTCTACACGAAGAAGCCGGGCAAGCCGGCCGACCTGGCGGCGCCGTTCACGATCCGCCGTGGCGGGACACTGATGGACCTCGCCAGCCGTATCCACCGTGAACTGCCGGAAAAACTCAAGTCGGCGCGGGTCTGGGGGACCGGCGTCTTCGACGGCCAAACTGTGCCGCGCGACCACATTCTGCACGACCGCGATGTCGTCGAGATCCACGCCTGACCCATCGTAGTCCTCTCGCTCCGCGAGAGGACGCGGCTTAACCTCTCGCGGAGCGAGAGGACTACGATGGGTTGGGTTTGCTTTTTTCGTTCGTCCTCTTTTGCAGGATGTGATGCGCCGTGGTACTATCAGAGGTGTGGGGGCAAGTTTCCCACGGGCGCAACCGGCCGCCCGCTCTGAAGGAAGTCGTTGCGCATCGGGTTGTTGCGACAACGAGGTTGTAAAAGGAGAGGGCCTGCGGTAGCAAGACAGGGAGCACTTCCGCCCCGTCTCGCCCCCGAGGCCCCCACCGAT
>JACOUH010000035.1 GCA_016177925.1 Planctomycetota bacterium | reverse complement strand
TAGGGGATGCCGAAGCCGCCGCCGATGTCGATGATCTCCGGGCGGAGGCGGAGCACGTCGGCGGCGCGGAGGGCCAGGTCCAGGCCGTTGCGCAAATGGTCGAGAACACCGTCGACGGAAAGCACCTGCGAGCCAGAGAAGATGTGGAACCCAACCACTCGGATTCCAGGCGAGGTCAGGTGGTCGCGGCAGCGTGGCAGGTCGGCGAAGGTCAGACCGAAGCGCGAGTCCGGGCCGGCAGAGCAGGTCGCGTGCGAGCAGAAGTCCGGCCGCAGGCGCAACAGGGCCCGGTGCGGCGGGCCCTGCCGGGCCAAAAGAGACAGTTCGCTCGCTGAATCCAGCGAGAGGACAACCTCGGGCCGAGAGCGCAACTCGGCGAGCACGGCTGGCGACCTGTCCGGCCCGGTCAGGAAGATCCGCGACGGGGCAAAGCCGGCCGCCAGCGCGATCAGCAGTTCGCCCGCCGAGGCCACGTCCGCTCCCAGTCCCTCGCTCGCCAGCACCCCGCAGAGTCCCAGGGAGGCATTAGCCTTCAGCGAATAGAGGATCTCGACGGCCGGCGGCAAGACGTCCCGCAGCCGGGCCGCCTGCGCGCGGACACGCCCGACGTCGTAGGCGTAGGTCGGCGTCCCATAACGCCGGACGATCTCCCGCAAGGGTGACAAGGTGACAGGAGCACAAAGTGAAGGAGAAACCGCCCCGGTTTCGGTGGCGGTCGCGCGGTCGATCATGGCAGCCTCTCTCTTGTTGACGCCTTGTCACGGCGAGGGGACGGACCGCACCGTCATCTCGCGGAACCCCTCCGCCTTGAGCGCCTTGCGGACCTCCTCCTCCTGGAACCCCTTCTTGTCCTTGAGGTTGAAACGCACTTCGCGCTTGTCGACGTCGGTCTGAACGGAGTCCTGCTCTACCCACGGTAGAGTGCCGAGTGCGAGCCGCACTCGGTCCGGTCAGCCGCGGGCTCAGTACATCCCCGGCACGTGGAGGGTGACGTCCGTCGGCGCCGCCGGCGGTTGGTTCGAGCCACTGCAACCGATCATGGCCATTCCCAGCGGAATCAGGAGCAGGGCGAACGAGAAGAGGCAGCGCATTGCAAAGTCTCTCCGCGGTTACGGGTCAGCGGTCGGGGTCAACGACGCGACCCTCGAAACCCTCTTTGCCGACCGTCACCAGCATCGTCTCGGGCGTGACCTTGTTCGGGTCGTAGCGGATGTGGAGCAGGTTCTTGGCCAGATTAACCTCGATGCGACCGACCCCCGGAAGCCCTGACAGGGCCTCTTGGACCCTGTTGGGTCAGGCCAGTCAAGTAAGGTCAAGGCGCTCGGCCATGTCCTTGACGTGGAGGGTGACCTGCGGCGTGCCCGGCGGCGGCTCGTCTTCCGGCGCCGCCTCCGTCTTTCTCCCGCAGCCAGCCGGCAGCAGGGCCACACAGCAGCAGAATGCCACGCACAGGCTCGCCCGGATGGGCATGGGGCCCCCTCGGACAAAGAGTTACGGTTTGCTCGGCGGCACCTCGCACACCACGCGGAAGCCGATCAGGCGGTACGGGTCGTGGGGCATGGCGCGAAAGCGGTAGGCGGAGCGGCAGGCCCGCGCCTCATCGAGCCAGCAGCCGCCGCGAATGACGCGGTAGAAATCGTTGTAGTCTGTGGAGACAACACCCTTGTCCGGTCCCTTGGGATCTTCGCGGGGACTTTTGCGGTAGTAATCCTTGTCGTAATAATCAGCGCACCACTCGGCGACGTTGCCGTGCATGTCATAGAGGCCCCAGGCGTTGGGCTTGAACGAGCCGACTTTCGCCGTCTTGCGCAGATAGGGCCCCTTCTCCGCCCCGCCATAGGGAGAATTGCCGTTGAAGTTCGCCTGTTGTGCGGAGAGGGACTTGCCGAAGTGGAGCGGGGTGGTGGTGCCGGCGCGGCAGGCATACTCCCACTCGGCCTCGGTCGGCAGCCGATAGCGCCGGCCCGCCTGCTTCTCCTCGGCCAGTCCCGACAGGGTGTCACAGAAGGCGACCGCGTTGCGCCAGGTGACGTTCTCCATGGGGTGGTCCGGGCCCCCGCCCCGCCGTTCGTCGAAGATGGCGCCGCGCTTGACGGTCGCGGCCATCAACGGGTTGAACTCGCGCTGGGTGACCTCGTAGATGCCCATGTAGAACGGCTGCGTGATCGCCACCTCGTGTCGCAGTTCGGCGTCGGTGCGTTCCGGCTCGTCGGCCGGCGACCCCATCTGGAACTTGCCCGCCGGAATGTAGGCCAGCTTCATGCCGAGGGAGTTGGTAATGACCGTTCCGGCCTTCGGTGCGTCGGCCGCCTTGCGCCCTTCCGGCGGGCCCGCCGCGGACAGAACGCCCAGGGCCCACACCCCCGCACCCATCAGGACGACCGGCAGAGTCCGCTTCATCTCACCACCCCCCTCTGGCCCGGTGCCACGTCCAGAACACGAGGATGAACACCAACGAGGACCAGGCGACCACGGTTGTCAGGCGCGTCCGCATTCCGCGGACGTAGATGTTGTAGAACGACCGCCCCAGAAGCAGGATCGAGGCGCAGAGTAGGACTGGAGCAAGCCAGCCTGTGACGGCGCTCGCTGTGGCGCTCCCCGCTGACCCGAGCAGGGCTAACCAGCAATTGAGAACTCATCACCACGGGACCGAGGCGCCCACCGCCGCGATGGCCGCGAGCAAGTTTCGCAGTGTGTCCTTCATGTCGTCCTCCTTCGCCCGAATGGGACGCGGATGAACACGAATGTGGCGGATCAACGCGGATCTAATAAGGAATAATCTTTCCTCTAGAGCGTTTTGCAGTCGGCCGTAGCACAGGCGTCTCGCCTGTGCCGAACCGCGTCAGCGCACAGGCGAGACGCTCTAATCCGCGCGACTCCGCCACATCCGCGTCCTATTGTCCGTCAGAGCAGCCGCCACGTCCAGAAGCCGACGACGAAGACCGCGGATAGCCAGGTGATGACCTTGCTCGTCCGCGTTCCGCAACGGCGAACGTGCAGGATGTACAACGCTCGTCCCAGGAGCAGAACGGACAGGCCGATCAACACCGGGGCCAGCCAGTGAACCGCGACCGCGGCCGTGCTCCCGGCCACCCCGAACAGGGCCAGGACTCCCGCCGTCGTTCAGGTGGGCGCTGCCCCAACCAGGGCGAACACGGCGCCCGTCAAACTCGTCAGCTTGTCCTTCACACGCAGCTCCTCGCGCCGTCCGTGTCGACGCTACGGCTTGACCACCTCAAAACGGTTGACGACGATCCGGCGCGGCTTGTCGGGAAGCTTGCGCGAGAACTGGGTGAGGTTCCCGGTCCAGCCGTCGACCCGGCCTGTCACGCGCAACCTCTTTTCTCCCCGTTGCAGAACTTCCCGAAGCCGCCCCAACGGGGCAGCTTCGTCGGTCAATACGAAATACTGATCGCTGCCTGTCACCTTTAGCCGGACTTCTTTGTCGACAACGATCGCTTCCCCGACCGCTGTGACCTCCAGCCACTTCAGCCGCATGCCGGTGCCGTCACCCAGTCGCGTGGCCTTGATGCTCTCGTGCAGTTTGTCAAGGTCGGCGAGCCGGCCCTTCCTGGCCTGGAAGGTGATGGTGCCCGCTTGCTTGTCCATCACAACCAAATTGGCGTCCACGTCATACAGACGTGCAGTGGCGTCCCGCGCCACTCCTCCTCATCAGGACATATGAGTGTTGTTGACGTACAGGATACCGCCGGTCACCTGCGCTCGGACGGGCGCCCCAGCCGCAACAGCCAGCCCAACGGCGAACACAGCCATTCTCATCCGCATGGGGTTCTTCCTCCGTTATGATCGAGACCTTGGTCACGTGCCCTGCTCATTGTACGCCCGCCCGGGCGGCCGATTCCGGATCGACCAGTTTCAAGGCCTGCACGGCCGCGGCGCGGGAGTGATTAACCTTGTCCTTGAGGGCTTCGAGGAGCGCGGGCACGGCTACTTTGGCGCGCGGGCCTATCTGGCCCAGCGCGTTGGCGGCGTCGATGCGGACCGCCGGGTCCTCGTCCTTCAGCGCCTGAGCCAGGGCCATCGAAGCCGCACGGGCATGCGCATCGACCGGGTTGACCCGCGCCAGGGCAGAAGCAGCCGCCCGGCGAACACCAGGCTTTTCATCCCGCAGTGCTCCGATGAGCACAGGGACGACCACCTTGGCGTCTGCCCTGATCCGGCCCAGGGCGCGGACGGCGCTGACACGGACGTCCACCTCTTGGTCCTTCACTACCCCGACCAACGCGTTGGTCACTGACGCGGCGTCCACACCCACAGCCACCAGGGCATCGATCGCCCCTGCGCGGACGGCGCCGTCCCTATCCTTCAGCGCCTCGATCAGTGCTGGGACAGCCTCCCGACCGTGTGCCCCGAGGCTCCGGAAGGCAGAAGCGGCTGCCGAGCGAACGCCCCTGTCCTTGTCCTTCAGCGCTTTGACGAGCGCCCCAACGGCAGGCTTCTTGTCCGCCCGGCTGAACTCCAGTTCCGCCAGGGCATGAGCGGCTGCCGACCGAACCCTTGCATTCTCGTTCTTCAACCCGTCAACCAGACCCGGGACGGCCGCCGGCCCGATCCGGCCCAGGGCGAAAAGGGCACGCGGCTGGAGTCACGGCCACCCCAGTATCTCGGTCGGCCGCGGCCAAGGTCCTGGCGGCTGCCTCGCGCAGCCGGGCCCCTTTGGCCTTCAGCGCCCCAATGAGCGAACGTTCCTCTTCCAGCTCCTTGAGGACCACAAGGAGATCGGCCTGGGCGTTGTCGGCGACAAAGCGGATCACTCCTTCCCGGTCGATCACGAACGTTGCGGGCCGGTTCGCCCAACCGTTCGACCCCGCCGTATTCACTTGAAAAGCCACCCCGTAGGTGGCACTGACCGTGGCAGCCGGGTCCGCGAGGACCGGATAGGGGACCTGCCCCCCCGGCAGGCCGCCGATGTAAAACGGGTCCTGGGCGATCACCGTGAGCCATTGGGCGTCACGGTCCTCGAACTGTTTGATCCGTTCGCGCAACTGCGCGACATCGGTACTTCAGACCAGTCAGCCGTCTCCGCTGTTGAACTCCAGGACAACGGTCTTCTTGCCCCGGAACTGGCTCAGGCGATAAGTCCGACCCCCGGCATCGGCGAGAGAAAAATCGGGAGCCGCCTGGCCCAGCCGTGCGGCGTCCATGCGGGTAAGATCGTAACCCATCAAGGTTTTCCGCATTGCCGCCGGGTTCGGCGCATCATCCGGCAGCACGGCGATCTCGAGGTAGTGACGGAGCATCCAGTGGGAGTCCTTCTCCAGGACCTGCCTCTGGTGATCGGTCAGTTCGAGCCGGCCCAGCCGTCTCAGCGCCCTGATGGCGTGGACGCGGACACCCGGCTCCGGGTCCTGGAGGGAAAGCACCAGCGCCGGCCGAGTGGCAGGGTCGGCAACGGCCGCGAGCACCTGGGCGGAGAACTCCCGGGTCGAGGGCGCCCCCTTGTGGAGGGCATCGACCAGAATGGGGACGGCGGCCGAGCCCGCCCTCACCAGCCTGACCAGGGCCTCCATCCGTACCTTCCAACCGGGATCGCCCTTGTCGAACTGGGCCAGGGTTTCCCGGGCCGCCTTCTCCACCGCAGCAGGCGCAGGCTTCCCTTTCTTGCCTGTCTTGTTTCCCCCGTCCTCAGCCCTCAAGGGCGTGGGGAGCAACAAGGCCAGAGCGAGCGTGAGCAAAGTTCGTGTGGTGCTACCTGCCACAGCCGCCTGCAGAAAACGCCTTCGCGCCGCCTGGGTGACCATGCTTCTTCCTCTTTCCCGCAAAAGGGCTTGTCGCGCGGCAGGGAGGCTAAGGCACGCCTGCCTTCTTGGCCGCTTCCGGGTCGATCTCCTTCAAGGCCTCGGCGGCCGTAGCGCGGACCCTGGCGTCCTTGTCCTGCAACGCCTCGATCAGCGCGGGGACCGCCGCCTTCGCATCCGGGCCGATAGATTCCAAGGCGCGGGCCACCCGGTAGCGGACGGCCCCATCATCATCCTTGAGAGCCTTGCCGAGGGCAGGGACTGCGGCTTTGGCATGCGGACCCATCTTGCCCAAGGCCATGGCGGCCTGTTGCCGGACTTGAGCCTCCTCGTCCTTCAAGGCTTCGATCAGAGCGGGAACAGCCGCCTTGGCTTCCGGGCCGATCCTTCCTAGGACAGCGACGGCGGCCAGGCGGACGTTCACGTCCTTGTGCTTGACCACTTCCAGAAGACCGGGAACCCCAGCCGGACCGATCCGCGCCAGGGCTGGGACCGCCTGCGAACGGACGCGGGCGTCTTTGTCCTTCAGCGCCTCGATCAGCGCCGGCGCCGCCGTCCTGGCTTCCTCACCAATTCCCCCCAAGGCGCCGGCAGCCTGTACACGAACGTCTGCAACCTCGTCCTTCAGCGCCTCGATAAGGGCGGGGACGGCCGCCTTGGCTTCCGGGCCAATCCTTGCCAGGGCAATGGCTGCTGCCGAACGAACGCTAGCGTCTTTGTCCCTCAGTCCTTCGAGGAGGCCGGGGACCGCAACCAGGCCGATTCGTTCCAGGGCAGCGAGGGCCTGCGAGCGGACGCCTGCAACTTCGTCCTTTGGCATCTGGACGAGTGCCGCGACGGCCGCCTTGCCGTCCGTACCCATGACCCACAGGGCCTCCGCGCTCAGACGGCGTACCCGGACGTCTTTGTCCTTCAGTCCCCGGATGAGCGCGGGAATGGCCGCCTTGGCCTGGGGAGCAATCCAGCACAGCCCGGCGACACCTCCAGCCCGGACGTGCGCGTCGTCATGCTCCAGCGCTTGAATGAAGGCGGGGACTGCCGCCGCGGCATCCCGGCCGGGTGTGTTCAGGGCCAGGGTAACCGCCTTGCTTAGCGGAGTATCTTTCTCCTTGAGCGCTTCGAGGAGCGAGCGCTTTTCGGCCAGGCCGTCCAGAACCTGGTACAACTCCGCCCCTCGGGGAGGAGGGCGGTTCGCGTTGGCTCGGGACTCCAATCGGATCACGCCGTCACGATCGATGACAAAGATCGCCGGGCGGTTCGTCCACCACCCCCGTTCAAGCAGAGATTGAAAGGCGACGCCATAGGTAGCGCTGACGGTGGCCGCCGGGTCCGGGAGAATCGGATAACCGAGGTCTTTAACGCCCTCATACCAGGCCGCCGGGTGGGCGGCCACCGCCACCAGCCGGGCGCCGCGGCGCTCAAACTCTTTGGCCTCGTCGCGCAACTGCGCGATCTCCTGCTTGAGGTGTCATCAGCCGTCATACAGGAAGAACGTCAGAACGACGGCTTGCTTGCCACGGAACCGACTCAGGCGGTAGGCCTTGCCCGAGAGGTCAGTGAGGGAAAAGTCGGGGGCGACGTGACCGAGGCGAGCGCTGTCCAGCGCAGCGAGATCGTAGTCGGTGACCGCTTCCCGAACTGCTGGCGGGCCGCGCAACGCCGCGAGGGCCTGAGCCGCGAAAGCCCGGGCCGCGGGCGATTCCTTCTTCAGGGCCTCCTCCAGAACGGGGACCGCGGCAGGGCCGGCCTTCATCAGCCTTACCCAGGCTTCCATGCGCGCCTTCCAGCCCGGGTCGCTCTTGTCGAACGAGGCCAGGGCGGCCCGGGCCGCCTTTTCCGCGGCGGCCGGGGCGGTGTTCTTCGCCCCCTTTTCCTGGCCGACCGCTCGCAGGGGCATCGCCAGGAGCGAGGCCAGCCAAAGGGCCGACAGCGTTACCCGAAGCGGTCGCGGCATCGTTCCCTCCTCGTCAAGCAGGACCGCTCTCACGCGAGGCGGCCCCGGTGGTACTTCTCCAGTTCGCGGTTGGCATGGACAATTCCCGCGAGCTTCTCCGTCACCGCGGCTGCGTGCCGGCCGGGCAGGGCGAAGTACAGCTCCTCGTCTCCCAGCCCGGTGTAGACGCGATTGCCAATGCAGCCGAGACTGGCGACGGCGGCCTGACTGCGCATCGCCTCCGGGATAGCGGCACAGGTCGGCCGCCCCATCAGCCCCGTCCCGGCGGCGACTCCCGCGGCCTGGGCAGCCTCGGCCAGCAGCATCACCTGCTTCGCGTTGCCGCGCACCAGGACGACGTCGGGTTCGACGGGCACGGCGGCGAGCGGGGCGTACACGGCGACGCCGAACGCGCCCTCCCGTCGCGGCACGCCGGCCACCTCCTCCTGGCGGAGATAGCCAAGGTTGAACATCGTCCCCAGCACGTCCGGCAACTCGTGCGCTCGTTCCGGGGGGAGATCGACGCCGTGGGTGTACGCGCCGACAGGGCAGTTGTAATGATCGGCCGCCTCGGTGTAGAAGGTCCGTCCCTCGGCAGCGTGCTTCCAATAGGTGCAGCCGGACGGCCCGGCCGCGTCGACCCGGGGAACGCCGGCAGGGGGAGACGCCTGGAAGGCCAGCGCCACCGGCGCGCTGCCCAAGCCGAGGAGATCCTGAAGCTGCCGAGCCATCGTCGCACGGTCCATCTTCCCCTCCTCAGACCATCGGCAGGTCGACCTTGGCTTTGTTGCCCTGGAGAGGGTCCAACTGACCCTCCGTCGGCTCCGCTCAGCAGAACCACGGTTCACTCAACCGCGGTGCCCGGAGCCTGTCCGGCGGCAGCGGAGGAGCATTGAATCCCGCCCGCCGGCCGGCGGCCAGCGACCAGACTCGGTAGAACGTCTCGGCGGGGTCGACACCGTCGCTCACGTCCTTCTCGACCAGGGCGCTGACCGCCTTCTGCAGCCGGTCCATGCGCGGGTCGGGGTGCGCCCAGCGGTAGCTGAACGAGGCCTGGTCCAGGGGCCCCAGGTGTGCCTTCATCTCGGGACGGTTGCAAAGGTAGGAACCAGGCGGGACCAGCAGGCGGATCGTGTACTGCACCGGGTCGACATTGTCGACCAAATCGTGCTCCTCGATGAACGCCAGCATGTCGAGATAGTCGCCGAGGGTTGTCCACGGCGTGAAGGCCACCCAGGTGGGCCGCGGCGCGATGCCCGCGGCGCGGACGACCTGGACGGCCTCAACGATCTCCTCCCTCGTGTGGTTCTTCTCCAGGATCTCGAGGACCCAATCGCTGACCGACTCGACCGCAGAGATGACGAACAGGCAGCCGAGGCGTCCCAGCTCCGGCAGGATGGCGCCGCGCTTCAGGATGTGCTCGACCTTGGTGGTGACATCAAACGTGACGTTCGGGAACTCGGCGTGCAGTGTACGGATGACGCTAAGCGAGTGCCCGGGACCGTTCAGAAAGTCGGGGTCACCGAAGGTGATGTGGCTCGCCCCCGCCTGCACCTGCTGGCGGACGTCCTCCAGAACGATCTCCTCCGGGATCACGAAGAACCGCCCGCCATAGACCGGCGGGATGGGGCAGTGCGTGCAGAGGTGGAGACAGCCGCGGCTTGCCTCCACGTAGCCGGTGACGCGGCGCTCGCCCCGGTACTCGAGGCGGGCATAGCGGTCGAGCGTCGGCAGCGCCTGACGGGCCGGCAGCGCGAAGGGAAGACGATGGAGGTAAGGCCGCGCCGCCACGCCGCGCTGGATAACGCCCTCGACGGGGAGGGTCGGCGCCGTGCCTCCGTTCCCCACGTGGGCGGACTCCAGGGCCTCTGCCAGGGCGACGAGCGGAGCCTCCACCTCGCCGCCGATGCAGTAGTCCCCGCCGTGCTCCAGCAGGTAATCGGCGTTGAGGGCGGCGTAAAGGCCGTAGAAGCAGACCACCGCGCCCGGGTTGAGGGCGCGGACGCGCTCCGCCACCCGAACGCCCAGGCGCAGGGCGGTGTGCATCGGCACCGAGATGCCGACGAAACGGGCTCGCTGGATCTTCGCCGTGTCGAAGTTGTCGACGGCGATGTCCATGGCGTCCGGCTCGAAGCCCGCACGCTGGAGGAACCCGAGCGGCAGGGCGACGCCGAGCGGCTGGTGCCCCAGCTCGTAACAGGAGATCAGCAAGACGTCGCCGGGTGATCGCATGGCTGGCCCCTCTGGGCAGCGTTGTCGGCTCCCCCGTTGTGTCTAACGCGGCCGTGTTACACGTCTTTCGCGCTCCGTCGGCGTCATCGTCCTGTACCGTTCGCAAAGTCTCTGCTGTTTTATGGATGCGCCCTCCCCTGAGTACAGACGAAGTAGAGGGCCCGTCTCCTCGAACTTTTTCTCCGCTGCGTCCGCGCGAGGGCCCCCCGCGATGGAGCCCTTGACTCGCCGATAGTTGATGTGTAAACTAATTGAGGCAGGGAGAGGGACAGACGCATGGCGGAAGGCAAATTGCAGCGAGAGGTCAAGAAGAAGCGGCCCTTTGATTCGGCCGAGCAGGAGGCGCTGCTCAACGTGGTGCGGACCGGCGACCGGCTGCAGATCCACTTCACGCGACTGTTCCGCGAGCACGAACTGACACCATCGCAGTACAACGTGCTGCGCATCTTGCGCGGCGAGGGCCGGCCTATGGAGTGCATGGAGATTGCCGAGCGCACCGTCGCGGTCGTGCCCGGCATCACCGGCCTGATCGACCGGCTGGAGAAGGCCGGCCTGGTGACGCGGCAGCAGTCGCAGGAGGACCGCCGTGTCTACCTCGTCACGATCACCGCCTGCGGGCTGGCATTGCTCGCTGGCCTGGATGAGCCTGTCCTCGCCCTGCACCGGAAGCTGCTCGGCCACCTCACACAGAGCGAACTGGAGCAACTGATCCGCCTGCTGGAGAAGGCCCGCTCCCCGTGGGAAGACGCCGACTGAGCGGTTTTTTCCTTGGCCATTTATTTGATCGATCAACTATTGGGCGACGCCGTCGCCCCTGGGAGGGCAAGTCATGATCCGCATTCGCAGGGCAGAGGAGCGCGGCCACGCCGACCACGGCTGGCTGGACACCTATCATACGTTCTCGTTCGCCGACTACTACGACCCGGCACACATGGGCTTTCGGGCGCTGCGGGTAATCAACGAGGATCGCGTGCGTCCGGGGCACGGTTTTGGCATGCATGGTCATCGTGACATGGAGATTGTCACCTGCGTCCTGGAAGGGGCGCTGCAGCACCGCGACAGCCTCGGCGGCGGAGCGATCCTGAAACCCGGCGAAATGCAGCGCATCACGGCGGGAACGGGCGTGATGCACAGCGAGTTCAATCCATCGCTGACGGAGCCGGTCCACCTGTACCAGATCTGGCTGCTACCCGAGCACAAGGGGCTGGTGCCCGACTATGAGCAGCGCTCGTTCCCCGAAGCGGAGAAGCAGGGCCGCTGGCAACTCGTCGCCTCGCGCGACGGGCGCGACGGCTCACTGACGGTCCACCAGGATGTCGCGCTGTATCTGGCATCGCTGGCGGAAGGAGAGGAACGGTCCTACGATCTCGTCCCGGGCCGGCACACCTGGCTGCAGGTGCTGCGCGGCGACGTGGCGCTGAACAGGCTTCGGCTGGCCGCCGGCGATGGGGCCGCGGTCAGCGACGAGGAGAGGTTGACGGTGCGGGCGGACGCGCCGTCAGAGGTGATGCTGTTCGATCTCGCATAAGGAGGTAGATCATGTCGCAGATTTGTCGAGGGCCACTGAGCCTGGCCGGGCGCGTGCTGCTCTGCACGATTTTCTTCGTGAGCGCCGCCGGCAATAAGGTCCCGAACTTCAACAAGGTCGCCGACATCATGGAGAAGCAGGGTGTGCCGGTCCCGAAGCTGCTGCTGATGGGCGCCATCGTGTTTCTGCTGGTGGGGAGCCTGTCGGTCATCGTCGGCTACCAGGCCCGTTTCGGTGCGGTGCTGCTGGCGGTGTTCCTCGTGCTGGCGACCTACTACTTCCACAACTTCTGGGCGCTCGAGGGCGACGCGCGACAGGAACAGACGATCCAGTTCATGAAGAACCTGTCGATGTTCGGGGCGGTGCTGTTCCTAATCGCCAACGGTCCCGGGGCGTGGAGCGTCGATGCCTGCCTGGCGAAAAAGACACCTGCCGGGTAGGATGACGAACCAACGCGAGCGTCGGCCACGCTTCCCGGGGACGGCGGGTTGCTCGCCGCACACCCTGCCCGGATCGTACGCCGACCCGTGGAAAAGGAGGAGCGACGCAGCCGACGCGAGGGGCCCCGACGAGAGACGAGGTCTGCTCTTGACCCCCTGGCCGCGGCGCACTAGGGTAATTTCTTCCTCTGTTCACGACCCGTCCCGCGACGTTTGGGCGGGAAGGAACGCCAACGACCCAACGAGCGAGACAGACAGCGGAGAGAGGAATGCCGACGATCAATCAGCTGGTGCGGAAACCGCGACGGGTGCAGCACAGCCGGCCCAAGCACCCGGCCCTGCTGGGCTGTCCGCAGAAGAAGGGCGTCTGCCTGCAGGTCAAGATCATGACGCCCAAGAAGCCCAACTCAGCGCTGCGCAAGGTGGCCCGGGTGCGCCTGTCCAACAAGATCGAGGTGACCGCCTACATCCCGGGCGAGGGCCACAACCTGCAGGAGCACTCGATCGTGCTGGTGCGCGGCGGACGGGTGCGCGACCTGCCCGGCGTCCGCTACCACATTATCCGCGGTGTGCTCGACGCCCAGGGCGTCGCCGACCGCAAGCAGGCGCGGTCCAAGTACGGCGCCAAGCGTGAAGGCAAGTGAGCCCTCCCGTAGGCGGGTCACGGCGTGACCCGCCGACGAGGCCGCTCCCCCGCCGCCGGGACGGGGGCGGGACCGCCCAGTCAAGAACTCGAGTGCGATGGAACTCCAGTTATCTCTGACCTTTGCCTGTTGTGGCTGCAAGCAATCCATCACGGTCGACCTGAAGTGCAAGGGGGTTGGCGCCGCTCACCCTGCCGAAGGGCAGATCGCCGCTGTCAACGTGCCCTGCCCCTATGCCGCTTGCCCGCAGGTCAACCAGCTGATCTTCGAGACGAATGGGACCATTCGGGACGTCCGCCCGTTCGTCCCCGCCCGGCCGGTCCCGGAGCCCTCGGTCAACTAAGGGCGCATTGGAAACCAAGTTCGGTTAGCCGCGACGCGCCAGCGGAGCGCTCCGCTGGCGCGTCGCGGCTAACCAGGGAAATCGCCGAAACGAAAGGGTCCTCGCCGGCAGGCGGGGACGGAACCAGAAAGACCTCGCACAGAACCGACATGGGAAAGCGAACTGCCAGCGCCGAGACCCTCAAGCCGGACCCGATCTATCGATCGATCCTGGCGAGCAAGTTCATCAACTGCCTGATGTGGGGCGGCAAGAAGGCGACCGCCCAGCGCATCTTCTACAACGCCCTGGAGCAGATCAAGAAGCGGATGCCGGATCAGAACCCCATCGATGTCTTCACCCAGGCGGTCGAGAACGTCAAGCCGTCCGTCGAGGTTCGCTCCAAGCGCGTCGGCGGGGCCACGTATCAGGTGCCGATGCAGGTCAACAAGACGCGCCAGCAAAGCCTGTCGATCCGTTGGATCATCGGCGCCGCCCGCAACAAGGCCGGCCGGCCGATGTTTCAGCGCCTGGCCGACGAGTTCATGGCCGCCTTCCGCCGTGAGGGCGAGGCCATGACCAAGCGCGAGAACACCATCAAGATGGCCGAGTCCAACAAGGCTTTCGCTCACTTCGCCTGGTAAGACCGGCTGTCGGCTATCGGCCATTGGCTATCGGCCGCTGACCCTCGGCATTCCGCCGACGGCCAGCGACCCCTAGCCGATGGCCGTTTCTGTTACAATCCACTGTACGATTTGGGAAGACTCGTGGTTCCCCAGCCACCGAGAGCCGAGAGCCAATGGCCGACTGCCGAAAGCCGAACCCATGGCCGCCAAGGACAAAAGCGATCCCGACCTTAGTAAGATCCGCAACATCGGGATCATTGCGCACATCGACGCGGGCAAGACGACGACGACCGAGCACATCCTCTATTACGCGGGGGCCATCCACCGCCTGGGCGGTGTCGACGAGGGGACGACCGAAACCGACTACGACCCCGAGGAGCAGGCACGCGGCATCACCATCTACAGTGCCTGCATCCCGCTGTCGTGGCAGGGACACACCATCAACCTGATCGACACGCCCGGCCACGTCGACTTCACCGCCGAGGTGGAACGGAGCCTTCGCGTCCTCGACGGCTGTGTCGTCGTCTTCGATGCCCAGAAGGGTGTCGAGGCCCAGTCCGAGACGGTCTGGCGGCAGGCCGACAAGTACAAGGTCCCGCGCCTTGTCTTCATCAACAAGATGGACGTTGTCGGCGCCAACTTCGACAACGCCCTCGACGAGGTCCGCGAACGGCTCGAGGGCATGCCCGTCGCTCTGAACCTCCCCGTCGGCAGCGGCTCGGTCAAGGACAGCCCGACTCCCTTCCGCGGCATCATCGACCTTTTGGAGATGAAGGCCCTCTTCTACGAGCCGGCCAACCAGGGCAAGACCTTCCGCGCCGCGCCGATCCCCGACGAGTTGCAGACCGAGGCCCAGCGCTGGCGCGAGCGGTTGTTCGACGTGCTGACGCAGCACGACGAGAAGGACCTGGTGACGAGTGCCTACCTTGAGGGGCAGCCAGTGCCGGTCGAGAATATCCGCCAGCTTCTTCGGCAGCAGACGCTGGCGCGGCAGATCCAGCCGGTCTTGTGTGGCTCGGGCCGCGAGCACATTGGCATTCAGCCGCTCCTGGACGGCGTCGTCGCCTATCTGCCCAGTCCGCTCGATCGGCCGGCCGTCACGGGGATGAACCCGCGCAAGCCTGACAAGGAAGAGAAACGTAAGCCAGACCTGAAGGAGCCGTTTTGTGGGCTGGTCTTCAAGTTGGTCGCCGACAAGCACGGCGAACTGTTCTTCGTCCGCGTCTACTCGGGCGTCCTCAAGCCGCAGAGCCGGCCGTACAACCCGGGCAAGGACAGCAAGGAGATGGTCAGCAAGATCTACCACACCCGCGCCGATCCGCATGTCCGCGACGAGGTGCCGCTGGGTCACGCCGGCGACATCGTCGCCTTAGTCGGCCTGAAGGACTCGATCACCGGCGACACGCTCTGTGACCCGCAGCACCCGGTCTTGCTGGAGCGCATCCAGTTCAACGAGCCGGTCGTCAGCAAGAGCATCGAGCCGGAATCGTCGGCCGACAAACAGAAGCTGATCGACACGCTGACGCAGCTGGGCCGCGAGGACCCGACCTTCACCTGGAAGGTCAACTCCGAGACGGGCCAGACACTGATGAGCGGCATGGGTGTCTTGCACCTGGAAATCAAGCAGCACCGCATGGAACGCGACTTCAAGTTGAAGGTGCGCGTCAGCAAGCCGCGGGTCAGCTTCCGCGAGACGATCAAGAAGGCGGTCCGCGTCGAGGGCGAGTGCGTCCGCCAGTTCGGCACGAATTTGTTCGCGAAAGTCACCGTCGAGTTCGAGCCGTATCAGGGGGACGAGTCGATTGTGGTCATCAATCGGCTCGACTCGGAAGTGTTGCCGCCGCTGTTCATTGCCGCCGCGGAGCGCGGTGTCCGCGGGGCGCTGCAATCGGGCGAACTGGGCTTCCCGGTGATGAACGTCAAGGCCACGCTGCTCGACGCGCAGATGGACTTGCAGGCGTCGACCGAGCCGGCTTTCGAGGCGGCGGGAGCCGACGCCGTCCACCGGGCGATGCGCGACAACATCATCCTTCTGGAACCGGTGATGCGGGCGGAGGTGACGGTGCCGGAGGAGTTCCTGGGTCCGGTGCAAGCGGACCTGCTGGCGCGGCGTGCCGAGATCGACGACATCATCTATCGCGGAAGGTTGCGGATGATCGAAGCGCGGGTGCCGCTGGCGCAGATGTTCGACTACGCGGCGGAGGTCCGCAGTCTGAGCCAGGGCCGGGCGTCGTGGACGATGGAGCCGCACGCCTACGCCCCCGCCCCGCCCGAGGTCCTGCACGCCTTGCTGCATCCCGAAGAGTACTATTGAGCCAGGACATCTCTGCCGCTTGCGGCTTTGCACCCGCGGGGGAGCGGACAGGCCGCCCTCATCACTTCAGAAACCAGCGTTTCTGTCCGCGGAGCGGTGCAAGCGCCCCGAGCCGAGTTATGACCTATAGTTCGGACGACAGAGGTTGAACCCCGGAGTGCGAGACCGAGACCGCGCCAGCGCCGAGAAGCCCCGCCGAAAGGGCGGAGACTTGCCGGCCGGGCCCGACCCGCCTTCCGGCGTACCGGACGGGGCGCTCCGAGGGCCTCGGACAGAGCAGCGAGGAAAACGTGACGCAACCCTGGATCACCAACCTGGGAGAGCCCCAGCCCGCCCACGCGGCGGAGAGCAAGCGGGGCCTCTGGTTCTGGGTCAAACAAACCTGTCTCTTTCCCTTCCGCCTCCTGGGCCTGCTCCTCGTGCTGACCCTGCTCATCGGCGGCGTCAGCATGTGGGTCATCCCCAACATCGCCGCGCAGCACGAGGTGGATCAAGTGTTGCTGGTCCTGCGAATCCTCGACGACGAGGGCCCCGCCCGACCTTTTCGCCGGCTGAACTATCAGGAGCGGATCCTCGACAAGCTCCTCGAACTGCGGCCTGGCGACTCGTCGCACCCGGGCGAGAGTTCACCCGAGTCCAGGAGGAAGGAGAACCTGCGAGACGAGGTGGTCGCGGCGCAGGCGAAGCAGACGGCCGGCGGCTACTCGTATGCCGTCCGCTTTGCGAGCGGCCGGCAACAACAGCTTACGGCGACGACGCCGCACACCACCGTCCCGCGGGCAGAACTCGCCGAGGCCCGCCGGGGCGTGAGCCGGTTCTTCCCGCCGCACGACCACAAGAAGTGGGAAGCCGTGCTGGCCTGGGGCGAGAGCCTGTTTGTCACGTCCTGGCTCCAGAAATACAACCCGGAGGCCGCCCCCCTCGACCGCTTCGCCGGGCCGTCCGGCGGCACCGAAGACGAGCAACTCTGGTGTATCTGGCAGGTACTGCGGAGCGGCGGCGCCCCGGCAGAGGACCTGGACCGCCTGCCGGAACTCTTCCGGCAGGCCTTCCCGGCCACGGAGGACAGGGACGCGGCCCTGGCGTGGGCGGGCACGCTCTTGCAGCGCCTGGAGGTCCTGTTCAGCTCCCGTCGGGAGGACTACCGGGTCTCGGCAGGTTCCAAGTCGGGCCGGGAAGGGGTGTTGAGCATCTACGGCTCGTTCAAACAGGTGCTGCCCCCGGACACAGAGTGGACTCGCTTGTGGCTGCTCCAGCAGTACGTCGGCCTCAGCCCGGCCGCACGGCAGGCGGCACGGCAGCGCTGGCTCGATTGTTTCCCGGCCAGCCAGCAGGAACAGGTACACGAGCTGGGCGAGACCTTGGCGGAGGAACGCCGCACGGCCGAGCCGCTCCCGAACGCCCCCGAGGTGGTCCCGGTGCTGTGCGTCATCGAACGACTCACCGGCACGGACCCCGACGGGCAGGCCTGCTGCGACGCCATGGCCCGGCTCCCTGCCCGCAAACTGTTGCAGCTCGCCCTGCAGCTCGCCTACCCTAACGACGACCTCTTTTACCTGCTGGCCTCCGGCGATCCGCTGGAACTGTACCCCATCTCCGGCGGGCGCGGGGAGCCGAACTACTACCTCGCCATCGTGCTCTTCGTCCTTGCGCTAACCGTCCTGTTGGCGCTGGGGGTTCGGACGACCCTGGACTGGTTCGCCGCTCCCCTGCTCCTGGGGAAGACCACCCGACCGCTCTGGGAGAAGCACCACGACGGCCGCGGCTCCGAGCCCTGGTGGGGAACGGCCCTGGGCGTGCTGCTGCTGGCGGGAGTCGGCTGCCTCATGGCGCGGAACAGTATCTCGGAACTCATCTCCGTGCAGGTCGACTCCACGGCGCACCTGTTCCTCGGGTCGCTCATGGCGACAGCGTTCGGCGGCGTGCTGATCGCCATCATCCGCCGGATTCTGGCCCTGTTCCTCATTGCCTGTGGTGTGGACGTGGAGGAGACGTGGGCCGATGAGATTCTCGGTGTCCTCGGTGGGGGCTTCGTGCTCTACCACTTCGGCAACGACCTGTTCTCCATCGCCCTCTACGCCCTGTCGGACATCGTTCCGGGGCTGCTCTTCGCAGGGCTGCATCGCCTCCGGGGCCGCCCCGAGCCAGAAAGCAAGCCGCCGGCCGAGCAGCCAGTCGCGCGGGCCGAGTGGTGGCCCAGCGCCAGGTGACTCCGGGCGCAGGCAGGGATGACGCTTCGCGGCGGACCGCTGATTAGAGCGGTTTGCATTTGCTCGTAGCTCAGGCGTCTCGCCTGTGCGCTGTCGCGGTTCGGCACAGGCGAGACGCCTGTGCTACGGCCGACTGCAAAACGCTCTAGCCCGACGCGCCAGCGAGGAATGACGCAACCCTCGCTGGCGCGTCGGGCTCGTGTGCCTCTTACTTGTGCTCGCCGAGTCCGCCGCGCAGCGGTGTGGTGCGCGGACGCGGCGGCGGCGGTGTGTAGTCCTCTTCCTCCTCTTCCTCCGACGACTCCGGCTCGACTTCCTTTGCCAGCGCCGCCTTCAGCGACAGCGAAATCCGGTGCTGGCTCGCGTCGACGCTGAGCACCATCACCTTCACTTCCTGCCCCGGCTGCACGATGTCCTTGACGCGGTGGACCCGCTGGGGCGCCAACTCGGAGATGTGAATCAGCCCCTCGATCGCCGGCTCCAGTTCGACGAAGGCGCCGAAGTCGGCCAGCCGCGATACCTTACCCGTGACCACCGACCCTGGCGCGTAGCGGTCAAAGATGTTGTCCCACGGACTCGGCGTCAGCTGCCGCAGGCCGAGGCTGACCTTGCGCCGTTCGCGGTCGATCTTGAGCACGACGACCTTGATCGCCTGCCCCGGCTGGACGATGTCGCCCGCCTTCTCGACGCGGTTCCAGCTCATCTCGCTGACGTGGAGCAGCCCGTCGACGCCACCGACGTCGACAAAAGCACCGAAATCCTTGACAGAGCGCACGACACCCTGGCGGACCTGGCCCTCCGCCAGTTCGTTCCAGGTCTTCTCGCGCTGCTCCTCGCGCTCCTTCTCCAGCAGGGCGCGGCGGCTGACGACCAGGTTGCGCTCGTGCCGGTCCACCTCGGTGACCAGGCAGCGCAGGCGCTGGTTGACGAACTGCTCGGCGTTCTCGATGCGGTACAGGTCGACCTGGCTGATGGGCAGGAAGCCACGGATGCCGTTGACGTCGACTGCCAGACCGCCCTTGTTCGTCTCGGTGACGCGAGCCTCGACGACCATCCCCTCGGCGACGCTGTCCCAGTCGGCGTGAACGGCCGCCCCCTTGCGCGACAGCAGCAAGAGGCCGTCCTCGGCGCCCTCGATGGTCACCTCGACCTCATCGCCGACCTGGGGCGGGCCGTCGGGGAACTGCTCCATCGGCAGCACGCCCTGCGACCGCCCGCCGGGCACCTCGACGAAGACGTCCTTGCCGTGGACGCGAAGGACCTTGCCCTTCTTGCGACCCGGCGGGCCCGCCTCGGCAGTCTGCGGCCGGCCGCGTGGGGCGGCGAGCAGTTCTTCGGCGGTCATCCCGCCCATCGCCTCTTGCAGTTCGCGCTCGATGTCAGCATCGACCTCGGCGTGGCGCTTGCCGCCGCCGTAGCGCTGCTGGGCCTCAAGGGAAGGAACGCGTCCGGTGTTGACCGGAGGCGGGGACTCGTCGGGGGGCAGATCGGGTTTTTCGCTGTCACTCATGGGAGTTCTCTTCGTTGGCCGCTCGGCAACCCGGGCCGGGGTGTAGGTCAGGCTTTCTAGCCTGACGTGGCCTCCACGTCAGGCTAGAAAGCCTGACCTACGGGAGTTCTCTTCGTTGGCCGCTCGGCAACCCGGGCCGGGGTACACCAGACTGCTGTCAGGCTAGCAAACGCCTCCGTCTTCCGCAACTGCCCGTGACGGGTCAGGGGGAGGACTCTGCCTCGCGGGGGAGCAGCGCTTCGAGAGTGGCGTCGACGGCGGGGCGGGGACAGGACCAGACGAGGAAGAAGTGCGCTTGCCGCACCCAGCGCTGGGCGGGGTGCGAGTGGAGGAAGCCGGTGCCCTTGCTTGCGGTCAAGGCGGCCTGGGCGGCGCGAAGGACGAGGGTATTGGCCTGGGCCCGCAGGCGGGTGGTCTCGTCGGCCGTGCAGCCGGTGCCTCGATGGCCGCCCGCGCCAGGCCGATGGCGAGACAGGACGTCTCCAGCCCGCCGGTGCCCGACCTGCCGGACGCCATCACTTTTTCAGCCGGCCCCGCCAGAACGTGGCGCCGGTCGACGAAGACCTGTGTGCAATCGACCGAGGTGGTGAGCGAGCCCTGGAGGGCCATCAACTCCAGCGGTTCGCGTACCGACAGTCCCTCGGCATCGCGCGGCACGACGAGGAGGACCTGCCGGCCGTCGTCGAGGACAGCGCCCGTGACGAAGTAGTCCGCCTGTGTGGCACCGGTGACCCACGGCATGACGCCATCGAGGAGGAAGCCGTCGCGGTGCGGGCGGGCCGTGAGGGCCGGCCTGGTGTGCTGGCGCGACGTGGTCAGCTGGGCGAGGCCGACGGTCGCGAAGGACTCACCGCGGGCCAGCGCGGGCAGCAGTTCCTCGCGGAGTGCCTCGTTCGTGCCGTCGCGCAGGCGCCGGCAGGCGGCGTCGCGCTGGCTGAGCAGAAAGCAAGTCGTCAGGCAAGCGGACGCCAGGCGAGCGTAGCCCTCCAGCAGGGTGGGGCCTTCCCATTCGAGGCCGCCGAAGCGATGGGGAATGCACCAGCGGGTGGCGCCGGCCGTGGCGAGGAGGTGCCAGGACGCTTCCGGCCAGCGTCGCTGGGCGTCGGCCGCATCGGCGTGGGCGGCGAGAGCGTCGAGGGCATCGCGCGGGACGAGTTCATCCGCCGGCATGGTGGGTTCTCATCGTGCGGACCGACGGGAGCGAGCGGAGGGGGAGGGATTTGAACCCTCGAACGGGTTGCCCCGTTGCTGGCTTTCAAGGC
Source organism: Planctomycetota bacterium (assembly GCA_016177925.1). Lineage (GTDB taxonomy): Bacteria > Planctomycetota > Planctomycetia > Gemmatales > Gemmataceae > JACOUH01. The sequence continues at coordinate 4,735 of JACOUH010000035.1, read as the reverse complement.
CAGTGCAATCGGCCACTCTGCCACCCCTCCCTACAGGCGGAAAGACTCCTGGGGCGTGATACTCCGCCGGGCTGCCAGACACTCGCGCATCAGGTACTCCTGACCGTCCGCGGTCAGGATGTATAGCCAGTCGTAGGCCCCCGGGCGTGTCTTCTTGACCACATACCCCTGCGCGTTTGAGTGGATTTGGCGCAGGTTTACCTGTCTGCGCGCTCCGCCCGTGAACCGGGCCTGTACCCGAAACAGGCCCTCCCCGGTATCCACGATTAGATCATAGGCCGCCGACTCGGTGAGCGGCTTGGAGACGTCGTACCCCATCGCCGTGAAGGTATGAATCGCCTTGGCGACCGCCAGGTCGCCCTTCCGCTGGGTCTCACGCATGATTTCCGCCCTCTGCCGTGCAATCGGCCACTCTGCCACCCCTCCCTACAGGCGGACAAGGGCTTACGTCCTTCCGCCTTGTGGTCTTCGGCGCTCGAGTCCGTCCTGGGACCCTTCGGCACCGCATTTCCGCCAGCGCCAGGATACTTGCAGGCAGCGATTTAGTCCACTCGCCCGTCAGTCCTTTCGGCGTGGCCAGCGAAGGTGTTTGTGCAGGAACTCGAAGGTGCCGATGCCGTGGATAGTGTGCGGACCGTCGAAGAACTCGATGGCAGTGCGGTCGCCGATGCCGAGTTGGACGTATAGGCGACGCACCTTGGCGTACTCCGAGGCGACCCACTCGTCCGGCGCCACACCGTCCGTGTGGCCGCGCTCGACCATGAACGGCCGCGGCGCGATCAGTCCCGCCAGGTCGGCATAGTTGAAGGTGTTCACAAAGTTGAACTCGAAGACCTCGTAAGTATTGTAAAACGGGTAACTGTAGATGTCGTGGACGCTCGCTTTTTTCAGTGCCATGTCGTTGAACTCGGCGGAGTCGATCGACAGGGCGTAGCGCTCCAGCAGCGCCGGTACCCGCATCGCCGTGAAGCCGCCGTACGACAGCCCATAGAAGCCGATCCGCGAGCCGTCGATGAAGGGGAGATCGGACAGCCAGTCGAGCAGCCGCCCCTGCTGGACTGCCGTGATGCCGATCAGTGTCTTCTTCAGCGGATACGCCTGGCGCTGCAGCTGGCGAAACGCATTACCGCCGCGGTAGTAGTTGTGCGGCGCGAAGGTAACGAAGCCACGCTCCGCCAGCCGCGCCGCGAAGGCCTTGTAGTACGGATAGCCCGAGCCCTTCGCGTCCTCCGACACCACGTCCTGGGGCAGGCCCTCCAGCCCGTGCTGGCAGACTACCACCGGACGACGTTCGCCCTCCTTGATGTCTTTTGGGACGAGCAGGTAACCCCACAGGAAGACGTCTGGCCAGACATCGAAAACGACCTCGTAGCCGACCCACTTCGGTTTGTCCCAGATTTGCCGGCTGCGCACGTTGGCCGGCACGCTCGGCGCCGGGAAGCGGCCGAGTACCTCATCCCAGAGATAATCGCGATAGCTGCTGGAAGTTTTCCGCCATTCCTCCACGGATTTCGTCTGCGCTTTCGCCCAGAACGTACGTCGCTGCTCCGCCGACTCACGCAGCAGCGTCTGCGTGTGGTCGACCAACTGCTTCACCTGCCGGCGCTGGCGAGCTTCGGGATCGAACTTCGTCCGCGCGTCAGTGGGGGGATCGTCCCGGGGCAGCTGGCGCTCGCGCGGCAATCCGAGCCTTCGCAGGAACATCCGCAGTGTCCGTTCGCTGCTCGGGCCAGTCGTCTGGCCTGATTCTCCCGCGACCAGCGTGAAGGACGGCCGAAACTCGTCATGCGGCGGACAGAGATTGCTCGCGCGTTCCACCTCCGCCTTGACGACCTCCAGGGATGGGGTCCGGAGTTTCCCGGGAGCGGCATAGGGGCGGCGTCCCTTCCTCGGCGGGGGTGGGCCGTCGACCTTTGGCACCTCGCTGTACTCAATGATCAACGGACGCGGGGCAACGAGACTCGCGATCTCCGCATCGCCGAACTCGCGCAGCAGGCCGAAGACGTTGCGGTAGATCGGCTCGTCCCAGATGCGCTGCCGCGAATCGAAGTAACCGCTGACCAGCACTGCGTCAATCCGTCGATCGACCGCTGCACTATACAGCGCGATCAGCCCGCCCTCTCCGTAGCCGGCCACGCCGATCGGCAGTCCCTTTGTCCCCCGGGGGTTACCGAACCAGTCGACGGCAGCGAGCACTTTCTGCACTTCATAGCCGATGATGTGGCGGCCCAGCTCGAATGCCGGGCGGTAGACCCACTCGCGATGCGGTTGATTGGTCAGCCAGATTTTCGGATCGCCTGAGTAGGTATCATGGCGATCAATCAACACAGGGACGACCACTAGACAGCCGTTCTCGGCGAGTCGGCGAGCAAACTGCGCCGCGGCGGGAATGCCGGGAGCCAGGCCAACCAGCATCTCGGGAGTTTGATCGGCGTCGGGCAGGGCCACGACGCAGGCGACCGGCTTGCCGGCTGGCCGCAGTAAGAGACCTTCGCCTTCGATGCCCTCCAGTACGGGCCAGCGCACCGCGTGGACGCTGTAACGCTTTGTGCGCGCGACCTCCGCCGCGCTCGCCGTCCCGGTTACGTACTCCAACTCCGTGACCGGCAACCGCACGTCGACCGCGCCGATCGCGCGGCGGAAGCGTTCGCGGTTGGGCGCGACGGACTTCTCGTAGGCCGCCCGCGACGAGAAGTCTCTTTTCCAGAGCGTTGTTCTCGTCTCGAGCGAGGCAGCGATCTCGCGCAGCAGGTACTTTTCGATGCCCTGGCGCATGCGGGCCGAGAAGTCGCCCTGCTCGGTGAGCGGTTTGGTGCCCGGCAGCGGCGGGCCATCGGCTCCGAACGCCGGGGATGACGCAAGCGTGAGAAGTAGCAGGGAGCGGAAGTACATTGGCCGGGGCCTCCTCGCGGCGCACGGGCGGATCGGTGGGTCGCCCCCAAGTGCGGCGAGAAGTCAGTTTACGGCGCGGCAGCGCCCGGCAACACGCGGATTGGCTCGTCAGACGTCGCGGCGGGCGAAATAGCCCATCGCGAACAGGGCGAAGACGACGGAAGTGACGAAGGACCACGCAATCAGTTCGCCCAGGGCTCCCGCGTCATAGTGACCGCGCAGCACGTAGGGCAGGCCATGCAGGGCACGGTCCGGCGACGGCACCGTCTCGGGCAGCATCGACAGAAGGAAACTCGCCCCGTACAGGACCATCCACAGCACGGCGATACCCAGGACGGTACTGTTGGTCAAGGCACTGACCGAGACGCCGAAGCTGATCACGGCGCCGAGCAGGGCGGCGACAGTCACCAGGGCCATCGCCGCCCCGTGCAGACGAACGTCCTCGTGCAACAGGAAGTGGCTGGCCGCCAGCCAGAAGGCGCCCATGACGAAGAAAGTACCCAGGAGCGTCGCCAGGCGAGCGTGCCATTTGCCGAGGAAATACTGGTAGCGGCTGATGCCGCGGCTGAGCACCGAGTCGGCCATAGTGCCGCGCTCCGACGCAATGCTGCCGACGGTCAGCACGATGATCAGCGTCACGCTGCCGACGACGGTCCAGCGCAGCAGGTCGCTGATGAGCACCGATGCCGGCTGCATGATGCCCGCCTCGCGATAGACCCCAACGCGATACAGCAGATAGCCGACCGCGGCCAGCAGCGACATCAGCACCCAGGTGCGATAGACCCAGCTGCGCAAGGTCTGATGCACATCGGCCTGGAAGACCGCCCAGTAAGGCAGCCAGCGATTGATGCGGACCGGCTTGGCCGGGGCAGGGGGCGGAGTGTCCATGCTCCCTCCGGGAAATGATCAATTCCCAATGACCAAATCAGATCGGTGACGCGCCGCCGGTCAGGCGGCGCGAACGCTAAGCCGCAAGCGGCGGATTCCGACTGGTTTGGTCATTGGCCCTTGTTCATTCCGCTAGGCGGCTTCAGGGTTGTAAATGCGAGCGAAGCCGCGTGACTCTTCCTTCTCAACCAGATCGAGGAATGCCTGTTCGGTCTGCTGGCCGACGCTGCGGAGGCTGACCAGCGTCACTTTATTGTCCGACAGCGTCATCAGCACGTTTGCCAGCACCCCTGCCGCCGCCGCCTCTTCCTGGATGTACAGTTCCATGCGCCGCTGCCGCAACTGCACCGTTTTCAGGTCCTGCATACCTTTGAAGACCTGCATCGCCTTGCCGATTGCCTTCTGATCGCCCTCGAGGTCCAGTTCGTAATGGTTGCGGCGCATGCGGCCCTTCAACTCCTGCAGCGAACCGCAAAAGATCAGCTGCCCGCGGCTCAGCACGGCGGCGTGGTTGCACACTTCGTCGATGTCGGAGAGATTGTGGCTGGACAGGATCAGCGTCTTCTCGCGGGCCAGCGTCTTGATCAGGTCGAGCATACTGCGGCGGGCCTCGGGATCGAGGCCGTGCGTCGGCTCGTCCCAGATCAGCAGGTCCGGCTCATTGATCAGGCTGGTGGCGACGGCGAGGCGTGCCGTCATGCCGTTGGAGAAGCCGGCGATCGGATGGCCCGAGGCACCGAGCAGGTCGACGGCTCGGATCAGCGACGCCAGCCGCGGCTTGCGCACGGCGGCGGGCAGGCCGAATAGCCGCGCCATGTAGTCAAGGTACGTGATCGGCGTCATGCCGCGCGGGAACTGCGGGTTGGTCGGGATGTAGCCGATGCGGCGACGCAGGTCGGCGGCGTTGGGCGTCATCGTCTTGCTGAACACCTTGGCCCAGCCGGCGGTCGGGCGG
>JACOUH010000065.1 GCA_016177925.1 Planctomycetota bacterium | reverse complement strand
CTCGGCGAGGATCAGGTGGCCCAGGTGGACGGGGTCGAAGGTCCCGCCGAAGATGCCGATGCGGCGTTCCCTCGTCGCGACTGCCATGCTAGTTTCAGTGGTTAGGTGGTTGGGTGGTTGGGTGGTTAGGGAAAGGCGATGCCCCTCTGTAACCACCCAACCACCTAACCACTGAAACTAGCATGGCAGTCGCGACGAGGGAACGCCGCATCGGCATCTTCGGCGGGACCTTCGACCCCGTCCACCTGGGCCACCTGATCCTCGCCGAGCAATGCCGCGAGCAGGGCCGCCTCGACGAGGTCTGGTTCGTGCCGGCGGGCAACAACCCGTTCAAGTCGGACCGCTTCCGGACCTTCGATCAGCGGGCCGAGATGGTCGAACTGGCCATCGCCGGCCATGCGGCCTTCAAGGTCAACCGCGTCGAGAAGGAGATGCTCGAGGAGTTTTGCCGCCAGTACCCGGCCGATCCTCTGCCCGCGTCCTACACGTATCAGACGCTGGCCGAGCTGCGCCGCCGCGATCCAGCCGACGAGTTGTTTCTCCTGATCGGTTCGGACGCCCTCGAGGAACTGCCGCAGTGGCGCGAGCCGCAGCAGATTGCGAGGAACGCCGGTCTGCTGGTCATGCTCCGCGCCGGCCACGCCCCCCTGTCGTCGGAGCAGATACGGGCCTCGCTCGCGTTGCCGGCCGAGGTGCCGTTGCGGATCGAGTACATCGCATCACCGCCGCTGATCGACATCGCCAGCCGCGACCTGCGCCGACGCGTCGGCGAGGGCCGCAGCATCCGTTACCTGGTGCCGCGCGCCGTCGAGGTCTACATCAAGGAAAAGCGCCTGTACTTGTCGGAATCCGCCCCCCCGCCGTAGCCGCGTGAAACTCAGGAAGGCAATTTCAGCAGCGAGATGATCCCGCCTGTGAACGCCCCGCCCAGGGTCAGCCACAGCCAGGCCTTCAGAGTCTTCACGTAGAAGGGGAACGTGTAGACGCCGCTGAACAGCAGGCAAGCGGGCACGGTGGCCTGGGGCGTGCGCTCGGCGAGGCGTTTGTCGAGGTTCGATTCCTCCGGCAGATCGGGCGGCGGCAGAGGAGGCAGGGGTTCGTCGACCGGGGCGTAGCCGTCCAGCGGCACCTCGACGGGCGGCGGGGCAATGGGCTCGTCGGTCGACAGGCGATAGACCTCGGGTGTCTCCGTGACAGGTTCCGGAGAGGGTTTGCGTTTCTTCCGCTTCCGCGGCGGCCCCGCCCACGGGTCCTCCACGGCAAGGGAGCGGAGAGGGGGTGCCTCGTCCTTCTTCTGCGAGGGGGAACCACGGCGCTTGCGCGGCCTCAAACGGTTGAGGCGCCAGGCGACGCGCCCCAGCAGGCGAGCGTAGATCAGCAGCGACGCGGCGCCGACCGCCGACGCCCCCAGGATCAGCAGGCCCGAGCGGGTGAAGGCCACGTACCACAGGGCCAGGGTGCCGGCGATCAGCAGGGCCGTGACCACGTAGAAGCCCAGGGCTGTCGGAGCCACTCGGGCCAGGCCGGGAAGGATTTTCGGTCGGAAGAACGCCCAGCGCGACCCGCCCGCCAGGGAGGACAGGACGCCGACCGGAAAGAAGAGCCAGAGGACCACGCCCCCCGCGAGGAGCACAATCTCCGGATCGTCGCGGAACAGGCCTGGCGCGGACACGCGCAGGAACATGCCCAGCGGCGCCAGCCAGACCAACACCAGCCAGGCCAGCACCGCTGCCCGTCCCAACCATTCCCCGAAGGCCTCGCCCGGCCAGACGACCTCGTCGAGCCCTGCTATCGTGTCGTCTACGACCACGAAGAAGCAGTAGGCCGTGTACGCCAGAAGCAACCAGCCGCTCATCAAGGCGGTCACGTACGTCGTGACGAAAAAGATGACCTCGCCCGCTCCGCCCACGGAACACCCCTCCAGGCCGCGGGCGACGGTCCGAACAACAGGTACACTCCCCCTGGGCACTGTACACCCGAGGCCGCATTCGTTTCAAGAGATCGGAAATACCCGGATGCTGACAGGCGGACGTCATCGCTCGATTCGTCCAAGTGAGAAAGTTGTTACCCGCACAGAGCAACCAACTGCGCAAGCATCCTCCCATACCTCGTAGCCGTGTTCGCCAGAACGCGGGTTCGTCGCCCCTGCGTTCTGGCGAACGCGGCTACGATGTTCGTCGCCCCCGCGTTCTGGCGAACGCGGCTACCCCAGTCCGTCGTGTCGGCACGCGACTTGCCGGATTTGCAACGTCCCTGGGAAAGGTCGCTCACGAAGAGAGGGGGGACGGACGGCCGGTGAGAGCAGGAAGACGCCCACCCCGGCCGTCCGGCACGGGGGCCGCCCGTGCGCCGGCTGTGAGGAAGAACAGCGAGCAGCCGAGGCGGCCATGCCCCAGATCTTTCACCGTTCCTTCAACGTCATTTCACGCGTCAGCATCTTCGGGGCGATCTTCTTCCTCGCTGCCCTGGGTTGGGTTGCCGCCAAGACAGTGCGTGCGCCCTACTACACCGGCGCCTTCACTGCCATCGAGCAGCCAGTGCCGTTCAGCCATCGTCATCACGTCGGCGGGTTGAAGATCGACTGCCGCTACTGCCACACCGCGGTCGAGGAGTCGGCCTTCGCCGGCATGCCGACGAGCAAGACCTGCATGAACTGCCATTCTCAAATCTGGGTCGGCAGTCCGATGCTGGCTCCCGTGCGTGAGAGTTACAAGCCGGGTGGCCCGCCGCTGGAGTGGAACCGTGTCCACCAGTTGCCCGACTTCGTCTATTTCAATCACAGCATTCACATTCACAAAGGGATCGGCTGTGTCTCCTGTCACGGTCGCGTCGACGAGATGCCGCTGACGTGGCAGGTCCACACGCTGCACATGGACTGGTGTCTCGACTGTCACCGCAACCCGGAGCAGCACGTGCGGCCGCGCGAACAGGTGTTCAACCTCGCCTGGGAGCCGCCTGTGGACTTCGACCCGCAAGTGTACATGGAGAAGTACAGGATTCAGAGTAAAACGAGCTGTTCAGTCTGCCATCGCTAACCCGGCGAGCGGGGGGTGTGAGCCCCCTGATTCCTGGCGCCATCAGGGGGCTCACGCCCCCCGCTCGCCGGGGTTGTTGGAGGAACTCATGGGGTCATCGGGGCTCGACCTGCCGGAGGTGCAGCAGCGCCTCGCTGACGCGCAGGGTCGGGAATACTGGCGCAGCCTGGAGGAACTGGCCGGGACGGAGGCGTTCCAGGAGTTCCTCCACCGCGAGTTTCCCAGCCGCGCCTCCGAGTGGACCAACCCGGTGACGCGGCGGCGCTTCCTGCAGATCATGGGAGCGTCGCTGGCGCTGGCGGGCCTGGCGGGCTGCAGCAAATCGCCGCGGCAGAAGATCGTGCCGTACCGCCGTCAGCCGGAGGAGATCGTCCAGGGCAAGCCGCTGTTCTACGCCACGGCGATGACCATCGGCGGCTACGCGAGCGGCGTCCTGGTCGAGAGTCACATGGGACGGCCGATCAAGGTCGAGGGCAACCCTGACCACCCCGCCAGCCTCGGCGCCACCGACGCCTTTGCGCAGGCCTCGGTGCTGACGCTCTACGACCCCGATCGCTCGCGCAGTGTCCGCGACCGCGGCCAGCCGAGCACCTGGACCGCCGTTCTCGAACAGCTCAGCAAGTTGCGCAAGGACCCTGAGAAAGGCGGGGCGGCCGATGGCGTCCACGTCCTGACCGAGAGCGTCACGTCGCCGACCCTCGCCGGCCAGCTCACCAGCCTCTTCGGCGGCAAGGGTTCGCGCTGGCACCGTTACCAGCCGTGCAACCAGGACAATGCCTTGCAGGGAGCAGCCCTCCTCTTCGGCAAGCCCCACAACGCGGTGTATCGGCTGAAGAATGCGGACGTGGTCGTCTCGCTCGACGCCGACTTTTTGTCGTGCGGACCGGGCCACCTGGCCCATGTCCATGACTTCTCCGGGCGCCGTCGGGTCGAGGCGAAGGATGCGGTCACGAAGATGAACCGGCTGTACGCGATCGAGGCGACGCCAACCAGCACCGGCCTGTTTGCCGAACACCGCCTGCCGCTGCCCAGTCACCAGGTCGGCGCCTTCGCCGCCGTGCCAGCACGCGAGTTGGCCAGTGCGCTACGTGACCAGGTAAACGTCGATAATGACGTACTCGACGGGCTGAGGCGCCTCGGCGAGAGCGGCCGGTCGGAGGCAGTCGCGCGGCACGAGAAGTGGGCCGCGGCCGTGGCTCGCGACCTGGCGAAGGCCAAACGGGGACGGACACTGCTCCTCCCCGGCGACGGGCAGCCATCGGCGGTCCATGCCCTCGCCCACCTGATGAATTCCGCCTTGGGCAATATCGGCGAGAAGGACACCGTCTTCTTCACACGGCCGGTCGAGGCGTGGCCGGAGGAGGATGGCTTCCGTAGTCAGCGCGACTCGCTCGCCCGGCTTGTCGAGGCGATGAACGCTGGCGACGTCAAGGCCCTGCTAATCCTCGGCGGCAACCCTGTCTACAACGCTCCCGTCGACCTCAACTTCGAGCGGGCGCTGCGGAAGGTGCCATTCCGGCTGCACCTCAGCCTGCACGAGGATGAGACGTCGCGGCTGTGTCACTGGCACGTTCCGGAGGCTCATTATCTCGAAGCGTGGGGCGACGCGCGAGCCTTCGACGGCACCGCGACCATCCAGCAGCCGTTGATCGCGCCACTGTACGAGGGGGCACGGTCGGCTCTCGAGCTGCTGTCGGCGCTGGAGGAACGGCGCGACCAGCCCGGCCACGACATCGTCCGGCGCTACTGGCGCGACAACCGTCCGTCGCGCAGCGGCTCGGGCGACTTCGAGGCGTTCTGGCGCGAAGCCCTGCACGACGGCAAGGTCGCCGGCACCGCTTTCCCTGCCGAGAAGTTCTCCCTCGACAGCGGATGGATCGACCGCATCGGCAAGGAGTTATCGGTGGGGAAAGTGGAAAGATCATCTATCGAAATCGTCTTCCGACCTGATCCGGCACTGTACGACGGCCGATTCGCCAACAACGGCTGGCTGCAGGAACTGCCTCGGCCGCTCACGATGCTGACCTGGGACAACGCCGCCCTGATGAGTCCGCGGACGGCGAAGCGACTCGAAGTGCGTCCCCCGCGCAGGGGACGACACGGGGGAGAACACGGCGAGGCCCGCGCCGACCTCGTTCGGCTGGAATTGCCTGGCCGCGATCCGCTTGTGGTGCCGGCCTGGGTCGTCCCCGGCCATGCGGACGACTCGGTGACGATCCACCTCGGCTACGGCCGCACCCGTGCCGGCCGCGTCGGCACGGGCGTCGGCTTCAGCGCCTACACGCTCCGCAGTTCAAAGGCACCGTGGTGCGAGACGGGGCTGACCATCACGCGTGAGGACGGCACGTACCCGCTCGCGTCGACGCAGCAGCACCATGACCTCAACGGTACGAACCTTGTCCGAGCGGCGAAGGCGGAGAAGTACGAAAAAGAGCCGGCATTTGCGCAGAAGGTTGGGCACGACCCGGCCCACGGAGTCATCGAGAACGGCCGCATCCCTCTGTCCCTGTACGCTGACCATCCCTACGAGGGTTACAAGTGGGGCATGGTGATCGATCTGTCGGCATGCGTCGGCTGCTCGGCGTGTGTCGTCGCCTGTCAGGCGGAGAACAACATCCCCGTGGTCGGCAAGGAGGAGGTGATGCGCGGCCGCGAGATGCACTGGCTGCGCATCGACACTTACTTCAAGGGCAAGCCGGAGGACCCGCGCGCCTACTTCGAGCCGGTGCCGTGCATGCAGTGTGAGAACGCTCCCTGCGAGCTGGTCTGTCCGGTCGAGGCGACGGCGCACAGTTCGGAGGGCCTCAACGACATGGTCTACAACCGCTGCGTCGGCACACGTTACTGCTCGAACAACTGCCCGTACAAGGTGCGGCGCTTCAACTTCCTGCAATACGCCGACTACGCAACCGAGACGCTGAAGCTGCTACACAACCCCGACGTGACGGTGCGCTCGCGTGGCGTCATGGAGAAGTGTACTTATTGTGTGCAGCGCATCAACGCGGCCCGCATTGAGGCGGAGAAGCGGGACGAGCGCGTGCGCGACGGCGAGGTGCTGACCGCCTGCCAGGCCGCGTGCCCGGCGGGGGCGATCGTCTTCGGGGATCTCAACCATAGGAAAAGTCGCGTGGCGATCCTGCACGCATCGCCGCGCAACTACGGCCTGCTGGAGGACCTGAACACGAGACCGCGGACGACGTACCTGGCGGCTATCAAGAACCCTAACGACGACCCCGACCTGCACACGACGGACGTCTGACATGGAAGATCGACCGCAGCACAGCGACGAGCCGAGCAAGGGCGACGGCCCTGCGCACGCCGAGTCGGCGCCGGTTATCGCGCCGGGTTACACCATCGGCTCAATCACCGACCAGATCAGCTCGATCGTGCTGACGCGGCCGACCTCGCGCGGCTGGTGGATTGGCTTCGGCATCGCCTTCCTGATCGTCATGGTGCTGCACGCCGCCATCGCCTACCTGCTCGTCAAGGGCGTCGGCATCTGGGGTATCAACGTCCCCGTCGCCTGGGGCTTCGCCATCGTCAACTTCGTCTGGTGGATCGGTATCGGCCACGCCGGAACGCTGATCTCGGCGATCCTGCTTCTCCTGCATCAGGAGTGGCGGACGTCGATCAACCGCTTCGCCGAGGCGATGACGCTGTTCGCGGTCGCCTGTGCCGGGCTGTTCCCGCTCTTGCACATGGGCCGGCCGTGGTTCTTTTACTGGCTTATTCCTTACCCGAATACGATGGGGCTGTGGCCACAGTTTCGGAGTCCGCTGGTCTGGGACGTGTTCGCCGTAGCGACCTACTTCACGGTGTCGCTGTTGTTCTGGTACGTCGGGCTGATCCCGGACCTGGCGACCCTGCGCGACCGCTCGCAGAGCCGCGTCGGCCGGGTGATCTACGGCATCCTGGCGATGGGCTGGCGCGGCTCCGCGCGACACTGGCACCGCTACGAGGTCGCCTACCTGCTGATGGCCGGCCTGGCGACGCCGCTGGTCGTGAGCGTCCACACGGTGGTCAGCTTCGACTTCGCCATCGCCATCGTGCCGGGCTGGCACTCGACGATCTTCCCGCCCTACTTCGTCGCCGGGGCCATCTTCTCTGGCTTCGCGATGGTGTTGACCTTGGCGATCCCTATTCGAGCTATTTACGGCCTGGAGGGCTTCATCACCCTGCGGCACCTGGAGAACATGGCCAAGATCCTGCTCGTGACGGGGCTATGCGTCGCCTACGGTTACCTGATGGAGGCGTTCATGGCCTTCTACAGCGCCAGCAAGTACGAGCAGTTCCTGGCACTGAACCGGGCATTCGGGCCGTACGCGCCGTTCTACTGGGCGCTCCTGGTCTGTAACGTCCTGACGCCACAGGTGCTGTGGTTCCGACGGTGGCGGCAGAACGTAGGGATTCTTTTCATCGTCGCCATCGTCGTCAATATCGGCATGTGGTTGGAGCGGTTCGTGATCGTGATGAGTCTGCACCGCGACTACATGCCGTCGGCCTGGGGCATGTACAGCCCGACGGTCTGGGACTGGGCGACGTTCATCGGCACGCTGGGTCTGTTCGTGGCGCTGCTGTTTTTGTTCATCCGCTTCCTGCCGGTGATCTCGATCTTCGAGATGCGGACGCTGGTGCCGGAAGCCCAGGTGCGGGAGGAGCACGGGGCTACAGAGGCGGGCTCCGTAACGGGTGAACTGCGGACGACTTAGCCCGACGTGCCAGCGAGGTTCGCTGTGTTCCTCGCTGGCGCGTCGGGCTAATGGGCGAGCGAGGGGGAGCGCATGGCCGAGCGACCACGGATCTACGGCATGCTCGCCGAGTTCGATAACCCGACGACCCTGATCCAGGCGGTGCGCGCCACCCGTCGCGAGGGCTACCAGCGCATGGACGCTTACACCCCTTATCCGATCGAAGAACTGACCGAAGTGCTGGGCTTCACCAAGACACGGTTGCCGCTGTTGGTGCTGATCGGCGGGCTGGTCGGCTGCTTCGGCGGGTTCTTCCTGCAGTATTACGCGATGGCGGTGTCGTACCCGCTGAACATCGGCGGGCGTCCGCCGAACAGCTGGCCGATGTGGATTCCCGTGACGTTCGAGTTGACCGTCCTGGTCGCGGCGCTGACAGCGGTGCTCGGCATGCTGGCGCTGAACGGATTGCCGATGCCATACCATCCACTCTTCCACATGCCGCGTTTCGCCCTGGCGTCGCGCGACCGTTTCTTTCTGTGCATCGAGGCGACCGACCCGAAGTTCGAGGCCGAGGCGACGAAGCGGTTCCTGCAAACGCTCGGGCCGACCGACTGCGCCGAGGTGCCGCGCTGAGGACCGCCCAGCCCCGAAGGGGTGATCGTTAATAGCCCGGGGCGTGAGCCCCGGGTCAGAGGCGTGACCTGGGGTTTTGAGCCCCGAAGGGGCGACAGAGCTCGGAATGAGGCTGGCCACTGCCGCCCCTTCAGGGCTGGGGGAATTGGTCGGTGCAACGGTTTCACCAGGGGCTCACGCCCCGGGCTATTGACGGCCGCCCCTTCAGGGCGGAAATGCAGGGCCACGCCCCAGACCCGGGGCTCACGCCCCGGGCTATTGACGGCCACCCCTTCGGGGCTTGATCGAGGACGTTGAACGTGATGTTGCAGAACTCTCGCTGGCGCGTCGGGCTGGTTGCGGCTGTGTTGCTCTGTCCGGCGCTGGCGGGCTGCGGTGATCAGCAAATGGCCGACCAGCCCCGCTACGATACCTTCGAGCCCAGCGACTTCTTCGGGGACCGCCGCTCCGCCCGCCTGCCCGTGCCCGGCACCATTGCCCGTGGCCAGCTCCGCGACGACTACCTGTTCTTTACTGGCCGCACCGGCCCCGCCGTCGACCTCGGCGAGGTCTTCGGCGTGTTCGCCGGCACTCGCGTCAATGCCCCGCTCGCCGACGAGTTCCCCGAGCCCGTGACGAAGAAGATGCTCGAACGCGGCCGGCAGCGCTATAACATCTTCTGCGTTGTCTGCCATGGCTATACCGGGCAGGGCAACGGCAAGATCGTCGAGCGCGGCTACACCCGCCCGCCGTCGTACCACGAGAAGCGGTTGCGCGACGAGGTGCCGGTCGGCCACTTCTTCGACGTCATGACCAACGGCTATGGCGCCATGCCCGACTACCGCGCCGAGATCCCGCCGCGCGATCGCTGGGCCATCGCTGCCTACATCCGTGCCTTGCAGGCCCGTCAACTCTCCGAGGACGAGCTGACCCCCCAGGAGCGCAAGCAGTTGCCCCCGCGCTGGCAGGAGGGTACGCGATGAGCGCTGCTGCCGAGCTACCGCCGAGGCCCGAGTGGGACCGCGTTCAGCGGACCGCCCTCGTCGCCGGCGTTCTCGGCCTGGGGCTGTGCGTCCTCGGCGGACTGGTTGGCCAGGCGTTGGAGGGCGCGTCCAACGAAAACTTCCTCCGCTCCCTGTTCGGCCTCGACCAGTTCTTCCGCTCCTACCTGGTGGCCTACCTGTTCGTCCTCGGCATCGGGCTCGGTTCGTGGGTCCTCCTGATGGTCCACCACCTGACGGGCGGGCAGTGGGGCTGGGCCCTTCGCGGCGTCCTCCGAGCGGGTACGCACACAATCCCGCTCCTCGTCCTCCTTTTTCTGCCGCTGCTGTTGGGGCTCCGCGACCTCTACCCGTGGATGCGCTGGGCGCAAGAGGATATTCAGGAGAGCCAAACGCTCCAGTTCAAGACACTCTATCTCAATGCTCCCTTCTTCCTGGGACGGGCGTTCGTCTACCTCGCCGCGTGGGTGGGGTTTTCGGTCGTGCTGCTGCGCTGGTCGGCGGGTCTGCCGCACTCGCCCGCCGAGCCCGAGCCGCGCCGCCTGCGCATGCTCAGCAGTCCCGGGCTGCTTGCCTACGGGCTGACCATCACGTTCGCGTCGATCGACTGGGTCATGTCGATCGAACCGCTCTGGTACTCGACCATTTACGGCCCGCTGTTCGCCACCGGGCAGGCGCTCTCGGGCATGGCGTTCGCCATTGCGGCGCTGGTGGGGCTGGCGCCTCCGGTGGAGCTCTCGGCCGTCATCACGCGGAAGCAACTGCGCGACCTCGGCAACCTGATGCTGGCATTTATCCTGTTGTGGACCTACATGTCATTTGCGCAATTCCTCCTCATCTGGTCGGCCAACCTGCCGGAGGAGGTCATCTGGTACAAACGCCGCCTGCAAGGCGGCTGGCAGTTCGTCGGCGTGCTGCTGATCCTGCTCCACTTCGTGCTGCCGTTTCTGCTGCTGCTCTCGCGCGACGTCAAGCACAACCCGCGCACCCTGGCGACGGTCGCGACGCTGATCCTGGGCATTCACCTGGTCGACCTGTACTGGGTGATCGTCCCGGGTTTCTTCCCGTTCCAGGACTTTCGCCTGCACTGGATGGACCCGGCGGCGGTCGTCGGCCTCGGTGGGATCTGGTTGGCATTCTTCTTGCGCGAGCTGCGCCGGCAACCCCTGCTGCCCGAGCCCCTGCTCACGGAGGAAAACCATCATGGCTGACACAATCCCTCCAACTCCTGAGAACCCGGAGGTCGCTCACGAACAGGGCGATGTCAACGTCAAGGCCGTCCTCTGGTTCGCCGCCGGCCTGGTCGCGTTTGCGATCGTGCTTCATCTCGGCCTCGCCTGGATGTATTTCTCCTTACGCTCGGCGGAGGATCGCGCCAAGCGGTCCGACTATCCGAAGGAGTTCAGCGAGGACACGGATCGTCTGCCGAAGACCCCGCGGCTGGAGGGCATCAAGGGCGGCGAGCGTCTCGGCGGCGAAGTCGAGGTGTCGCACGAAGTGGAACTGGATCGCTTCGACTGGGTGGACGAGAAGAAGGGCATCGTGTCGATCCCGATCGGGTTGGCGTTCGAGCGATTGCTGGCGAAGAAGCCAAAGGCCCGCGGTGAGAAGGAGGGGAGTCGCTGGCGCGACCGTGGTGAGGCGGTGCCGCACGACGCCAACTCGGGCCGGGGCACGAAGGAGGAGGAACAATGAGGCGTCTCGCGACAGTGGTCGCCCTGCTGCTTGCCGTTGGGACGGGGCGAGCCGGCCCGGACGAGAGCAGCCGCGCCCTGCCGCCCGAACTGCGCGACGTGAAGTTCGAGCCCGTGCTCAAGGAGCAGATCCCGCCGGGCCTGCGCTTCCGTGACGAGCGCGGGTACAGCGTCCGCCTCGGGGACTACTTCGGGGGCAGCCGGCCGGTGATCCTCGTACTGGTGCAGTATCGTTGTCCGATGCTCTGCAACCTGGTGCTCAACGGGCTGACCGAGAGCCTGCGCTGCCTCGCGGGGAAAAAAGGCTTCCGCGGCGGCGAGCAGTTCCGCGTTGTCACCGTCAGCTTCGACGAGCGCGAGACGCCGGATTTGGCGGCAGCGAAGAAGGCGGCTCACGTCGAAGCATACGGTTTCCCCGGCGCCGCGGAGGGTTGGCACTTTCTAACCGGGGAGAAGGAGGAGATCGCGAAGCTGGCCGACAAGTGCGGCTTTGCCTTTCGCTACGACGCGAAGAAGGATCAGTTCGCTCACCCAAGCGGCATCCTGATCCTT
>JACOUH010000064.1 GCA_016177925.1 Planctomycetota bacterium | reverse complement strand
GGGGCATCCGAAAAAGGGGACTGTCCCTCTCTCCTCAAGGGGACAGTCCCCTTTTTCGGATGCCCCCATCCCGAGCCATCCTGAACGAGCGAGTCCCGCCGTGCATTACCCACCATTCGTTCGCGTCCGTCAACACTTCGAGCGACCGCGTGTGGAGGATATTCCGTCCGCGGTCCGCGCTACTCTGGAGAAGATCGACCTCGGCCGCACCATCCGGCCGGGTCAGACCGTCGCGCTGACCGCCGGCAGCCGTGGTGTCGCCAACATCCCGGTCATCCTCAAGAGCGTCGCCGATTTCCTCAAGCACCTCGGGGCCAGGCCGTTCCTCGTCCCGACGATGGGCAGCCACGGCGGCGGCAGTGCCGAGGGACAGCGGCACATCATCGAGAGCTATGGCATCACCGAGGAGTTCGTCGGCGTGCCCATCCGGGCCTCGATGGAGGTTGTCTCGCTCGGCAGCACGCCGGAGGGCTTCCCGGTCGTCCTTGATCGCATGGCGTCGGAGGCCGATCACATCGGCGTCGTCGGCCGCATCAAGCCGCACACCAACTATCACGGGCCCATCGAGAGCGGGCTGCTCAAGATGATGATGATCGGCCTCGGCAAGCACGCCGGCGCCCTCGAGTATCATCGCATCCTGCTCGAACAGCCCTACGACCTCGTCGTCCGCTCCGTCAGCCGCATCATGCGGGACAGGGCGGCGATCGCGTTTGGCGTCGGCATCGTCGAGAACGCCTACGACGAGACGGCCCTCGTCGAGGCGGTGCTGCCGCGTGACTTCGAGCCGGTCGAGGAGCGGCTGCTGGTGCTGGCGCGGCAGTGGCTGCCACGATTGCCGTACCAGGCCGCCGACCTGCTGGTCATCGACGAGATCGGCAAGGACATTAGTGGTTCGGGAATGGATACGAACGTCGTCGGCCGCAAGCGCGCCTTCCGCATGCAGCCGCCCCCGCCGGACCAGCCGGCGATGCGGCTGATCTTCGTACGCGGGCTGAGCGAGCGGACCCACGGCAACGCCGCCGGCATCGGCCTCGCCGACTTCACGACGACGCGGCTGGTGCGGGCCATGAGCTACCGCGACACGGTCATCAACTGTCTCACGGCCGGCTATCCGGAGGGGGCGTTCGTGCCGGTGCATTTCGAGACCGACCGCGAGTGCCTGGCCGAGCCGACGACCAACGGCAAGCCGCAGCCGTTGGGCACCGCGCGGCCGCCGGCCTTCGACACGGCCGGAAACCTGCCGCCACTGTGATTAGCCCGACGCGCCAGCGAGGTTCGCTGGTTTCCTCGCTTGCGCGTCGGGCTAAAGGGTCGTGGGATCGTCAAAATCGTACGGGTTGAACAATTCCTTGAAGTCGGGGTCATCGCCAAGGTCCTCGAACTCCTTGGCCCACTCCTCCGCTTCGCCGCGCGAGACGCGCTCGCGCTTCGGCTCCCCCTCGACGGCGGGATCGGCCGGCGCCGGGGTGCGCTGGTGGAGCGACTCCCAGAAGTCGACACACTCGGCGACCGGACAGCGTCGGCGACGGGCGGCGTCGCGGATGCGACGGTCGTTGGAGACGACCGTCAGCAGCTTCGGCGCCGAGGCGCGACGGATCAACTCCTCTATGAGATCGTCGGCAATCTCGTAACGGCTGAACAGAACGCGGATGCCCTGGTATTCCAGCGCGTCGTCGACGCCCGGCGGGGCCCGCAGGGCGTCGAAGACGACCGTGACGTTCGCTGCCTCGGTGCCGAGGCGGCCGCTCAGGTGTCCAAGCAGCGCCCGGCGGGCCTTCTCCAGTTTCGTCGGCCCCACGCGCCCGCTCAGCAGGCCGACGTGATGCAGCAGGTTGTAGCCGTCGATCAGGTAGTGCATCGCTCCGCCTTCGCCAAGGAGGTTGTCCCGTCATCCTTACATTGTGTACGGGGAGGGGGGCGGCGGAGAAGGGAAAGGCGAGGTGGAAAAGAAGAGAGGCGTGGCCGGGCGGCCACGCCTCCGCTCTATTGGGAACGGCCATTGGGTCGGCCGGCTTAGGGGAGTTCCCGCTCATCGGATTCGTCGCCCGGCTCCTGGTCGCCGCGGGTGCTCGGCACGCCATAGGTTTTGCCACCGAGCCAGCGGCCCAGGTCGATCGTTTTGCAGCGCGGACCGCAGAAGGGGAATTGCGGCCAGTCCGACCGTTCTCCCTCCATCTCGCGCTCACAGATCGGGCAACGCACTTTTATCATCGGAAACTCACTCCGAAGACTTTGAGCCTTTTGCCCCCGAGCCCGTATCTTTGCTAGACGACGGCGCGGACGGGGCGCTTCCGGTGTCGCCGGCGGACGAGGAAGACGAGGAAGCCGGCTTGGCCGCCTCCTGGTCCGCCTTGGCCGACTTCTTGTACGACTCGCTACGGTAGTCGGTTTCGTAGAAGCCGGAGCCCTTGAACAGGATCGCCGCCCCTGCGCCAAAGACGCGCCGCAGCTTGTTCTTGCCGCATTGGGGACACTTCTTTAGCGGCTTGTCCTTGATCGATTGAAACTCATCAAAGTTGTGTTCGCAAGAGTCACACTGATATTCGTAGGTTGGCATGGAAGGATCTCCTCGTCTGTCGTCGATATTAGCCCGACGCGCCAGCGAGGGACGCAGTCAATCCTCGCTGGCGCGTCGGGCTAAGAGGGTGGGACGGACACCGCCACCTGGGCGGGCCGCAGCACGCGGTCGTGCATCGTATAACCGGGGGCGAAGACGTTTACCACCGTGTGCGGCGGATGCTCCGCCGACGGCTGCTGCATCACGGCCTGGTGCAGGTTCGGGTCGAACGGCTTGCCCAGTGCGTCAATGCGCGTCACGCCGAAACGGCGCAGCAGGTCGAGGAACTGCGTCTCGACCATTGCCACGCCCTGCACCAGGGGGCCCGTCTCGCCGGCCTGCTTCGCCGCCGCCGTCGCCCGCTCGAGGTTGTCCAGGATCGGCAGCAATCCCAGGGCGAAGTCGTACTGAGCGTAGCGGCTCTCGTCTTCTTGGATGCGTCGCTGCCGCTTCTGGTAATTCTCAAATTCGGCGGTTTTGCTCTTCAGCATCGCTAAATACTGATCCCGGTCGCGCTCGGCGGCCTCGGCGCGAGCCCGCAGCGACTCGACGTCGCCCTCCGAATTCGTCCCGTCGTTCCGGGCCGCCTCCTTTGCCGGCTTGCCGTCGGTCGAACCGTTGCCGGGGCGAGTAGTCGGGGTCGGCTTGGTGGGATCGTTGCTCATCTTCTCGTCTCCTCTGCGTTCCGACCGGCCGCTCTTTTGTAGGACGGTTTTGTAAACCGTCCCGACTTCAGCCCGGACGGTTTGAAAAACCGTCCTACAAAAGACCGGCCGCCTACTTTTTCGGGGCGTCGGTGAAGAGCTGCTTGAGCTTGTCAAGCCAGCTCTTCCGCTGAGGCGAAACGTTCCGGTCCTCCAGCTCGGCCAACTCGCGTAACAATTCCTCTTGCCGCTTCGTCAGTTGACGCGGCGTTTCGACAAGGACCTGGACGTGCAGGTTGCCGCGCCGCCCGCTGCGCAAGTTCGGCATGCCCTGCCCCGGAATCGTGACCACCTCATGACTCTGCACGCCGCGCGCCAACGAGTGGCTGAGTTTCTGTCCGTCGACGGTCGGGATGTCGATACTGCACCCCAGCGCCGCCTGGGGGAAACTGATGAATGCCTGGCAAACGAGGTCGTCGCGGTGACGCTCGAAGAAGGGGTGCTTGCGCACATGAAAGACGACGAGCAGGTCGCCACGCGCGACGCCGGGCCCGCCGGCGTGTCCCTCGCCGCGGACCGGCAGGCACTGCTCCGAGTCGACGCCCGCCGGCACGTTGATCGTCACCGAGGCCTCCGCGAGGACCAGGCCGTTGCCGCGACACGCCGTACAGGGGTTGGTGATGACAGTGCCCTCGCCGTGGCAGGTCGGACATTCGCGGCGGACGCGGATGTTGAAGAACCCGCCCGACTGGAGCACGGCGCCGTGGCCGTTGCAGGTACGGCAGGTCTGGCGCTTGTTGCCCTCGGCGCAGCCGCTGCCCTTGCACTTCGAGCAGACATCGGCGCGGCGGAGATCGAGCGTCCGCGAGCCGCCCTTGGCGGCCTCGGCCAGGTCCAGTTCGAGGTCGAACTCGAGGTCCTGCCCCGATTGCGGGCCGCCGCCGCGCCCGCCGCCAAAGAAGAACTCGCGGAGGATGTCGCCGAAACTGCCGAAGCTCGGCATGTCGACGCCCTGCATCCCTGCATGTCCGTAGCGGTCGTAGCGCTGACGCTTCTCGGGATCGCGCAGCACCTCATGGGCCTCCGCGACCTCCTTGAAGTGGACCTCTGCGTCCTTGTCGCCGCTGGTGCGGTCGGGGTGATACTGCATCACCAGCTTGCGATAGGCCTTGGTGATCTCCTCGGGGCTGGCGTCGCGGCTAACCCCAAGGACCTCGTAGTAGTCGCGTTTCGTTGCCATTCTGCTCGGCATGGCTCAGACCGCCGGCTCGGCCGGCTTCCGCCCCCGGCCGGCCACAACGGGACCACCGTGGGAATCCATCTTCAGTGTACCTTCCGGGGGGAGAAACCTGCAAGCAGAGTGGGCCGGGCGAGCGGGGGGTGTGAACCCCCCGGTGAAGTGCTACCGGGGGGTTCACACCCCCCGCTCGCCGCGGGAGTCGTCAGCGGACGGCGCCGGCGACCTTGCCGCCCGGCTCGTCCTCCTCGATCTTGGTGACCATCACCTCGGTCGTGAGCATCAGTCCAGCGATGCTCGCCGCATTCTGCAGCGCCGACCGCGTCACCTTGGTCGGATCGACGATGCCGGCCTTGAACATGTCGACATACTCGCCCTTGTTGGCGTCGTAGCCGATGTTCGGGTTCTTCTCGCCGCGCGAGCGTACCTCGTCGGCGACCACCGCCCCCTCCACGCCGCAGTTCTCTGCGAGGGTGCGGACCGGCTTCTCCAGCGCCCGCGCGACGATGTCGGCGCCGAGCTTCTCGTCGCTGTCCAGCTCCTTGGCCGCCTCGCGCACCGCCGGGACGCAGCGCACGAACGCCACCCCGCCGCCGGGCAGGATGCCCTCGGCGACGGCGGCCCGCGTCGCGTGCAGGGCGTCCTCGACGCGGCCCTTGGTCTGCTTCATCTCGGCCTCGGTCGCCCCGCCGACGCGAGTCATCGCCACGCCGCCGGTCAGCTTCGCCAGCCGCTCGCTGAACTTCTCCTTGTCATACTCGCTCTCGGTCTGGTCCATCTGGGCGCGGATCTGGTCGACGCGACGCTTGATGTCCTCCTTGCTGCCGGCACCGTTGATGATGGTCGTGCTCTCCTTCTCGACGCGCACCAACTGGGCCTGGCCCAGTTGCTCCAGCGTGACGTTCTCCAGCTTCAGACCGAGGTCCTCGCTGATGAACTGCCCCTTGGTGAGCACGGCGATGTCGCCAAGGATGGCCTTGCGGCGGTCGCCGAAGCCGGGCGCCTTGACGGCACAGACCTGAAGGCCGGCCCGCAGCCGATTGACGACGAGCACGGCTAGCGCCTCGCTCTCGACGTCCTCGGCGATGATCAGTAGCGGACGGGCCTGCTGCGCCACCTTTTCGAGCAGCGGCAGCATGTCGCGGACGTTGGACAGCTTCTTCTCGTGGATAAGAATGAAAGGGTTCTCGAGTTCGCAGCTGAGGTTGGTCGCGTTGTTGATGAAGTAGGGCGAGATGTAGCCCTTGTCGAACTGCATGCCCTCGACGAACTCCAGCTCGGTCTGCGAGGTCTTGCCCTCCTCGACGGTGATAACGCCGTCCTTGCCGACCTTCTCGAACGCGTCGGCCATCAGGTTGCCGATGGACGGATCGTTGTTGGCGCTGATCGAGGCGACCTGGGCCATCTCCTCTTTCTTGGTCAGTTTCTTGGAGATCTTGTCGAGCTGGGCGACGACCGTCTGGACTGCCTTTTCGACGCCGCGCTGGACGGCCATCGGGTTGGCGCCGGCGGTGATGTTGCGCAAGCCTTCCTGGTAGATGGACAGGGCGAGGATGGTCGCCGTGGTGGTGCCGTCGCCGGCGACGTCGCTGGTCTTCTGGGCGACGGCGTTGACGAGCTTGGCGCCCATGTTCTCGAACGGGTCGGGCAGGTCGATCTCCTTGCTGACGGTGACGCCGTCCTTGGTGACGGTCGGCCCGCCGAAGGACTTGTCGATGATGACATTGCGCCCGGTCGGGCCGAGGGTCAGACCGACCACGTGGGACAGCTTGTCGGCGCCAGCCAGGAGTTTCTTGCGCGCCTCATCGGTGTACAGAAGTTGTTTCGCCATTTCGTATCGGTCTCCCGCTTGCAGGTGAGTGTTCATTCCCGCCGAACAACCGGGGGGTTCACACCCCCCGCTCGCCCGTCGTCTTACTTCACGACCTTGGCGAGGATGTCGGTCTCGCGCATGATCTTGATCTCGCGGCCGTCGATCTCGATGTCGCTGCCGCTGTAGCGCCCGAAGATCACCTCGTCGCCCTTCTGCAGCGCCAGGGTGCTGCGTTCGCCGTTGTCGCGCAGCTTGCCCGGGCCCACCGCCAGGACGCGGCCGCGCTGTGGCTTCTGTTTGGCGGTGTCGGGCAGCAGGATGCCGCCGGCCGTCTTCTCCTCCGCCTCCAGCGGCTCGACCACGACCCGATCGTCCAGGGGACGGACCTTCAGGCTGATGTCTTTCTCTTTCGCCATGTCAGGGAATCCTTGTTGCTTGGCGAGCGGGGCGTGTGAACGCCCCGGTTTCATTGACGTACCGGGGCGTTCACACGCCCCGCTCGCCTCGGGTTGTTTTGCTCAGAAGTCACCCATGCCGCCCATGCCACCCATGCCACCCATGCCGCCCATGCCACCCATGCCGTGGTGAGGGTCGTGGGGCACGTCCTTCTTCTCTTTCTCGGGGATGTCCGCGACCAGGGACTCGGTGGTCAGCAGAAGGCAGGCGACGCTGGAGCCGTTCTCCAGGGCGCTGCGCGTCACCTTGACCGGGTCGACGATGCCGGCGTCGCGCAGGTCGGTGTATGTGCCAGCGGCGGCGTCGTAGCCGT
>JACOUH010000063.1 GCA_016177925.1 Planctomycetota bacterium | reverse complement strand
CGTCTTGTCGTTGGCTGGCCCACCGAGTCCCTTGCGCACCTGGGCCCGTTCCAAGAGCGCCTTGCCACCGCGTGGATCTCCCGGCCGCTGCACGAGCGATGCCCGCTGCCTGTCGATCAGCGCCCGGCGCAACGCGACGTATTTTGGCGACAGCAACTCGGCCAGCGGGACCGACTCGAACAGGGGGTCGGCATAGTAGACATCGCGGTCGGCGAAGCCGAGTTTCATGGCCTCGATGCTGACGTGGATGGTGTCGGGCCGGTTATGGCCCATGCCTGCGATGTCGAAGCCTTCCAGAAGTTGCAGAGTTTGCAGCAGGTAGGGCCCTTGCGTCCAGACACCACACTTGCAGATCGTGTGACCGCGGTAATAGACGGTAGCGGGTTCCTCGACGTGGGTGACGTGCGTGGCCAGGTCGCTGTAGCGGATCAGCCCGCCATTGGCGCGGCTCCACGCATCGATCTCGTGGGCGATCGGTCCGCGGTAGAAACAGTCGGCCGCCAGGCGCAACCCGCGGCGGCGGTCGGCCGATGCCTTCTCCGCCTCGACGAGGCGGCGCAGCGTCCTGGCAAGGTCGGCGTGCCAGGGTTTCTCCTTGCGGTCGAGCAGGCGCAGCGTCGGGGCCACCACTTCGGCGAATGTCTTCGTGCCGTAGCGGTCGAGGGCGGTCAGGCAGGCATCCAGCGCCACGGGAACGGCCGCCGGCTCGATGCCGCTGCTAGGGATGCCGCTCCTGGCGAAGTGCTCGCGCGTCGCCAGCCGCGGCGCCGTGCCGAGGCCGCACAACACCTCGACGACCTTGCGGTGCGCGTCGTAGACGAGGATCGGCACCTCACCGCCGAAACAGAATGCCCCGTGGTCCGTGACGCTCAGCGCCAGGATGGTGGCGACCGCCGCATCGGCCGCGTTGCCGCCGCTCTGGAGGATCGCGAGGCCGGCGTCGACCGCTTCCTTGCCGCCTCCCGCCACGGCACCCTTGCTGCCGGAGGCCTTCCAATCTTGCGAGACGGCCTGCGCGAACACCGGCAGCGGCGCGAGAAAGAGGAGAAGCGCTGCGACGACTCGACGAATCATGCTGAGGACTCCACGGATTGGGCGCTCACAACACCTGGATCGATCTCTTGTTTGTCGTATGCGGACTGGCCCGGCATGTCTCGCGGATCGCACGATTCTTGCCGCCCTTCGCCCTCGGCAAGAAGATAGGAGGGAAGATGCCTTCCGTCCCGAGAGAGGACAAAGGAGAAAGCTCGATGGCGTCGGTCCCGAAGATCCTGGCGTTCGCCGGCAGTCTGCGCAAGGACTCGCACAATAAGAAGCTGGTTCAGATCGCGGCCGCCGCGGCGCGCAATGCCGGCGCCGCGGTGACTGTCCTCGACCTGCGCGAGCTGTCGCTACCCGTCTACGACGCCGACCTGGAGGCCCAGAAGGGCCTCCCGGCGAACGCCCGCAAGCTGAAGGAACTGATGCTGGCCCACCAAGGATTGTTGATGTCCTGCCCCGAGTACAACAGCTCGGTGACGGGGGCATGGAAGAACACGATCGACTGGGCATCGCGGCCAGCGCCGGGTGAAGGCCCTCTCGCCGCGTTCAACGGCAAGGTCGCCGCGATCCTGAGCGCTTCGCCGGGAGCGCTGGGCGGGCTGCGCGGCCTCGTTCACGTGCGGGCGATCCTTAGCAATATCAATGTGCTGGTGCTGCCGGAACAACTGGCGATTCCGAAGGCTCACGAGGCCTTCGCCGAGGACGGCTCTCTCAAGGACGCCCAGCAGCAGACGACGGTGCAGCGAATCGCGGAGCGACTCGTCGCAGTGCTGAAGAAACTGATCACCTGAACGATCAATCGGGAGGGTTCAGTTCGATGGTCGGCGGAGCTGCCGCGGGCTCTTCGGCGTGGCCGCCCGGCAGGAGGACCTCGACGACGACCGCGGTCATGTTGTCGCTCTTGAGCCGCCCGTCGGAGCCGGGAGTCGTCCGGCGCCGCTCGCTCAGCCGTCGCTTCGACTCCTCGATCAGCGTCCGCGCCGCCACAGGGACCGGCGCCGTCGCCAACACTTCGATCAACACGTCTTCGTCGAGGCCCTCGATCAGGCCATCGGAGCAGAGCAGGAAGCGGTCGCCAGGATAAACGACGAGCGTCTCGACCTGCGGCCGGCACTGGGGCGAGCCGAGGTGACTGACCAGCACGTTCTTGTACATCCCGGCGGTCTCTGCCTCGTTGCTGAGCAAGCCCTGGTCGCGCAACTCCTGGGCGAAGGTCTGGTCGCGAGTTAGCTGAGCCAGGACGCCCTCGCGCAGCACGTAGACCCGCGAGTCGCCGGCGTGGAACAGGACGGCGCGGCGGCCGACGAACAACAGGCCGCTCAGGGTCGTGCCCATGCGGCCCTCGGCGCCGAGGCGACGGCCCAGGGCGAGCACGTCTTCATTGAGGCGCAGCACCCACTCGTGGCCGGCCGACGCCAGCGCCGGCGAGTTGGACAGGGCGCCGGCGAGATGGGGCAAATACTCCTCCGCCTCCTCAAGGACGGCGGCGACGGCACGGCTGCTGGCGCGCTCGCCGTGGGCCTCGCCGCCCATGCCGTCGGCCACGAGGAAGAGGGCTAACGAGCCCGCTGCCCCGAGTCCGGCATCGGCGCGCACCCAGCCGCCCCAGGCGTCCTCATTGTTCGAGCGGCCGCCCAGGCCGATGTCCGAGAAGCCCGAGGACTGGAAGTCCCAGCCACTGGTGGCGGAGTCGCGAACCAGGGCCCGGCGCAGCTCGCGGACGAAGTCGGAGGCAGTCGCCGGACGCAGGGCAGGCGATTCCGCCACGCCGTCTTCCAGCACGGCGGTGACCGCCGGGCCCGCCAGGACGGGGTCGTTCGGCCCGGCCCCCGTCAGCAGGGTGGAAGCGAGGACCGCCACCAGGTAGACGTCGGCCTGCGGACCGACCGCGGCGTCGACCTCGCCGAGCGCCTCGGGCGAGGCGAAGGGGGACTCCAGGCCCTCCGGTGACGGCCCTTCCTCTCCCTCCCCGAGTCGGCCCAGGCAGAGGGGGACGCAGAACCCCGCTAGGGCGAGCGTTTCACGATCCAGCAACACCGCCTCGGGCCGCAGGCCGCGGAACAGTCCACCGGCTCGGTGCAAATCGTCGACCGCTTGGGCCAGTTCGGTGATCAGGGACAGCTGCCAGCCGTGTCGCGGCGGCGGCTCCTCGAGCAGGCGGGCTAACGAGGTCATGCTGCGCGGGACGGCCTGCAGCAGCTCGCCCCCTCCTTCGTCGGGCCAGAGCAGCTCGCCGGGAAAGCGGGCGAAGCCCTGGGCCGCCAACTCGTCGAGCAAAGTGCGGAGCCGGCGCAGGGTGTCAGCGGAAGCAGCCGTGGCCAGGACCACCGGGCCAGCGTCGACGGAGAGCGAGGGGGAGGAGGGCGGGGGAGCGGTGTAAGGGACCGTGTCGCGGTTGGTGCGGCCCTCGGTGAAGTCCTTGCCGCAGCCGTCACAAGAGAGGGCGCCGGCGGGGGACGAGCGGCCGCATTTGCTGCAGAACACCGCCTCGGGCGTGTCGCTGCTGTTCATCGGCTCCCCTCGCGGAAGCAGGTGGTTGGGTGGTTGGGTGGTTGCGTGGGGCTCGGCTCCGGGATGACGTGAAGTCTCCGCCGGAACAGTGCCTACCAACGTCCCAACCACCTAACCACCCAACTACCTAACCACCCAACCACCTCGAGAGATCGTAGGTTTTCCTCGTCTTGTAAGTGTAAGGCCGGGCAGCGTCCCTCGCAAGAACAAAAGGGACGCCCCCTCTGCTTCCCTCGCTCCGGCGGGTGTCAGCGGGCTGTCACTCCGTCGAGCAGACCGTAGGTCCCGAGAGTCTGGCGGAGCTTGGCCTCGCCTGCCTCGTCGAGCGGGCACAGGGGCAGCCGCATCTCGCCATTGCCGCGGTCAAGCAGTTTCAGGGCCGCCTTGATCGGGATCGGGTTGGTCGCCAGCCCGAGCAGGTCGCGGCAGAGCGTAAACAGGCGCCGGTGCCAGCGCAGTGCTTCCGGGAACTTGCCGGCGTCGAAGGCGGCGACGAGGGCCTTCATGTCGCGTGGCACGATGTTGCCGACGACCGATACCACGCCGCGGCCGCCGAGACTCATCAGGGGCAGCGTCAGGCTGTCGTCGCCGCTGAGCAGCGTCAGGTTGCACAGGGCGGCGATCTGGGAGGCCTGGTCCATCGACCCGGTCGCCTCCTTGATGCCAACGACGGTCGGCAGCTCGGCGAGGCGGGCAATCGTCTCGGGCGTGATGTTCGAGCCGGTGCGGCCGGGGATGTTGTAGAGCACGATCGGCAGGTCGACGGCCTCAGCGACGGCGGCGAAATGACGATAATAGCCCTCCTGAGTCGGCTTGTTGTAGTAGGGGCCGACCATGAGGGCGCCGTCGGCGCCGTGGCGGCGAGCGGCCCGGGTCAGGCGGATCGCCTCGCGGGTGCTATTCGAGCCGGTGCCGGCCATGACCTTGATGCGCCCGGCGGCCCGCTCGCAGACGGCGGCGATGACGCGCTCGTGTTCCTCGTGGTCGAGCGTCGGCGACTCGCCGGTGGTGCCGACCGGCGCCAGGCAGTCGGTGCCCTGCTCGACGTGCCAATCGACGAGACGCCCCAGGTCGTCGAAGTCGACCTCGCCGTTGCGGAAAGGGGTGACGAGCGCCACCGTCACGCCGGCGAACTTCTCTCCCTTGGTCTTCATGGTGTTCTCCCCTCGGTGACGCGTGAACGGTCCGCCGCGGCCAGCAAGGACGCTACCGGGCGGTGGTACTGATTTGTTGGGAGCCGGACGTCGTTTGTCAAGGGGGGACGGAGAGTGAAGGGCGCAAGAAAAGCCCCCCGCCTGGTTAGCCCGACGCGCCAGCGAGGGTTGAAGTCGTCCCTCGCTTGCGCGTCGGGCTAATGAAGGGAGTGGCGGGGGCAGGAGTTGCACCTATTAGCCGATGGGGGCTTTCTCGCGGCGGCGGGGTTTCGGTTTGCCGGCATTGGTCTGCAGCGCCCGGCACAGCCGCTCGATGTCCTCGTCGAGGTGGGCCAGCACGACGTCCAACTCTTCGGTCTGCCCGGCGAGGCAGCGGCGGCGCGCTTCCCAGACGCCGACCTGGACAAACTTCAGGTGAGTCTGAACGTGCGAAGCGGGCGCAGCGGGTTCCTCGGACGCCGAGGCGTCGAGTGGGACATCAAGGGCCAGGCGGACGGCCTCGAGTTTGACAGCGGAAACCTCCGCCGGGAGAGACGGGGAAGTGAGCTTGCGCATGGCAGGAACCTTTCGACGAGAGTACTTGCCGGTTCTGGATGACCGATGAATCAGCGTCTCCCTGCGCGGGAGCGCAACCTGTACCGCGCACGTGAAGAAGGAGAAGGTCAGAGGTGCGGGAGCGTGTCACGTCATCGCGGGTGCCAGAGGTTCGGCATCCTACCAACCGACAGCATTCCTGCCGCGAGTGTCCCTACCCGTGGGCTCTAGCAAGCAATTGTTCTAACCGAAAACCGGACATCGGTGCAAGGCCGATTTTCTTCGACCCGCTGGCGACATCCCGGAGCGCTGCGTGCGGTGTGTACAATACAGGGAGACAGCCCGCTGTCCGCTTTCACACCGCCCGCGGAGCAACGCATGGAGCGATACGGTCTCGAAGACCTGAAACTAATCTACCGCGTGCTGCATCGTCATCTGGCGCAGCACACGGAACTGCTCGACTCGGACTTCTTCACCGACCTGCAGCGTCATCTCCAGCAGAGGGCGAGCAGGGAAGGCGTCGACGTCAGCGACCACGGCGCCTGGGACACCTGGTTGGACAACGCCGCGGTCAGCTGTGCCACCCGGCTGGAGCGGCGCAAGACCCTGTGACGGCGTCCGCCGACTCGCGTTGTCACGATTCGGCCTCGCCGATTACAATCCGCAACGTGCCCGGGACGTCGACGTTTTCCCGCCGGAGAGTGGCGCCATGCGCGTGGGGCTCGGTCACGACACACACCGCCTGGGGGAGAACCGCCCGCTGCTGCTGGGGGGCGTCCGCGTCGAACACACCCGCGGGCTGATCGGCCACAGCGATGCCGACGTCGTGCTGCACGCCGTCACCGACGCCCTCCTCGGCGCCGCCGGGCTGGGCGACATCGGCGACGCCTACCCCGATGCCGATCCCGCCTGGCGCGACGGCGATTCGAGCCTGTTCCTGCGCGAAACGCTGGCGCGGCTGAACCGCGACGGCTGGGGCGTTGTCAACCTGGATGTGACGATCTTCGCCCAGGAGCCGAAGCTCGGCCCGGTCAAGGCCGCGATCCGCCGTCGCCTCGCGGAGTTAGTCGGCGTCGACGAAGACTGTGTCAACGTCAAGGCGAAGACAGGGGAGAAGGTCGGGCACATCGGCCGAGCCGAGGCCATCGCCTGCCAGGCGGTCGTCCTGATCGACCGCCCAACGACTTTCGCTGGCGAGCGGGGGGTGTGAACCCCCCCGGTGCTTCGACGGACCGGGGGGTTCACACCCCCCGCTCGCCAGGTTCTGGAAGGAATCATCATGGCCCTGCGTGTCTACAATACACTCACCCGTCAAAAGGAACCGTTTCAGACCGTACAGCCCGGCAGGGTCGGCATGTACGTCTGTGGCCCGACCGTCTACAAGCCGAGCCATGTCGGTCACATGGTCGGTCCCGTCATCTTCGACACGGTCAAGCGCTTTCTGACGTACCTCGGGTATCAGGTGACCTGGGTCGTCAACATTACCGACGTCGACGACAAGCTGATCGTCGAGGCATCGAAGCAGAACACGACCGTGTCGGCGCTGGCCGAGCGCGTCACCGCCGACTATTGCAAGAACCTCGAACGCCTGGGCGTGACGGGCATCGACCACATGCCGCGGGCGACCCATTACATCGGCGAGATCGTCGGTATCATTCAGGGACTGATCGAGAAGGGCTACGCCTACCCGGCCGGTGGCGACGTTTACTTCGACATCAGCAGGGATGACGACTACGGCAAACTCTGCAACCGTGACCCGGAGCAGCTCGAGGCCGGGGCACGGATCGAGGTCAGCGAGAAGAAGCGCAACCCTGGCGACTTCGCCCTGTGGAAGGGTGCCAAGCCGGGCGAGCCGCAGTGGGACAGCCCCTGGGGACCGGGCCGTCCCGGCTGGCACATCGAGTGCTCGGCCATGAGCATGAAACTCCTCGGGGTGACGCTCGACATCCACGGCGGCGGACTCGACTTGCAGTTCCCGCACCACGAGAACGAACTGGCCCAGTCCGAGTCGTTTAGCGACGCCCCGTTCGTGCGCTACTGGATGCACAACGGCTTGATGCGAATCGAGGGCGAAAAGGTTTCCAAGACGCGCGAGGAGGAGCAGAAGAAGAAGGCGATCCTCGGGGTCAGCGAAGTGTTGCAGAAAAACGAGCCGGAAACTCTGCGTCTGCTCCTGCTCAACACCCATTACCGGAGCCCGATCGAGTACGGCGAGAATCGGCTCAACGAGGTGCGTCGAAGCCTTGAGGGTTTCTATCGCTTCTTCGAGCGCTACCAGCGCGTCACGGGGAACAGCTTCTACGAGCTGCAGGCCCCGACGACGCGGGCGCAGAGCCCGAGCAGGGACCTCGGCGAAACATCGCCTTGGTTCGCGAGCTGGCGGTCGTTCGTCGAGCACATGGAGGACGACTTCAACTCCGGCGGGGCGATCGGCGTACTGTACGAATTACTGAACAGGCTCAACCGCTTTGCCGATGAGAAGAAAATCGAGGCCGGTGGCGCCGCAGTTGACGTCGAGGAGTTCTCGCGCGGCGTGTTCGTACTGCGCGAGCTGAGCCAGATCCTCGGCCTGTTCCGCGAGCCGCCCGCGGCCAAGTGCGGCGGTAACGATCAACTCGTCGCCGGACTGATGCAGCTCCTCATCGACCTGCGCAACGAGGCCCGCAAAGCGAAGAACTTCGCGCTGGGCGACCAGATTCGCAAGCGGCTCGCGGAACTGAACATCACCCTCGAAGACCGCCCCGGCGGCAAGACCGACTGGCGCCTGGGGTAGTCGCGTCAAGGGGCACAGACGGCCGTGTCGAGGGGCTGGCCGATCGCCCGGAGCAGCTGGAACTGGGCGCGGTTGTAGTCGAGGATAGCGGCCAGGTACAGGCCCTGGGCGGAGGCGAGAGCTTGCACCGCCTGCTGCGCCTCGATCGCCCGCAGAGTCTCTTCCTGAATGCCCTTGAAGTTCAGGGGCAGGGCCTCGGCGGCGGCCTTTGCCTGGGTGCGGGCCGCATCGACCTGCTGCCGGCGGTAGTGAACCTGGTGATAGGCCCGCGCCACCTCGGCGACGATTGTGTCGCGCACCTGCTCCGCCGTCAGGCCGGCCTGGCGAAGTTGGCTGGCCCGCTCGCGCTGCAGGGCCAGGTTGCCGAAGCCGAGGTTGCGAAGCTCCCAGACCAATAGCGCGTCGAAGTCGTTGCGGCCGTCGAAGTTCCCGAAGAATGCATTGCGCCCGCCCCCGAAGCCGCCCGCGCTGGTGCCGACCTCCACAGCCGGCAGGAACGGCCGCCACTTTTCCTGGCGCAGCCGCTGCAGCGTCGCCTCGACCAGCGCCCGGTTTTGCGCCACCTCCGGCCGGCTGCTGACGCCCTGCGCCACCAGGTCCGGCAGGGGGACGCTCTCGTCGACGAGACAGACGGGCACCGGCTGGAAGTCTGCGGGGAAGAGGGTGACGGCGGGGTCCAGGCGGAGCAGGCGGGCCAGCTCCGCCGACGCAACGCGCACGGCCTCCTCGGCCTGCGCCTCCTGGCGGACCCGGTCGGCAAGCTCGGTCTGGGCGCGCAGGCCGTCGGCCGGCAGCGCCTTGCCCGCCTTGACCCGGCTCTCGACCAGGCGCACCAGCTCGCGGGCATTGCCAACCGCCCCCCGCGCGATCGCCACCTGTCCCTGGGCCTGGAGCAGGTCGAGGTAGGCCAGGCCGACCTGCAGGAGGGTGTCGTTGAAGGTCGACGCCCGCGCGGCGCCGGCTGCCTCGGCTGCCTGACGCTCCGCCAGGCGGGCAAAGAGCACGTCCCCCAGCGGGATGCCGAGAGTCAGCCGCGACGGCCCATTATTGCCGCCGTTGAGCGAGCCGCGACCCAGCAGCGGCCCGCCGCCGAGGAAGAGCGAACTGCGGGACACGTCGAGAACACGGCCGCCCGTGTCCTGGATCGTCCCGTCGTGCCGGTTGTAATCGGCGCCAACGTACAGCGAGGGCAGCCAGAGCGCGTTGGCCGCCTGCAGCCGAGCCTGCGCCTGCCGCACCCGCTCGTCGGCAAGGGCGATCTGCAGGTTGTTCGCGCCCGCCAGGCGCAGGGCCGTCACCAGGTCGATCGGGTAGTGGTCCTGCGGAATTTCCCTCGGCGCGGGGAGCGCCTCGGGCGGCGCAGCTTTCTCCTCGTACTTGACGGGGCGAAGGACCTTCAGGGACACGACGGAGCAGGACTCTTCCGCGGGCCCCGCACTGCCGGGCTTCATCGGGAGCGAGCCCTGCCGCACTGGTTCCGTCGTAGTGGAGGGCTGCGGGGCGCAGAACGGGGCAGCGCAGCCCGCGAATCCCAGAAGCCCGCCCACCGCCACGTGCCACAGCGAGCGCGCCCAGCGGTCTCCTGCCGCCCCATTCCGGCGATTCCTTGCCATTGTCCACCCCGTCCTGAGAAAGAGAGCCGATGGTATCGAAAGTATCGGCCAGGCGAGCCCGTCCCTTGCGTTGATCCGGCCCCCTTTTGGCGAGCGGGGGGTGTGAACCCCCCGGTAAGCCGAAGCAGCGGGGGGTTGACACCCCCCGCTCGCCAAAATCGGGACACCCGCCCTACTTGAAGACCTCGACGAGCTGACCGTCACGCACCGCGTCCTTGCCGTCGGTGATGACCCGATCGTCCTTCGTCAGGTTCTTCGTCACCTGCATGGTGATGCCGTCATTGATCCCTAGCTCGATCTCGCGGCGGCGGGCCACCCCCTTGTCGACGACCATCACGGTCGGTTTTTCCCCCGAGGGCACCAGGGCGCTGGTCGGCAGCGTCAGCGCGTCGGGGATGTCCTCCAGCGTGATCGTCAGGGTGCCGTACAGCCCCGGCCGCAGCGTCCGGGGCAGCTTCTCCGGCCGATCCAACTCGACCTCGACGCGCATCGTTCTCGTTGCCGTGTCGAGCGCATCGGCGAAACGGACCACCTTGCCCGAGAACAGGTGGCCCCGCGCCGCGTCGACGCGCAGGGTGGCCGCTTGCCCGGCCTTGATCCAGTTGGAGTCGCTCTCCGGGATGTCCGTGATGACGCGCAGGCGGTCCACCCGGGCGATCGTGAACAACGGGACCGGCTTGCCCATCGCGGCCGACTGGACGAACGCCTGGGTGTCGACGAGGCGGCGCGTGACCACGCCGCTGAAGGGGGCGCGAACCTGGGCGTAGCCGAGCAGGATCTTGGCCTGTTCCAGGTTGGCCTTGGCGACCTTGAGGTGGGCCTTGGCGCTGGTCACGTCCGCCAGGGCCTTCGCCTGTCGGGCCTGTTCGACTTCAAGGTTGGCCTGGGCTGTGTCGATGGCCGCCTGTGCCCCGGCCAGGGCGGACAAAGCGGCGCGGTACTGGTTGAGCCGTTCCTCAACCAACTCCTCCCGCGTCGTCCGCTCGGCGAGGAGCCGCTTGTAGCGCTCGTACTCACCCTTGCGGAAATCGACCTCGGCCTGGTATTTGGACAGCTCGGCGCGGGCTTGCTTGAGTTTGGCGCCGGCGACAGTCACCATCGCCGCCGCCGATTTGGACGACGCCTCGGCCTGTCCCAGTTCGGCCTGGGCCTCCTCGACCAGCGCTTCCTTCTGGCGCTGGTCCTGCTCCATTTCCGGGACCCACAGCTCGGCCAGCACCTCGCCTTTTCCGACGCGGTCGCCGATGTCGAGGTCGTGATCGCTGCCGTCCGGCTCGCGCACCCTGGCGAACTTCTCCACGTAGCCGGAGGCCTTGGCGTAGACGTCCACCTTCTCGTACGCCTCGATGTGGGCCGGCTGCACGGTCACGCGCTTCAGCGGCTTCACTTCTGGGCGGATGGCTCGCACCAGAAGCGGCCGCGATCGATCTTCCTTCTCCGCCTCCTTCTCCGGGGGCGCGGCGGGGCCGGAACTTCGCGCCAGCACGACCGCGACGGAGCCAGTTGCGACGACAAGCAACACGGCAGCCGAGGCCCAGCCAAACGTCCGACCGTTCAGGTATCTGCTCATTGGGTTCACTCCCGGAAACTTGGCGAGCGGGGGCTGGGGCACCCGCGCCAGCGGGTCCGCCCCTGTTGACGCGGCCGAACAGGGGGCTCACGCCCCCCGCTCGCCGACTCCACCTTTGAACAGGACATACAAGCACGGCACGACGAAGATGGTCAGCGCGGTGGAAACCGACAGTCCGCCGATGACCGCCCGAGCCAGCGGCGCCGTCGCCTCGCCCTGGTGCAGGGCCAAGGGCAGCAACCCCACGACCGCCGCCAGCGAAGTCATCAGGATCGGCCGCAGCCGCACCCGCCCCGCCTCCAGCGCCGCGTCCCACGGCGACGCGCCCTTCTCGGCCCGCAGCCGGTTGGCGAACTCCACCAGCAGAATCGAGTTGGACACCGCGATGCCCACCATGAAGATCACGCCCATTAGCGATTGCACATTGATGGTGGTGCCCGTCACGGACAGGATCGCCAGCACGCCGATCAGCCCCAACGGCACGGCGAACAGGATGATGAACGGGTCGAGGAACGAGCGAAACTGGGCCACCATGACCAGGTAGATCAGCACCACCGCCAGCACCAGGCCGAAGCCCAGGCTGGCAAACGACTCCTTCATGCTCGCCACTTCGCCGCGCATCTTCACCGCGTAGCCTGGCACCACCTTGCCACTCTTTTGATCGACCACCGACCACGACGCCATACTGCCGCCGCCCTCGTTCTTCTTGCCCCAGCGCGACAGGGCCTTTTCGATGTCGGCCGCCACCGAGCCGACGTCGCGGCCCTGGACATTGGCGTAGATGTCGATCACGCGGGCCAGGGCGACATGGTTCACCTCGACCGCCGACGACTTGATCGTCGGCTCGCCCACGACGTCCTGCAGTTGCACCGGCCCGCGCGACATCGTGCCGGTAAGCGGCACCGTCTTGAGGGTGTAGAGCGACTGGATGTCCTCCTCCTTGTAGGTGACGCCGACGAAGTAGTGGTTGCCGGTCTTGTAGTCGAGCCAAAAGATCGGGTCGAGGCGCTCCGAGCCGTTAGTGGCGCTGCCGACGTTCTTGACCGT
Organism: Planctomycetota bacterium; assembly: GCA_016177925.1. Taxonomy (GTDB): domain Bacteria; phylum Planctomycetota; class Planctomycetia; order Gemmatales; family Gemmataceae; genus JACOUH01. The sequence goes on along the minus strand of JACOUH010000063.1, from coordinate 19,263 downwards.
GTCCTCCTGGCTGAAGCCGGAATACGCCATCTTGGTGCGGTCGGGGTCGATCTTGATGGTCGGATAGTCAATCGTCTGCTGGATGCGGACGTCGACCGCCCCCGGCACCTCGCGTTCGATCAACTCCTTGACCTCGCGGGCAATCTTGTACTGGTCCTTCATGTCGCGGCCCTCGACCTGGATGTTGATCGGGGCCGGCAGGCCGAAGTTGAGGGCGGCCGAGACCATGCCGCCGGTGTTGAAGGCGAACTCGACGCCGGGGAACTTGCCGGCGAATGCCTCACGCAGCCGGCGGGCGTACTCCTGACTCGACCTGCCGCGGTCCTTCGACGGCGTCAGCTGCACCAGCACAGTGGCATCCATCGGCCCCGAGTTGGCGGTGTAGCCGGCCGGCCAGTCGTACAGCACGCCGATGTCGGTCACGATCATCTGCCGGTCCGACTCGGGGATGATCTTCTTGATGACGTGCTCGACGCTCTCCTTGACCTCGGCCTCGGGGATGGCCGACTTGCCGGTGAGCTTTCCCTCCGTGTACTCGATGCGCGTCCCTGACGGGACCCGGACGTTGATGACGATCTGCCCCGCGTCGGTGACGGGGAACAGCTCCTCCCCCAGAAGCGGGTAGAGCAACAGGGACACCAGCAGCAGGACCAGGGCCGCGGCGACCACCACCCAGCGGGCGTGCAGGGCCCCGCGTAGCAGTCGGCTGTAACCGCCCTTGAGGGACTCGAACGCGGCGTCGCAGACACGGAACAGCCAGGCCCGCTTCTCTCCATGCGCGTGCGGCTTCAGGAAGTAGGCGCAGAAAGCCGGCGACAAAGTGCGCGACAGGATGTAGGAGGCGAACATGGCAAAGGCGACGCTCAGCGCCAGCGGCGTGAACAGGTACTTACCCATGCCGAACAGGAACACCACCGGGAAGAACACAACGACAGTGGTGATGGTCGCCACCAGCACCGGCATGGCGATCTCCATCGCGCTGTCCAGCGCAGCCCGCTTCGGGCTCTTGCCCATTTCGAGATGGCGGAAGGTGTTTTCAATATCGACGATGGGATCGTCCACCAGCCGGCCCATGACCAGGGCGAGACCGCCGAGCGTCATGGCGTTGAGCGTGTTGCCCGTGAAGTACAGACCGATGACGGCAGCCAGTGCCGACAGGGGGATGGTCAAGGCGATGATGACCGTCGAGCGGACACTGCCGATGAAGACCAGCACCATCAGCGCGGCGAGCCCCGCCCCCAGCACGCCCTCCCAGGTGAGACTCTTGATGGCGTCGCGCACAAATACGGACTGGTCGGCGACGACGTCGAGGTTGAGGCCGGAGTCCTTGGCCCCCTCCTTGCGCGGCAGGCGGTCGAGGAACTCGGGGATGCGCTTCTTGACGCCCTCGACGACCTCAATGGTGTTGGAGCCGGGCCGGCGGAAGACGGGGATGTAGACCTGGCGCTTGCTGTCCCAGGTCGGTCCGCGGCTGATGCGCACCACGTTGGTCTGGATGGCCGCCGTGTCCTTGACCTCGCCGACGTCCTTGACATAGACCGGCCGGCCGTTGTGGACCTTGACGACGATGTGGTTCAGCTCGTCGACCTTGGCGACCATGTTCTCCATGTCGACCATGTAGTCGGTCGTGCCGATCTTGGCGTTGCCGGTCGGGATCATCAGGTTGTTGCGCTTGAGGGCGGCCTGCACGTCCATCAGCGACAGCCCGTAGGCTTGCAACTTGATGCGGTCGAGGTAGACGTAGATGCGGCGCAACTTGCCTCCGAAGACCGCCGGGGCGATGACGCCGGGCGAGCCGGAGAGCATGTTGCGCACCTGGAAGTAGGCCAGGTCGTAACTCTCTTTCTCGTCAAGCACGTCGCTGGAGGCGGCCAGGAGCGCGGTCGGCATCGGGGCGCTGGGGTCGAACAGCATGACCATGGGCGGGACCGTCCCGGGTGGGAGATAATACAGGTCGCTCATGGCGTAACTGGTAACCTGGGCGAAGGCGGTGTTCGGGTCGATGTCGTCGCGGAAGAAGTCCTTGACGATCGACACGCCGATCATGGTGCGCGACTCCTGCCGCGCGATCCCCTCCGACTGGCTGGTCCAGCGCTCGATGCGGTTGGTGATGTCGCGCTCCATGATCTCGGTCGGCATACCCGGGTAAAGGGTCAGCACCTGGACGGCCGGTGTTTTGAACGACGGCAGAATGTCGACCGGGATGCGCGACACGCAGACGTAGCCGATGACGCCGATGAGCAAGCAGAGGACGATGACGAGGTACGGGTTGAAGACAGCGACCCGCACCAGCCAGCTCGCCTGCCGATCACCCGAGGGAGTATCTTCGCGCGGTTCAGCGTGGGAATCCATCACGACCCTCCTGCTCAGTGGTGGTCCGGGTAGGATGCGTAGGCGTTCAGCACCTTCTCGAGCGAGTCCGCAGGGGCGCGACCGACCGCCACGACGGCGTTGCGGTCGATGAGGCGCAGCACCATCTGGTAGTCCCCCTCGCGGCAGTGGTGTGGGTTCTTGCGGCGGACAGCCCGCAGCTGGTCGGGGAACTTGTCCAGGCTGTCCTTGTGGAGGATGAAGATCGACACGGGGGTTGAATCGATGGCTCCCGCCAGGTAGGCGGCGGACTGCCCACCGAGTTCGCCGGTGCCGGCGCCGGACACGGCGAAGCCGGCGTCCTTGCGCGGCGGGCAGCGCACCGGGAAGCTGACGCGCTTGCGCAAGTACGCCTCGACAGCGAGGTCCGACTCACTGTGGAACTGGACGGGCTCCTCGCCTTGGCTGAGGCGCTCGTGCCAGTCCGCCGACAGACGGGCAAGGTCCTGTGCCGGGACGCCGGGGGAGAAGAGCTTGCCCCAGAACAGGAGGACGACGGCTGCAGCCGCGCAAGCGGCGACGCTAGCCAGGAGGAATAAGCGCCGCGAGGGGACGGGCCGCTTTAGCCCGGCACTCGTGAGTACCCTGTCCCACAGGTCGGGCGTCCACGGCCCGGCCTTCAGCTTTTCGGTGAGCAGGTGCTCCAGGCGGCTCTGCTGGGCAAACCACTGGGCGCAGTCCGGGCAGACCGCCAGGTGCTCGTTGATCTGGAAGTGCAGGGCGGGATCCCCTTCGGAGTCGTGATAGAGGTCCCAGTGCTGGCGTGTCTCGTTGCAGTTCATGAGTCACCTCGTTGGTCGCCGGGGCCGGGCGGCGCCTCGCGCTTCAGCAGACCTTGCTCTTCTCCGTATCGGACCAACCGCTGCCGCAGGCGGGCGCGGCTGCGCGACAGGCTGCTCATCACGGTGCCGATGGGAACCTGGAGAATATCAGCAATTTCGCGATACTTGAACTCGCCGACGGCCTGCAGTAGCAGGGTGGCGCGGCCGACCGGGTCCAACTCGCGAACGGCCTCGGCGACGGCCTCGTCACACTGATCCAGCACCGCGTCGGGGTCGTCGAGCAGGGCGCGGAAGAGCGGCTCGTCCGGAGCCGGCGACCGAGCCTCCTCGGCGGCTGGGCCGGCGGCCGGCAACTCCTCGTGGCGGTCACGGCCATGCCGGCGGTTGTAGTTCAGCACCTCGAGGTGGACGTAGCGGAAGATCCAGGCGCGGAAGTTCGTGCCCTGCGCATACAGGTCGAAGTCGCGGTAGGCGTTGGCCACCACCGACTGGAGCACATCCTGAACCTCGCCCCGGTCGTACAGGGCGCGGCGGCAGTACGCCTCCAGGGCCCCGCGCAGGGGCTCGAGGTGCCGCAGGAAGGTTTCGGCCTTCGTGGGTCCCTTTGCCAATCCGTCTCTCCGGGGGAGGGCGAACGCGACCAACCCTCCTGGAAGGAAATGTTTGCAACGGGAAGTTTTATTCCCGGCAGGCGGATTTCCTGAAATGTCTTCTGTGATGCAGGTCACACGGTAGCGCGACCGGGACGGCCGATACTACTTCTGCTCTGGAAACCTCTTGAGGAACTCGGCGGCCGCGTTGACCGCGCGAGGGAAACCAACACGGAACGTAATCATTCAGCAGAGAAAGGGCACTGTCTATGCGATCGTTTGTCCTGAGCTGCGGCCTCCTGACCGTCCTCTTCATCCCCGTGCCGGCCCGGGGCGGCTGAGGGCTGCACGGGTGTACCCGCCCCGAGATCGGTCGATCTCCTGCCTATCCGGCCTACTACCCGCAGGCTCCCGCCTACGGCGCCTACTACCCGCCATACCAGGGCGCCTACTCCACCCGTTACTACGACCCGTACCAGGCCAGCTACTGCGACCCGCAGCAGAGTCCGTACTATCGTCCCTACTCCTGGTACTACAACTATTACCATCTCGCCCCGCAGTCCCAGGGACCGGGGTTCGGCTACCAGGCGCCGGCGTACCGGCAGAGCCTGATCCCGTAGACGGAGTCACTGGAGGCCGAAATGCACAGGGGAGGCAGGGCCGCCGGAAACGGGCCAGCCTCCCCGATTTTCTTGCCAGGCAAACTTCCGACCGCAGCGCAAGCAAAAAGGGCAAGCCCGGGGAGCACCTGCCCTCTGAAGACTTGGCGTTTCCGGCTCGCTTCCTACTTGTTTTGATTGAGCGGGCAGCACAACGGGCAAGGAAGTTCCTCGCCCGTGATCGGGCAGACGTAGCCCTCGCCATTCACAGGCGGCGGTTTGTCGCCCTGACCCACGGTCTTGGCATAGACCAGGCCGCCAGCGACTACCAGCGGCAGTACCAGAAGGGTAGCCCACGTCCACTTGCGCACGATTCACCTCTCTTCAGTAAGGGTTTCGATCGGTGGCCGACCCGTGCCAGCCTCCGTCACTGTTCCAAGTCCTTTCCCATCCTCCACGACTGCCCCGACGCCGTTGGCCAATGCCGCCGACCAACCCCAGCCAGGGGCCAACCGCCGGGGTTATACTGGCCGCGGGCTTGTGTCAACTTCCCCCGCGTTGAGTATACTTCTTCAACCGGGCGGTGTAGCCGGCTTCACGAACGGTCTGGAGCAACGCTTCGGCCTGGAGCGTGGTTCCGGGCTGAGCCGTCACCACTGCCTCGGCCTTGCTGTAGTTCACGTCCACGCGGGCCACGCCGGGCACGTTGCGAAGGGCTTGCTGGACGGTAGCGGCACAGCCCTCGCAGGTCATGCCCCAGAGTTCGAGGACGATCTGCTGCCGACCGTCCCAGTTGACGCCTCCGCTCGAATTGCCTCTTCCTCCGAGGAACAGGCCGACCCACGGCGGGAACAGAGCGAACAGCACGATCAGGACCGTGGCCATCCACAGCATCACCTGGTTGAACGGCCGCATCGTGAAGCGCCCGCGAGCGGGCCGGACGGCGTCGGTCTTCGTCCGAGGGACACAACCATCCTCCGGTTCCGACCCCGGTTCGATCCCGCAGCAAGAAGGGACCGGGGCGGAAGTAACTTCGGAAGCGCAGCAGGCTTCGACTGTGGGCACCGGGACCGGCTTGCCCCTGAGCCGTGCCCAGGCCCGTCTGAGGGTCGTCCGATAGGTGAAATACCAGGCGACCCCCAGCAGGGCGAAGGTGGCGGTGAGGAAGTACGGCCGGTACTGCTCAAAGAAGCTCCCCACTCCTGCGGCCGAGAAGCCGAGGGCGATCAGCAATAAAGGCAGCCAGCAGCAGGCCGATCCCATGATCGCCGTGAAGACCGCCCCCAGGGTCGCCAGCAAGGCACCCCTCTCCTTTTTTGGGCCTCCCCTGGCTGGGACCGCGGGCACCGAATCCGGGGCCATCCCGTGGTTGTTGGGGTGCGGCTGTCCCGCCCCGGCGGAACTCCCTTTCAATGTCGTCGGTGGTCCAGTCGAAGCAGTAGCACACCTGGATCGGCGGCACGGTCTCCTTCTGGCCCACGCGCACGCGCAGGTCGGCCCGGTGGAACTGCTGTTCCGGGTGCTTCTCGCTGAAGTAGACCACGTCGCAGGCTGGCGACGCGCAGAAACGGTAGGTCTCTTCGCCCACCGTGTCCGCCAGCTCGGACTTGACGAGCGACCGGACCGTCAGGGGAGCAACGCTGCGTGCCTGGGTTGCGCAGGCGGGACAGGTCACCGCCACGGCATTAGCGGTTGCAACAGTTGCCATCGGATTGTTCCTTTCCTGGGCCAGGTGGGTCAGCCTTTCCAGGCTGACAAAACCCGTCAGGCTGGAAAGCCTGACCTACTTCGGGGAGAGGAGGTCGCCTCTTCACCTTCCCGGCCAGCGATTCGAGGATGGGACACTGGGCGATGGGAGCGGTTCCCGTACAGTCCTTGAGCAGGCTGGCCAGGGCGGTCCGCATGGCGCGGAGATCGCTGATCTTGGCGTCGATCTCGTCCATCTTGTGCCGGGCCAGGACGACCACGTCGCCGCAGGTAGCGCGCGGCACTTTCTGCAAGGCCAGCAACTCCTTGACCTCCCGCAGCGAGAAGCCGAGTTCTTGGGCCCGCTGGATGAATCTCACGATCCCGACCGTCTCAGGCGGGTATTCCCGATAGCCGGACAATCGCCGCGGCGGCGCGGACAACAGCCCTTTCCGCTCGTAGAAGCGCAACGTCTGCACGTTCACGTTCGCCAAACGCGCCAGTTCGCCGATGCGCAGGGAAGTCATGGGCAGCGTCTCCTTCTTCAGGTCATTATCGGTCTATACCGCAGTATAGAGTTCAAGCCCCGTTTCGCGATTTTTGCCTTCGCTGCTTCCCTCCCGGCCCCGCCCGTGAAAACCCAGCCGCCAGACCAGGAGGAAAGGCAACCACCCGTGATCCAGGGAGAGCGCACGGCTGAATCACACGGGGCAGGAGAGCGTCGTCTCACCCGCGACGGCGACCTCCTGCCCGACCGTCCACGAGCCGTCCGCTTCCTGATCCCGGATCGTCGCGCATTGTGAGGGATCACCGGGTCCCTTTAACGCCTGTTGACAGGGACCTCGATTGTCGGGGGGTCAGGACACGCGGACAGGATTGTCAGCAGGTCCTCCCTGGTGAACCAGTCGGCCAGCACGCGGGGCTGCTTCGGCCGATCGGGGCAAAATACGGCGAGGAAAGGGATGGAATGCGCCGAGTTGCCCAATTCCTCGAGCAACGCATAGGCTTCCGGATTGTCTTCGGTGATGTCTGCCCGCAGGGCGACGACGCCTTTCGCCTTGATCGCGTCCTGAACCGCTTTGCTGTGTAGAACAACCTGTTCTAGGGTCTTGCAGGTCAGTCACCACTCGGCCGTCCAGTCCACGATGACTGTCTTGCCCTCCGCCCGAAGTGTCCGGAACTTGTCCCGGCGAAACGGCTGCCAGAGGGAAGTATCGGCAGCTGCCCGGTCCCCAGCGTGCGCGACCGGAGTCGCGGCATACATGAGCCCGAAGCAGAAGTACGCACCGAGGCCGATGAGGGCGGCTGCGACCACCGGAGCGGCAAACTGCTTGGCGACCGAGGCCAGCGGCGTCGACCACCGGCCATAGAGCCAGGCGCCGAAGGCCACGAACAGGCAGAACACGACCGTCCAGACCACCAGCTCGCCGTTGGCCCGCCGCTGCCAGAGCAACCACGCCGCACTGCCCAGCATCAAGAATCCCAGGACCCCCTTGAACGTGTTCATCCACTCGCCGGGCCGGGGTACGATCCGCAACCAGTTCGGGTTCCAGGAGAGCAGCACGTAGGGAAAGGCCATGCCCAGGCCGACCGCGCTGAAGACGGCAAAGATCACCCCGGGCGGCTGGATCAGGGCGTACGACAGCGTGGCCCCCAGGAACGGTCCGCTGCACGGGGTGGCCAGCAGCGTGGCCAACATCCCCTTCGTAAACGAGCCCGCCACACCCTCCTGACCGGCCGTCGCGGTTTCAACCCTGTTGACAAAGCCCGGCAACCCGATGGTGTAGACCTCGAACATTCCCAGGGCGAAGGCTACCATCAGAGCAATCAGGACCACCAGGAAGGGGTCGCTTTGGAATTGCTGGCCCCAGCCGAGACCGACAAAGGCCGCCAGGGCAGCCAGGACCACGAACACAAACAGAATGCCGGCGCCGAAGGCGAGGCCCAGGAGCCGGACGCGACGGCGGCCCTCGCCCGCCTGCTTGACGAATCCGTAGATCTTGATGCTGACAACCGGCAAGACGCAGGGCATCACGTTCAGGATCAACCCGGCGAGGAAGCCAAAGCCGAGGGCCGCCGCCAGGCCGCCCACCTCCGTTTGGCTGCGCACCACGTCGAACTTCTCGCCGCGCACCGGTCCCTGGGCCTGGCTTGCCTTGCGCGTCGCCCCCTCACTCCCCTTGTTGGTCATTGCGGCCGTTTCGGTAGCCTGTCCGCTGTTGCCCGGCGCTGCGGCCCCGACGGCATTCACCGTCAACTTTGCCTCGAAAGGCAGTTTCTTGGGGGGCAGGCAGCTCTTCGGGTTGCAGAGTTGATGCGAGATGGTTCCTTGAACAACGTACTGTCCCGGCTTGCTCGCGCTGGGCACCTCCAGCACCTGCGTCCAGACGACCTTGCCCTCGTGGTATTCGGTCTTCATCGCGACGGCCGCATCGTACGTCGCGGCCGGGTTTGTGTCGGGTTGGAAGTCGCCCAACGGTTTCAGACCAGCCGTGTCTGTGAGCGAGAGGACCGTCTTCCGAGGCCCCGTTCCATCCTGCCGCATGGTCGTCGAGTAGATGTGCCAGCCCTCATCGAGACGGGCTTCGAGTTTCAGAGCCACGCGTTTGCCGGGCTGCGTCCGGGCCGGCTCGATCCAGGCAGCGAACGTTGCAGGGTAGCCCGGCCGAGGGCGCACTGCCTTTGGCTTCTCGGTGGCGTCCCCGTTCGCCTGCTCCGGGGCCGCCCAGGCCACAGCGCACAACGTCAGGATTGCCGCAACGAACAACACTCGCGCGAGCAACTTGTGTCGCAGGTCAGTTGGTGTACGCATGGCGTCCTCCTTTCCGGTAAGAACAGAGCTTCCCTGCCTCCTGAACTTGGCCCTCGCTTACCCTTGCGTGATTCTCGCTCTCTCCGGGAATCACTCCGAAGAGTAAGCCCTGGACAAGATCCGGTTGAGACGCTGGCTCCAGCTTTCGCGGGCGACTTCACCGAGGAGTGCTCGGCGCCGTGATCAAGGCCACGCCCAGCAGGGTAAGCGGCAACCCAACGAGCAGGAGCCAGAAGGTGAGGATCAGCGCGCCGCCCATCAGCAGAAGCAGCACGCCGAGCCAAACCTGACCCAGGTGGCCCAGAACCTGTTGCAGTGAAGGGCTCACCGAGGAGACGTCCGGGGATCGTTCCACAACAGCGGCGTGCCGAACTAACAGCCGCGCAAGCGCAGGGTTCGATGATTGAACGGTTGCCATCGTACTTCTCCGGTTAAGGAACGAGGAGGTGGGTGACAGGGTGCAGCCCCGTTCCACGGCTTCATTCCCCTAACGGCCTGGGGACTCGTCCTCGACCGGCTGCTTTTCCAGTTCCTCCCTGCCGGGTAGCGGAACATTATCCCGAATCGCCCACTCGACCTTGGCTTTCTTCGCCCACGCTTCCATACGGCGAACCGGCACGATCAGGGAAAAGCCCCCCGGAGTACCGCGTACCAGCAGGCCGATGAGCCGGCCATCCGCCTTGAGGTACACCCCCCCGCCACTGGAGCCCGGGAAGGAAGGCGTCGAAACCTGGTCGTAGACCTTGCCGTCAATGAGCCGGCCGTACTGCGACACGATGCCCTGGGTTAACGAACTGGCCCCGAATTCCCCGAGTAAGGAGCCGCAGTGATACAACTCGGTCCCACGGGCCGGCAGGTCTTTTTCCAAGTAGAAGTTTACACCGGCATCGACGAACTGCTTCTTCCTGATGCGCAAGACGGCCAGGTCTTCTCCGTGGCTCGCGTCCGAATAGCGGATGACCTCCGCATCCAGCTCGATCCGGCCGACCGTGCGGCCGTTCTCGATCAGCAGCTTGAGTACCTTGGCGTCGTCAAAGGCAACCACGGTCTTGGGCGAGCCGGTCTTGGGATTGATGACCTGACGGGTCTTCCGAAGGTTCTCGACCACGTGAGCCGCGGTCCAGACCCAGGTCGTCCCGTCCTTGGTCCTCCTGAGAACGCCCGATCCTTCTCCCTGGGGGGTGCGAATTGTGACGCTGATGTCTTGCAGATACTGGGGAATATCCCTGGGAACTGCGGTCGGTGAGGCGGCCAGGCAGACCGTGGCAGCCACACCAAAGAGAGTCAAGGCGACAGCCAGGTGATAGTGGTAGAAGCGCATGGGGATTCTCTTTACGTGGCCGACAGCTTGTCCCCCGTGAGGAGAAGCTACTTCAGTTCGGCGATGATTAACGTCATGTCGTCGCGCACCGGCCCCACCCGGAAACGGTCTATCCGCCCCAGGATGCAGTCGGCCATCTCGAAAAGACTGCCGGCACAGGTGCGCGCAGCGATCTCAGCAAGTCCTGCCTGACCGAGCCGTTTACCCTCAACACCGGTCGTTTCGGTCAGCCCGTCGGTGAAGAAGACCAGTCGATCACCCGGATGCAATTGTGTGGCATGCTCCGGTTGATCGTCCAGGCAGTTCTCGGCAACGCCGATCAGCAGGTTCTGGCTTGCGAGCCGCTCGATGGGGCCGGCGCCCTGCCGGATCAGGAGCGGGCTCGGATGTCCTGCACCACTGTAGCGGATGGTGCGCTGCGTGAGATCGAACTGGGCCGCGAAAAAGCTGAGCTGCAACTCCGTGTCCCGAAAATGGTGATTGACGAAGGCATTAAGGTCTTGGACGATCTCCATCGGCCGCCGCCGATCGAATGCCAGATGCCGGACTTCACTGCTCACACGGGTAGCCAGCAGGGCGGGCCCAATGCCATGACCCGTCACATCACACATGGTGATATAACAGCACGACTCGTCGGGGAACAACACCTGGCAGTAATCCCCGCCTACTCCTTCCACGGGCACGTAGCGCGTATCAACGTCGATCCGTGGATGATGAACGGGGCGAGGCAACAGACTCTCGTGTACCCGTGCAGCAAGCTCAAGATCAGCTTGCCGGGTGCCCTCGCGCCGCTCCATTTCACGTTGAATCGCGGCCAACTCGGCTTGGAGGTAGACCAACAGACCAGGAGACGAAGCAGGCGTTAGAGTGGACATGGTCCGTCAAGCCTCCTTGGTTCATTTGGAATAGGCTGATCATTCATGAAGAACGGGTCTTCCTTGACCCTGAGCCTCTCCTCTGATCAAAGTCTCGGCCCTCGCGCTGCCCCGGCAATGACTCCCAGGAGCGTGCCGTAGACCAGATGGCCCATCAGGGAGCCGGCTGCGGCCAGAATGCCCCCTGTGTTGGCGCTGAAGAAGCCAGCTCCCATCAGGGGCATCACGACGACCTGCGCCAACAGCCACAGGATCGCGCCCCAGGTAGTCCCCTTCACGGCAGGACCACCGGGCAAGATTGCGTAGAGGAGGAAGGCGTAGATCAGCGGGAAGATGAGGGTGCCGTTGGCGAGGTGCATGACCAGGCCGGCCGACCAACTCCCGCCGAGCACGGAGCCGAGCATCGCCGCGATGTCCATCTTGGCGCCCGTCATCACAGGCGCCACGAAGTACATCATGAGGGTGATGGCGATCGTACCGATGAAACCCCCCAGGATGGTACGGGTGGTGTCCGGACCTGCGGGGCCCCTTGCTCCTATTCGCTCGAAACAGGTCCCACAGCGTTCAGTTGTCTGTGCCATGATTCTACCTTCCTTTCTGGAACTTGGTGCCGTGCCCGGGGAGACAATGTCCCCGGCGTTCGTTTTCCCTGAATGTCTCAGCCCTTGGTCCTTGGTCTTTGCCCAGATCGTTCACCACGAGAGGGTCGGTCCCGAGGCTGCCTCTCAATCTCCTCGCGGACGATGGCTACATCCTTGGGGGCTTCCAGCCCGAGGCGGACTTTGCCTTTTCTTGAGCCGGGCACCGTCACCACGACCTCGTCGCCGATGCGAATCCGTTCACCCTTCTTGCGGCTGAGAACCAACATGGCAGTTCCTTTCCTCGGTGTTTGGACCAGAGAAGGCCTCAACCTCCTTGGCTGCTACTTCACGATCCTGCCGCCGTAGCCTGCCTTTTCCAGAACCTTGAGCAGGGCCTTCTCGTCGTACCTGTCCTCTTCCGCAGTCACGAAGGCTTGCCTCTCGTAAAAGTTCACCTGGACTTGCCTTACCCACGGTAAGGACGTGAGCGCCCGCCGCACGGCCGCCACGCAGCTGCCCGGTCAGTGCATGCCGCTGACCGCAACCGTGACCTGTTTAGTCTTGGCAGCATGGGCTGTCCTGGTTGGTTCCGATCGATCCTCTGTCTCGGTGGCCGCCCCAGAGGTGCTGTCACCCGATTGGGGCTCAAGCGTGCATCCGCTACCGAAAAGGGCAAGTGCCCCGAGCAGCCCCAAGACCATACGCTGAAGCATGACTTTCTCCTGTTGGGGCAACCGGGTCGTTGCCAGGACGACAAGTCCTGTCGCAGGCCCCGATCTCTTGGTTAGCCCAGCCGTCTGTAGATTGGTCGCTCGAGGGGTGGAATCCTTACAGGGAGTTGCTGAAACCGTTCATACCAGCCCTTCCGTGGCTGGTGGGATGAAGCCCCGCTACTCCTGTGGCCGAGGAGGCCGGAAGGAGGGGGACATGGGGGTAGGTTGGCTGCGCGGGATCAGGTGAAACTGAATGGGCTCGACAGGCCGGAACCGGACCTCCTCCGCTGCGCGAGCTGGCGCCGCCGTCGTGTTCCCCGCAGGGGTTCCGGTCTCCCGCGTCCGGGCGGCCCCGTACCAGGCCCAGACCGCCCCGCCGATCAGGGCCAGGACCGCAAGGCAACGGCGTAGTTTTCGGATCCGTCCACTCATACCTGTCCTCCTCTCTTCCTTGATGGAGGGCACCTTCGAGCCAGCCCACGGGCCCGGCCCGATTGCCCTTTGCTTCCGTAGCCTTCTGCAGGTGAGTCGTTCGAGCCGTGGAATCCTTACGCGGGTGTCTCGAAAAGAAGAGAAGTCATGGCTCTCCGCGGGTTATCGCCCGTTTGATCCGTTCGCGGGCTTCCTGGGAAAGGGGAGGCCCCGAAGTGACGTCCTCATCCTCGGCGGTTCCGCGCAAGTGGCGGAGTGCATCTCTCAACAGCAACATCTGCCTCCGAAAATAGGAGCAGGAGCGACACATCAGCACGTGGAGGCGCACCCGCAGGCGCTGATACCAGGGGAGTTTTCGGTCCTGGGATTGCGAAATCAGTTCGGTCACATCTTTGCAGGAGAGCATGTTCAGGGCCTCTGCGCCTTGGTGCCGAACCAGTTCGTTTCCAGGCAGCGCCACAAGCGCAGCCGGGCCCGGTGAAGCAGCACCCACAGATTGGTCGCCGAAACGTTCAACACCTTACAGGCCTGGTCGCTGCTCAACCCCTCCATTTCCCGCAGCGAGAAGGCATCTGCCCAGCGCTGCGGTAGCGTGGACAGGCAGCGCCGGAACACTTCCCAGAATTCCTTCTGCTCAAGGGCCGTGCTGGGATCGCCGGGGCCCTGGACCGGCCGGTTCTTCCAGCGTCCCTTCTCATCAAAGAGTTCTTCCAGGGGGCCGCCCGAAGCGTCGCCAGCCGGCAGGGGACGCTCTCGGCTCTGACGGCGGATGTGGTCAATGAGCTTGTGCTTCAAGATGCCGACGAGCCAGGTGCGTTCGGAAGATTTCCCCGCGAAGTGTTCGCGGGAGCGAAGGGCGGTCAAGAAAGTTTCCTGGACCATGTCCTCCGCGAGTGCCGCGTCCCGGAGCCGGAGCAGGGCATAGCGGAAGAGGCAATCGCCGTGCCGGTCTACCCAGTGCGCGGGATCGAGAGGGTCTTTCGGCCCCGTCGGCTGGTTTGAGTCCACTGGTCGCCTCCTGCTGCAAGCCGTCGGAAAGTCTCACCGAAGGGACTTCCCGGCCTCGCCATCGTATTCCTCGGGTTCTCCAACGGATAGCGGAAGCACCGCCGTCCCGGCCTTGCACACCTTTTCGCGTGCCAGGGCCGGGACGGCAGTGTTCACCTGCTCCTGGAGCAGGCCCAGGGCCCTACCAGCCGGGACCGGGCCGCGGGGACCGGCCGACCGGCGGGACGCCCGCACCGCGGACCCCCTCGCCCGGTCGGAAGAAGGCCATCCAGCGGTCGATCAGCCAGGCCGTCGCCGGGACGGGGGTGAGCTTCCGCTCGCCGGACGTGCCCCGCAGGCGGTCCCACACGCGCCCCTGCTGGTCGATTATCTGGCCGTCCTTGCTCCGGAACACCAGGTCGCCGCGCTCGAACGCCACGCCCATGCCGGTGGCCCCGTCGACCACCACGACGACCTTCAGGCCGTTGACGTCGTCGTTGACGACCCCGTCCCGCGGCAGCCACGTGAAGGGGTAAAGTTTGACCTGCTTGCCGTGCCCCACGGACAGGCCGTACCGGCTGCGGTCGCGGTTCAGGTTGAACGCGCCCATGAACCCCCCGGCGCGGCGACCGTTGAGGACCAGCGTCTGCGGGTATTCGGACCGCCACTTGGCCCAGGTCGTTACCCTGCTGGGGAGGAACGTGAGCTGCTTGCCCTTGAGGGGACCACGGATCGCCTCGCCCGTCGTATGCACCCAGAGCGAGCCCGTCTGCTTGTCGTACAGGACGAAGGAGTCCTTGTAGAGGAGGCCCTCGTGCCCGAAGGTCAGTGTCCTGCCGTCCAGTCGTCGGCTATACACGATAGCCGTTTGGCACAGCGGTCACCACGAGACGGCGATGGGCTCGCCGCCGCAGGTATCGTTGCCCAGCTCGTGGACGCCCATGACGGCGACCGGGTAGGCCTTGGCCTGTACGTGTCCATTGTAGCCGAGAAACGGCCCAAATGGGTTCAAGTGGCGCAAGCTGAGCAAGACAGCGAACCGGAAATTCCCTGAAAAACGACCATCATCATGGTCATTTTTCATCGATTCTGAGCCAGAATGGACACGTACCTTGGCCTGCCCGTTGACGGTGACGCCGATGATCCAGTCGTCGTCGCGCAGCCCGGCCGCCTGCTCGGCAGAAACCATGGGCGGGTTGTTGAAGACTGGGAAGCCGTCCCGCGGCACCGCACGGCTTATGTCCTGATCGAAATCCGAGCTGTCCGAGCTGTCTTGCTGGCCCAGGTCCCGAAGGACGGCCAGGGACCCACAGGCCAACGCCACCACGAGGGCCGCGGTCGCCACCACGAGGGCCACCGTTCGTTTGCCGCGTGTTAACATCGTTCGCTCCTGTTCAGGATTTGAATGGTTGGGCCAATGTGGGTGGACGAGATTGCCAGGGAAAACGGAAGGAGAAGGATCGGTACCGCTCCGAGGCGGTATACATGAACCCGAAGCAGAAGTATGCGCCGAGGCCGATGAGGGCGGCTGCGACCAGCGGGGCCGCGAACCGCTTGGCGGCCGGGGCCAGGGGCGTGGTCCACCGGCCATAGAGCCAGGCACCGAAGGCCACAAAGAGGCAGAACACGACCGTCCAGACCACCAGCTCGCCGTTGGCCCGCCGCTGCCAGAGCAACCACGCCGCACTGCCCAGCATCAAGAATCCCAAGACCCCCTTGAACGTGTTCATCCACTCGCCGGGCCGGGGTACGATCCGCAACCAGTTCGGGTTCCAGGAGAGCAGCAGGTAGGGAAAGGCCATGCCCAGGCCGACCGCGCTGAAGACGGCAAAGATCACCCCCGGCGGCTGGATCAGGGCGTACGACAGCGTGGCCCCCAGGAACGGGCCGCTGCACGGGGTGGCCAGCAGCGTGGCCAACATCCCCTTCATGAACGAGCCCGCCACGCCCTCTTGCCCGGCCGTCGCCGCTTCGACGTTGTTGACGAAGCCCGGTAACCGGATGGTGTAGACCTCGAACATTCCCAGGGCGAAGGCCACCATCAGGGCAATCAGGACCACCAGGAAGGGGTCGCTTTGGAATTGCTGGCCCCAGCCGAGACCGGCGAAGGCCGCCAGGGCAGCCAGGATCAAGAACACGAACAGAATGCCGGCGCCGAAGGCGAGGCCGAGTATCCGAGTCCGACGGCGGTCGGTGCCCGCTTGCTTGACGAACCCGTAGACCTTGAGGCTGACGACCGGCAAGACGCAAGGCATCACGTTCAGGATCAACCCGGCGAGAAAGCCAAAGCCGAGTGCCGCTGCCAGGCCGCCCGGGTAGAAGAAGGCCAGCCAGCGGTCGATCAACCAGGGCGTCGCGGGCACAGGCCTGAGCGCCCGCTCGCCGGACCTGCCCTTGAGGCGGTCCCACACCCGGCCCTGCTGATCGACCATCTGCCCATCCCTGGCCTTGAAAACCAGGTCGCCGCGCTCGAACGCCATGCCCATGCCGGTCGCCCCGTCGACCACGACGACCACGTTCAGGCCGTCGACGTCGTCGTTCACGATCCCGTCCTTCGGCAGCCGCGCGAACGGGTAGAGCTTGACCTGCTTGCCGTAGCCCACAGACAGGCCGTACTGGCTGCGGTCGTGGTTCATGAAGGCGCTCATGACCCTCCCGCCGCGGCGCACGTTCAGGACCAGCGTCCGCGGGTATTCGGACCGCCACCTCTCCCAGGTCGTTACTTTGCTGGGGAGGAATGTGAGCTGCTTGCCCTTGAGGGGACCACGGATCGCCTCGCCCGTCGTGTGGACCCAGAGCGAGTTCGTCTGCTTGTCGTACAGGACGAAGGAGTTCTTGTAGAGGACGCCCTCGTGCCCGAAGATGAGCGTCCTGCCGTCCAGCCGGCGGCTATACACGATAGCCGTCTGGCACAGCGGTCACCACGAGACGGCGATGGGCTCGCCCCCGCAGGTGTCGTTGCCCAGCTCGTGGAAACACATCTCGGTGATCGGGTAGGCCTTGGCCTGCCGGTTGACGGTGACGCCGATGACCCAGTCGTCGTCGCGCAGCCCGGCCGCCTGCCCGGCAGAAACCATTGGCGGGTTGTTGAAGACTGGGAAGCCGTCCCGCGACACCGCACGGCGTACGTCCTGATCGAAGTCCGAGCCGTCTTGCTGGCGCAGGCCCCGAAGGACGGCCAGGGACCCACAGGCCAGCGCCACCACGAGGGCCACGGTCGCCACCACGAGGGCCACGGTTCGGTTGCCGCGCTTTGACATGGTTCGCTCCCATTCGGGAGTTGAAGGGGTGGGCCGATGGAGTTAGCTGCCCTTGTCAGGGGAAAGGGACGCAAAGGGCCAGCGCCGCTCAGGCCCGGAAGACAGGCCCACCGGAACCCGAGTCGTGCTGGCCGGGCGGGGGACACCATGGCCTGGGAGAGGGGCGGCGAGGCGCTTGGCACACCTCAGCGCTCCGGGGCGATCGGCGGAGTCAAGGGGCGATCGTCCGCAGGTGTTTTCTCCGGGCCCGGTTCCGGGGCGATCGGCGGGGTCAGGGGGCGCTCCGGCGTGGCTCCGCGAGCGGTGAAATCGGCGAGGGTTTCTTGGCCGGCTCGGACCTGCACCTTCCGCTCATGCGTGACCGTACGGCCCTGTTCGGGCCAGGAGGCTTTGATCGTGTAGACGTAGGTCTGCCCCGGCTCCAGCGGCGGGGAACAGAACAGACGGTTTGTCCCACAACTGGGGGCAAGCACGCCCTCGAAGGAGACGTTCGCCCGGGGTGAGGGAACGAGCACCCGGACCAGGGCAGGGCGTGGCTCCGGGCCAGGGAGCTGAGCCGGGGTCGAGTCCACCGCGGCGAGCAGCAGCCCGCCACCCAGCAGCACCCCCAGCCGAAAAGAACGATTCATGGCTGTCTCCTTGGTAGTCGCGGTCGGTTTCCAGGGGCACTTTCCTTGCCGCCCTTCGGGGAGGCCGGCTACCGAACGGGGTAGCGGCATGGCCGGCAGTCCCTTATTTCTTGTCTGCTCCCTCCGACGCCTTCTTGAAGTTCATCGACTTCATCTCGTACATCATCTTCAGTTTCGACTTCGGGATGACTTGCACCTTGGCCGCATCGACACCATCGAGCCGGCCCTGCCCCACCTGCCAGCCGCCCCAGCACTCGGGACACACGGGGCCTCCCTTGCGCAGGTTCATGGCGCAGGGGCACATGTCAGCCGAACTGGAGCAGAACGTGCATCCCGGCCGGATGCAGCAGCTGAAGACGCCGTCATTCCCCAGGGCCTTCTGGTGGTCGAGGATGGCCTTGCGGGCGGCCGTCCCCTTGGCCATCGCCCCAGGGCTGGCCTTCATCTCCTCCTTGGAATCCTTGGGCTTGTCCTGTGCTTTCAGTGCCAGCGCGGCCGAGCCCGGACCGGCCTGGGCCAGAAGTTTCTTCCCACAGCAGCACGTCTCACCCCCGGCCGAGCACGCCGCGCGGCCGGAGCGGGCGCAGCAGCAGCCCTCTTCGCCCTTCAGCGCCTGCTGACGCTCCGTGACGCCCAGGCGGGTGTCGTCCTTGCTCGGTGCTGCGGACTCCTTGCCTACCTTCTCCGCCTGTGCCAGTCCCAGGAACCCAGGGCCGGCCAGTGCCAGAACCCCCAGCATCGCCAGCACGGCGCCCAGGGACAGCACGGCCTGCTTTCTCTCGCGTGTGCCCATGCCCCTTCTCCTTTCCTGATGGTGTTGGATCGAACCGGCCCGAAAACGGCCTAATCGCCCTCTCTTTACGCTAAAGGACTCCCATGTTGCGTCTGTGAACTACTTCACAGAGGCCACGGTTTCCCGTTCCGGCACCCGCTGCCTTCTGAAGGTGAGTCGTTCGTCCCGTGGAATCCTTACACGGGTATCTCGAAAAGGATGAGAACTCACGCCTTTCGACACGTTTCCTCGACGGGCCCGGCCGGCCCGGGCGTCCCTTCCACCACGGCCCGGCAGGCCCGCGCCTCTCGACGCTTCCCCAGGAACCAGCACACAGTCCCCGCGAGGGCGACCTGGACCAGCGGCACGTCAGACAGGGTGGCCAGCGAGTAGAAGGTTCGCCGGGGCAGTATGTAGGGGTCCCTGTACCGAGGCGCGACCGAGGGCAGCCAGACCAGCACGTCCCGCGCGACCACGAGGCCGATCCCCACCACCCCCAGGGCTAGGAGCAGCGCTCCTGTCCAGCGGAGGCGCCGCGGGGGCAAGCGAGCGGTGCCCCACGCCACCGGCGGGACCAGGACGAGGCCCCAGAACAGGTGCATCGCCGCCAGCACCTGCATCAGCGGGCCGCCGCACCCCCACTCTCCGCACAGCAAGTTCTGCCCGAAGTTGCCGGGAAGGTCGGCCAGGCTCAAGACGGCGAAGGCGGCGAGGAGCCAGCCGGCGACCCAGAACAAGTGGTGTAGTTTCAAGGACATCGTTCGCAACCCTCCGGGGGTCGTGTGAGGGAGCGGCCGGCGCCACCCCCGCGCGTCAGGTCAACTTTCTTCCGGGCGACCCGTCCTCATTTCCTC
>JACOUH010000034.1 GCA_016177925.1 Planctomycetota bacterium | reverse complement strand
GTTCTTCCGGGGCCTGAAACTTGCTCAGGAAGCCGCGACCGATGTCTCCTTCGTCGGCCGTGACACGAGCGACGTAGGTTTCTCCCGCCTTCTCCGCGTCCTTGACCAGGTCGGTGTTCAGGTTGTGCAGCGCCCGCCGCATCTGGTCGGCGTGCTCCTGATCGACACAGAAGACAATCGTCTTGGCGTGCCGGTCGGTCTTCTGGAGGTGGTTCGCGAGGTGTCGGGCGATGGCCTCGGTCCGGGCCTGGAGCGAGAGAATCCGCTCGAAGTCCCTGGTGTGGTATTCCTCGTCCGGGATCTCGCGGTTGAACTTGTCGCGCTGGCCCTTGTTCGGGCGCCAGCCCGCCGCATCGAAGGTGGTCAGCACGCGGTACACCCGGTAGGGGGCCAGGAAACCGTCCTCGATGCCCTGCTTCAAGCTGTAAGTGTAGAGCGGATTGCCGAAGTAGAGATAGGTGTCGCGGTTGTCCTCGCGGAGCGGGGTCGCGGTCATGCCGAGTTGGTAGGCCGGCTCGAAGTAGTCGAGGATCTCCCGCCAGTTGCTCTCGTCGCGGGCTGATCCGCGGTGGCACTCATCCACGACGACCAGGTCGAAGAAGTCGGGGGCATACTCCTTGTAGAGGCCCGGCCGCTTCTCATCCGCGGCGATGGCCTGGTAGATGGCGAAATACATTTCCCGCGACTTGATCGCCTCCCCGACAATCTTGTGGCGGGCATCGCCGAAGGAGGCGAAGTCCTTCGCCATCGGATCATCGACCAGGACGTTGCGATCCGCGAGGAACAGGAGGCGGGGCTTGCGTCCCGGTTCTCCCTTGGTGTTCCATCCCGCCGACCAGAGTTTCCAGCAGATTTGAAAGGCGACCAGGGTCTTGCCCGTGCCGGTTGCCAGAGTGAGCACGGACCGTTTCTGCCCTCCGACGATGGCCTCGACCGCGCGTGTGATGGCGATCCTTTGGTAGTAGCGCGGCTCCTTGTTCGGCTGGAGGTAGTAGGGCACGAGGAGGGCGTTCGCGACCGTCGTGGTCAGCCCCATCCCCTGCTGGTAGCGGAACCAGAGTTCGTCCGGGGTGGGAAACTGATCGATTTCCTGTTCCAGGTGGGTGAAGTAGTCGTACTCGATGATGTCGGTGCCGTTGGTCGCGTAAGCGAACTTGAGACCGAGAATCTCGGCGTAGTCCCTGGCCTGCTGAACGCCATCCCCGGCGGGCCGCTTATCGGACTTGGCCTCGACGACAGTCAGGGTGATGTCGCGGGTGTAGCGAAGGAGGAAGTCGGAGAACTTCTTCTTAAGGCGGCGAGGCTTGCCCACGGATGCGAGGATGCGGCCGTCGGTGAAAGGCGTTTGCTCGGAGTAGGAACGGGGCAGGGTGTCCCAGCCGGCGGCTTCGAGCCGGGGGCGAACCAGCTTTCGGCAGGTGTCGGCTTCGTTCACGGGTGTGGGTTCCTCAGTTCCTCGCGCTTGAGTCTACCCCAATGGGCGATCCTCGTAAAGGACGGTAGTTGCGAGGGCGCGGCCCTGCCCCCGTGGCCCAGGCCGAACTCCGCGACCTCCGCCACCGCCAGTTCGGCCGCAAGTCCGAGGCCCACACACCCGACCAACTGGTTCCCGACGACGCCCACGCCGACTGCCCGGAAACCTCCCCCGACGGCGTCACGACCCAGCAACAGGAGTGGGCCGCGGGGGGGCTGGACCGCATCGGCGCCTTGTACCACCGCAACGACCGCCGGCTGGAACTGCGTGAGGACAGTGAAGGGTTCGCGCAGCGCGACCGGGACTTGCGCGCGGCGGTCGAGGCGATGGTACGGCGGCGCAGCGCGCAGCCGTGTACGGCACACCGACCAACCCTCGTGAACTCGCGTGACAAAAGAGTCGTCCAGGACCTCAAGAGTCGTCCAGGAACGCCCCGCCGAGCGGTTTCCGATTGTCCTTCTTTGGCGGGACCGCCTCCTCGTCTGGCACCGGCCGCTCGTTCGCCTCCTCCGGTCCGGGAGAAGCAGCACTGGGCTGCTCGAACAGGCTTCCGAGCGGCCCGCGCTGGCCCGGTTTCCGCCGTCCGGTCTCGGGCGGTGCCGCCGGGACGTCGTCGGTGACGTCCGTCCCTGTCGTGTCGGCTTCCGACGAATCGGAGGCGGGGGAAAGGCTCCCCGTCCACAGGTCGGACAGGATCGGGCCGGGCCGAGCGGGGGCGGGCGGCGCGGGCGGCGTTTCGATGTAGCGCGGCGGGATGACCTCCGGCATCGGTTTCTTCGCCGCGGGGGGCGGGGTCCGCGCGATCTCCCGTGGCGGTAAGGGTGCGGGCGGTGGAGCGACGGGGTTTGGGCGCGGTTTCGGCACGACGGCCGGTGCCGGCCGCGGACGCGGTCGGCCAGCGAGTGCCTCCTCGACCTCGCGCAGACGTTCCAGGACAACGCCAAAGTCGTGGAGACGGCTCTCGATCTTGCGGGCGGTACACTGGCTGAGCAGTTTCCGCCACGCCTCGTCGAGCGTCTCCTTCTCGCCGTCGTCGGGCTCCGGCGTCCCCAGGAGCGCGAAGTAACAGGTCTTGCCGAAGCCGTAGACATCGGAGTACGTGCCGATCGAGACGCCAGGCAGTCGTCCCATCTGCTCCGGCGACGCATAGTCGATGGTGCCCGCAAAGCCGTACTCGTGCGGCGCCGGCGACTGCATCCCCGGCGTCCGCGCCGTTGCCTGCTCCATTTCCTCCTTGACCGCCAGGCCGAAGTCGATCAGCTTGACGCGCCAGCCTCCCCCCTCACCCCCCACCCCTCTCCCCCGCTTCGGGGGCGAGGGGAGCGGAGGGCGCACCAGGAGGTTGTCCGGCTTGACGTCGCGATGCAGGATGCCCTGGGCGTGCGCGGCGAGCAGTGCCTCGGCCACGGCGCGCGCGACGGTCAGCATTTCGTCGGGCGCCAGCGGGCCGTGCTTCGCCACGTGGTCCGCCAGGCTCACGCTCTCGAAGTAGTCCATCACCAGGTACGGCCGTTTCCGAGCGGCGTCGGCGAAGCGGCAGTCGCGCAGGCGGATGATCGCCGGGTGGTCGAGATCGTTGAGCACCTGCGCCTCACGGAAGACATCGTCGACGTCGCGATCCAGGCCGTCGAGGCGAAGCGTTTTGACAACAAGCGGTCTCTTCAAAGTTGCATGCTGGCACAGGAAGGCGACGCCGAAGCCGCCAGCGCCAAGGATGCGCTGGGGGACGTAGTCGCCGAAGGGGAAGGGGGCGTAGGTCTCGGGGTCCAGGGCGGCGGACTCGCGCAGGGCAGCCAGGGCGTCGGGGAAGTCGCGCCGCTCCAGCGCCGCCTGGTAGGCATTGTGCCGCGCCTGCGCTCGCGCTTGCGGGGCGTCGCCAACCAGGTCGGCAACGCGGTCGAAGTCGCGCTGCGCCTCCTGGCAGTCGCCTGCGGCCACGCGCAACATGCCGACCGCATTCAGCAAGGCCGGCCGCTGCCGCCGCTCCTGCTCGGGCAGCGACTCGTAACGATCGACCAGTTCGCGGACGCGCTGCCGCTCGCCGGGGCCGCGGAGCGAGCGACTGTCGCCGGGCCGCACCTCGCGGCGCTGCTGCATTTGCGTCTGCTCCATGACCTGTTGCAGCAGGCGGTAGATGTCGCCGAGTTGGTCGCCGTGGCGCCTTTGTTCCTCCTTGATGTCCAGGACTGCGTCGCGCGTCTGGGCCGCCACCGCCATCAGGTCGTCGAGCGCTCGGTCGAGGCGCTGGCCGTGCGTCTTGAACGCCTCCTCGAGCTGGCGAAAACCGCTGGCCTGGGCCTCCGTCAGGTCCTCCATGCGCGTGAACTGCAGACCGCGGGCCAGCTCTGGTTTCGTCTCGATCGCACGGCGGAAGAAGTAACGCACCGCCTGCACCAGCATGGCCTGTCCCGGTTGCACTTCCTGGTTGACCAGCCAGGCGAGGTTTTTGAACCCGGCCTTCTCCAACCCCTGGCCGATGTCGCGAAGGGCCGCCCGCTCGCGGTCGAGGACGGCAAGCGGATCGCCACCAGCGACGGCGCGCGCCGACTTGGCCAGTTCCTCCGCCGTGCCGCTCAGCAGCAGCCCCTTCTTGCGAGCGTCCTGCAACTCCTTGAGACAGAGACGACGGAACTCGCTGCGGCCCGTCAAGAGAGGGAGCGGCATGGCGTCGAGCAGGCCGCGCACCTGCTGCCGCAGGGCCTTATCCTCGGCGGCATCAAGCTTGTTCCAGAATCCCTCGCCGGCCAGGGCGATCTCAAGGGCCTTCCAGGCGCGCTCGTTAGACTTGTGCAGGGCGTCGAGCAGCAGGCGCGTCTGATCGGTGAAGTGGCCGCCCAGGGCCCCGACGACGTTCTCGGCCC
This sequence comes from Planctomycetota bacterium, assembly GCA_016177925.1. Classification (GTDB taxonomy): domain Bacteria; phylum Planctomycetota; class Planctomycetia; order Gemmatales; family Gemmataceae; genus JACOUH01. Next base: position 7,186 of record JACOUH010000034.1, on the reverse strand, counting down.
CATCGCCCATGACCTGCCGCAGGGCAAACGTCGAGAGCGCACAGAAGATCATGGCTCCTTCTCCTCCGGGCGACGCGGCGAGCGGGGGGTGTGAACCCCCCGGTCTCTCGAACTACCGGGGGGTTCACACCCCCCGCTCGCCGGGTGCGGTTAGCACGACGCTCTGGCGGATGCGACGGCCGCCGACCTCCAACTCGAACCACTCCGATGACGCCGCCATGCTGAACGATACCGTCGCCGGCACGCCGTCGGTACACTTCCAGACGCGATGGCCCTGCGCATCGTAGATCGAGCCGGTCGGTGCCACGATCTGATTTTCCGATACCACCTCGGCGAAGATCTCCACCAGGGCCCGCATTTCCTTGGCGATCTTGTGGTCCCAGATGTCGACGTCCGTGCCGGTGTCGAGGTTGTCGAGCTGCTCCATCTGCGCCTCGTCGATCTCGTTGCCGACGCCGATCAGCACGCACTTGATCGGGTTACGCTTGCCGGCTGCGATGTCCTTGGCCAGCTGCGTCGTCAGCCGCTTGACGGCGTCGAGGTCGTCGAGCCGGCCATCGGTCAGGAAGACGTACATGCCGCGGTTGGCGTCAGCGAAGCGATCGACGAAGTAGCGCACCGCCGGAGCCAGGTGCGTGCCCATGCCGAAGCCACGGTCCTGCGGCCCGCTGATTTCCAGCTTGCGACATTGATCCTCGGTGTAGTCGCCCACGACCTCGCAGGCCGAGCCGCTGTCGCACGCCCAGTAGAGGACCGTCGTGCCGCCGTCGGCGTCGAGTCCGCCGGCAAGGTAGGCGATGAACTCGCGCGCCAGTGGCTCGACGATGTTCTCGGTGATGCGCAGGTAGCCGCGTTTGATCGCGTCCTTGTAGGACTCGCGCTGGAAGACACGGACACGGCGGCCGTCCTCGCGGCGGAGCGTGACCCAGCCCTTGCGTTCGTACTCCTGGATGAGGAACGGCGGCACGGTGCCCTCCAGTTCGCGGCCGTACCAGTTCTTCATCGAGGCGCTGGCGTCCAGCGCGACGCCGGTTTGCCAGCCCTCCGCCTCGCGGCCCTCGGGCTCCATGAGGATCGTGAAGCGGACCTGGACCTCCGCGCCGGTGCGGCGGACGTCGACCTTGCCGAACTCCTTGGCGGTAGCGTGGCTGGGCATGGCGTAGTCCTGGTCGCCGGACGACTGCCGGGCCCCGAAGTAGCGGTCGAACATCGTCATGCGCGGCCCCTCCCCGCGAGTGTTGGGCCGCTTGCGGCTTAGCAGCCGGTGCAAAGCCGCACGCGGCCAATTACCCGAGCGCCTCCGAAATGTCCTGGCTGATGTCGTGGTTGGGCGTGTGGATCGTGAAGCGGGTCTGGCCGCGCGGCAGCACGAAGCGGAACTTGCCCGGCATACCGTCGGTCCAGTTAGCCAGCACCGTGCCGCGGATGTCCTCGACGCGGCCGCGCGGCGCGATCACCGTCTCCTCGCTCATCAGTTCGCCGTACAGCACGCCCAGGATGTCGGACTCGTCCTGCATCGACGCCACCAAACCCGACGACCACAGGTCGTAGTCGATGCCGGAGCCCTCGAACATGTCGTCGAAGCGCTCGAGCTGCTCCTGGTCGGGCTCCTCACCGATGCCGATCAGGATGAACTTCATCGGCTTGCGGCGGCCGGCGGCCATGTCGCGGCCGACCCGCAGGCAGTAGTCGACACAGGCCTTCTCGTCCTCGATGATGCCGTCGGTGATGAACACGCCCATCGTCCAGTCGCCGCCAGCGGCGACGCGCTCGGTGCCGTACTGGATGGCGGGCAGCAGCTTGGTGCCCTTGCCCCACTTCTCCTTGCGCGGGCCACTGATGGCGGCTCGACCCCATTCCGCCTCGTCGAACTCGCCGATCGGCTCGACCTTGCTGCCGTCGGGACTGACGGCCCAGTACAGCGCCACCACCTTGCCCGAGCGCGTGATGGAGGTAAGCGTGGCGCCGAGTTTGCGCGCCACCGCCTGCATGTAGTTGGGATCGCCGCCGAACGGCCCGCCGAAGCCGTACATCTTGCGCAGCGACGCCGATGCGTCCAGGGCAAGGAAGGCCCGTGAGTTGCCCTCGCCGAACAGGAGCACCGGGTCGGGCATAAAGCAGACGACGACTTCGTGCGCGCCGTCGCGCTGCGGCAGGACGTTGACATCCGCCAGTGGCCGCGTCGGATGGGTGATCTTCGCCATGGTGCTTCCCCTCTGCTGATGATGGGCCGGCCGGCGGACGTCCGCCTGGGGGCCCTCCGTGACGAGGGCCCGAGAGAAAGGAGACGAGGACACGGAGCGACCGCTGAGCGCCGGTGAAGAAGTCACTCTGTCTTTCGACTGCCTCTATCATGACCGCGGAGCGAACAGACCGCAAGGGCTTAATCGTCGATCAAACAGAGGGTCTGTGTCGCGAAAGCAAGTCAGAGGGTACGGCAAAACCTACTCGCAGTACGCATCAACCTATAAACCAACCATGAGGCGGCCTCTCCCCGCCGTGTGTGCGCCCAGGGCCCGTTCTCGGGACGCAGAGGTTTCCCCATGACAGACACATCCATCCCCGGTCGACTCGCCCTGATCGTCGGCGGCGGGCCGGCGCCCGGGATCAATGGCGTCATCAGCGCCGTCACCATCGAGGCCATCGAGCAGGGGATCGAGGTGCTCGGCTTCCAGGACGGCTTCAAGTGGCTGGTCCAGGGCGGCATCGACCACCACCACAAGCTGACCATCGGCGAAGTCAAGGGCATCCACCCGCGCGGCGGCTCGCTCTTGGGCACGTCGCGCACCAACCCGGCCAAGGACCCCGAGGACATGGGCCGCGTCCTCGACGTGCTGCACCGGCGGCTTCGAGACGGCCCGCCACATCGGCGTCGGCATCATCCACAACCTCGCCGAGGACGCCCGCACGACCTCGCGCTGGTATCTGATCGTCAGCATGGGCCGTGCCGCCGGCCACCTCGCGCTGGGCATCGGCAAGGCCGCTGCTGCAACGCTGACGCTGATCCCGGAGGAGTTCACGACGCGGCCAGTCAAGCTCGACCAGGTCTGCGACATCATCCTGGGCTCGATCATCAAGCGGCGGACCATGGGCGCGCTGCACGGCGTCGTGGTGCTGGCCGAGGGGCTCCTCGAGGCCATCGGCGAGCAGGGGTTGCAATCGATGATCGAGAGCGGACAACTCGGCCGCTACGGCAAGGTCATTCGTGACCCGCACAACCACCTGCGCCTCGGCGAGATCGAGTTCGGCCGCATGATCAAGGATCGGCTGACCGTGCTGCTCGAGGAACTGGGGATGTCGGTGGCCCTGATCGACAAGGACCTCGGCTACGAACTCCGCTCGGCCGACCCGATCCCGTTCGACGCCGAGTACACGCGCGATCTCGGCTACGGGGCGGTCAAGTTCCTGCGTTCGGCGGAGTCGACGAAGTACGGAGCGATCATCTCGCTCGTCGCCGGCCGGCTGCACCCGATCCCCTTCGAGGAGATCATCAACCCGAACACGGGCCGGATGCAGGCGCGCAAAGTCGACATCAACGGCGAGTGCTATGAGTGCGCCCGCCGCTACATGATCCGCCTGGACCGGCGCGACTTCGACGACCCGCACCGGCTCGAGGCGCTGGCCCGCACGGCCGGCATGAGCCCCGACGCCTTCCGCCAGCGCTTCGCCTACGTCATCAAGAATTCGGAGTAATGTTACGCCGGCACGAAAGTAGGTCAGGCTTTCCAGCCTGACGTTGAGGCCGCGTCAGGCTGGAAAGCCTGACCTACGCGCTACTTGCCCCGGGCCCGGTGCTTGCGTCCCTTCCGCCGCCTCTTGGCTGCTGTCCTCAGCTCTTTCCTCTTCATTTCCGATCTCCTTTTTGAGTCGTTGGCACGTTGCCTTCTTGTGGTGATTCCCCGTGATATGGTACGCTCTCGTTTGCCCTTGGTCAGCAGCGACCCACGACCGGGAGGAACAGAACATGATCCCTTCCCTGGCCGAGAAGATCCGATCCTTCGACCCCACCCTGCCGCTGGAACAGGCGCGGACCATCCCGAGCAGCTGGTATCGCGATGTCGACATTGGCGAGGCGGAACGGTGTACCGTCTTCTCGCGTATCTGGCTGGCGGCCGGCCGCGCCGACCTGGTCCGGCAGCCGGGCTCGTTCCTGACCGCCGAGATCGCCGGCGCGCCGATGGCCGTCGTCCGCGATGAGACGGGGACGCTGCGAGCGTTCCACAACGTCTGCCGTCACCGCGCCGCCCCGGTCCTGACGGAACCCTGTGGCCGGGCGACGCGGCTGCGCTGCCGCTACCACGGCTGGACGTATGACCTGACCGGGCGCCTGCGCGGTACGCCGGAGTTCGAGGGCGTCGCCAACTTTTCCCGTGAGGACAACGGCTTGGCGCCGCTGGCGGTCGAGGAGTGGGGGCCGTTCGTCTGGGTTTCTCTCGATCCACCGCCGTGTCCGCTGGCGGAGTATCTCGGCCCGCTGCCGGGGCGGTTCGCCGCGCTCGACCTGGGTCGGTTGCGCTGGGCGGGGAGCCGTTCCTTCGAGGTCCGCTGTAACTGGAAGGTCTTCGTCGACAACTACCTCGACGGCGGCTACCACGTCAACAGCGTCCATCCCGGCCTGGCCGGCATCCTGGAGTATTCGGAGTATCGCACGGAAGTGGCCGGCTTCACCAGTTCGCAGATCAGTCCGCTGCGGCCGGCCGAGCCAGGCGGGCCGTCCGAGACCGTGGCCCAGGCACGCGGCGGCGACCGGGCCTATTATCTGTGGATCTTCCCCAACGTCATGTTCAACTTCTACGCCGGCTACCTCGACACCAACGTCGTCCTGCCGCTGGGCCCCGACCGCTGCCGGGTCGATTACGAGTTCTACTTCGAGCAGACCGAGGGCCCCGAGGCGCAGGCCCGCATCGCGCACGGCATCGCCGTCTCGGACCAGATTCAGATGGAAGACAGCGTCATTTGTGAGGAAGTGCAGCGCGGCCTGGGTAGCCGGGCGTACGAGACGGGCCGCTACAGCGTCCGCCGTGAGGGAGCCGTCTACGCCTTCCACCAACTCCTCGCCCGCCATCTGCGCGAGACCAGCTGAAGAGTCTATCCCGGAATTGCTTCCCGCCCCCACCGGGCTTGCCCCGGTGGGGGCGGAGAGGGAGAGGGGTCGCCGTTCTGGTGCAGAAGCCGTCGCTCCACCGGGACGAGCCCGGTGGGGGCGGGAAGCAAGTCGGGCTATTTCTGTTCAGCGGCGGCCGCCGGTGGCTCTTCATTCGTCTTGGTCGCTTTGCCGCGAGCGAGCAAGCGGTGAGCCCGGCTGAAGTCGCCCGAGCAGATTGCTCCGCTGATCGACAACTCGCCTGCCAGACACAGGCCGGCGCAGACCTCCGCGAGGGCCTGGGCCTTGCCCGGCCCTGCCAGCCCCAGGATCTCCAGGCACGCCCGCTGGCTAGGCAGCCCCGTGCCACCGCCGACCGTGCCGACCATCACGTTCGGCAGCGTCACGCTGGCGTACAGGGCGCTGTCGTCCAGCACCTCGAAGCGCGTCACGCCGACCGCCGACTCTGCCACGCAGGCGACGTCCTGCCCGCACGCCAGGTACAGCGCCGCCAGGCCGTTGGCGCAGTGGCCGTGCAGCCCCATCGTTCCGCTCAGCACCCCGCCCATCGCCGACATGCGCCAGAACTGGGCCATCCGCTCCGGCGTCGTATGCAGCCGCTTCGCGATCAACTCTGCCGGGAGCGTCGCCTCGGCGGAAACCTTCTTGCCGCGCACCAGCAGGAACGACTGGGCGCTGGCCTTTTTGTCGCCGGACAGGTTCGCCTCGACAAAGTGGTGCCGCGCGTGAATCGGACTGTTCCGCTCGATGTAGTCGCAGATGGCCTCGGTCGCCAGGGTGACCATGTTCTGGCCCGAAGCGTCGCCGGTGGTGAACGCGAAGTTGAGGAAGACGTAGTTGCCCTCGACGGTGATGCGGAGGTCGCGCAGTTTGCCGTGGCGGGTCGTGGCCTCGGCTTCGCGGCGAAAGTCGTCGATGTGCTCGGTCGCCCACAAGACGAACAGGCCGACCTCGCGCAGCGAGGCGAAGGCGAAGCCGGGGGCGCGGCTGACGCCCTCGTTGAGCAGGACCGCCGTGCAGCCGCCCGCCTCGCTGAGCAGCTGGCAGCCGCGGCTGTACGAGGCGATCAGCGCCGCCTCGGTCGTCGCCAAGGGGACGTAGTAATCGCCCTGCGCGAACAGGCCATTGACACGCAGCGGACCGGCCAGTCCGACCGGCACCTTTACGGTGCCGATGAAGTTCTCGATGTTGTGCTTGTAACAGTCCTTCTGGTGGACGGTGTGGGCGTCGAGGAGTTGCTCGCGGCTGGCGGCTGCGTCGGGCAGGAGCTGCCAGCGCCGCTCGACGGCATCGTCGGAAAGGTGCGAGCCCCCCGGCACCTTTGTGGACGGCTCGCCGGTGCGGGGGGTCAGCCGGGCGAGCAGTTCTTCCTGGGTATGCTGGCGCAAGAGCCGTTCGAGGTGATCGCTGGCTTGGCGGCGGTCGGCGGACACGGGATGCTCCTCGGATTCGGTGGGAAAAACACGGCGGCGAAACGGCGACCCCCTTGACACGTTTCCCGTCCGTCACTACTGTTATACTTCCTGAAAAGTCGGAGTTCACGGCGTAGCGACGCAGGAGAGGTTTCCTTGGCGGCCAACACGACCAATCGTATCCGCATCCGCATGGAAGCGTACGACCATGAGGTCCTCGACCGGACGGCCCAGGAGATCGTGGATACGGCCACGAATACCGGCGCCGTCGTCCACGGCCCAATCCCGCTGCCGACGCGCATCGAACGGTACACGGTGTTGCGCAGCCCGCACATCGACCGCAAGTCGCGCGAGCAGTTCGAGATTCGCACGCACAAGCGCTTGATCGACATCCTCGAGCCGACCAGCAAGACCATCGAGGCCCTCAACAAGGGCCTGACCTTGCCGCCGGGTGTCGACATCAAGATCAAGGTGCCGCCCATCGGCGGCGGCGCCTGAGCCCGGGAACAGCCCCGTCTCCCGCCGTGAACCTTCCTGGTTCTGACCCTTCGTCGCAACCAGACCGACCGCCCAGAAACCAAGCGGGTGCCGTCCCGGACCGGAGCGGCACCCGCGGCATTGTATGGAGAGGACTGTGCTCCCCTCACCCCAACCCCTCTCCCCCGAGGGG
>JACOUH010000062.1 GCA_016177925.1 Planctomycetota bacterium | reverse complement strand
GTTGATCGCCATCTCGTCACTCGACGAGGTGATCCGCATCATCCGCCAGTCGCCCAGCCGCGCCGAGGCCAAGCAGAACCTGCAGAACCTTGAGGTCGCCGCCTCACTCATGGAACGCGCCTTTGGCACCGACCACTTCGCCGCCCTGCAGCGCGAACTCGGAGCCCTGCCCAGCTACCACATGACCGAGGCCCAGGCCGAGGCCGTCGTGCGGCTGCAACTCGGCCAACTCGCCGGCCTGGAACGCGACGAGATCTTCAAGGAGTACAACGACCTCCGACAGAAGATCCTTGGCTACGAGGCGCTGCTGTCCGACGACCGTAACGTGCGGGCCGTCATCCGCGAGGAGCTGGTCGAGCTGCGCACCAAGTACGGCGACGACCGCAAGACGGAGATCACCGGCGAGGTTGCCCGGCTTGACCTCGAAAAGCTGCTGCCCGAGGAGGTCAACGCGGTCACCATCAGCCACGAGGGCTACATCAAGCGGATGCCGTTGACCGTCTTCCGCTCGCAGCACCGCGGCGGACGCGGCGTCACCGGCGGGGTGACCAAGGAAGACGACTTCGTCGAGCACTTCTTCGTCTGCTCGTCGCACGACTACCTGCTCTGCTTCACCAACCGCGGGCAGCTGTACTGGCTGCGCGTCTTCGACATCCCCCAGCCGAAGGACCGCAGCAGCCCCGGCCGGGCGATGGCCAACGTGCTGCAACTCAAGCCGGAGGAGCGCATCACCAGCGTGATTGCCGTGGAGAAGTTCGACGCCCAGCGCGACGCGAACAAGTACCTGCTCATGGCGACGCGGCGCGGGCTGGTCAAGAAGACGGCCCTGCGCGAGTACAGCAATCCGCGTGCGGGCGGCATCATCGGCATCAGCCTCGACGAGGGCGACACCCTCATCAACGTGGTGCTGACGCGGCCCGGCGACGAGGTCGTCCTAAGTACACGCAAGGGCATGGCGATCCGCTTCGACGAGGCCAACGCTCGGGCGATGGGCCGGGCGACGCGCGGCGTCAAGGGCATCGCGCTGGCGAAGGACGACGAGGTCGTCGGCCTGGTGGTCGCCGATCCCGACGGCTACCTGCTGACGGTCTGCGAGAATGGCTACGGCAAGCGGACACCCTTCGGCGCCAACACGGCGGCCGACGCGAGCGACGCGGAAGGGGCCGACGGCGAGGCCGCGGAGGAGCCCGTCGAGGAAGTCGCCGTTGAGGGAGCGGAAGACGCTGAGGAAGAAGGCGGCGCGAAGTCGACGATGTCCTATCGCAAGCAGCGCCGTGGCGGCAAGGGTGTCCGCGACATCCGTACCAGCGAGCGCAACGGCCTGGTGGTCGGCGTCGCCGCCGTCAAGGACAACGATGACATCATGCTCATCAGCGCCAACGGCATGGTGAACCGGACACACGTCCACGAGATCCGCGTTATTGGTCGCAACACGCAGGGCGTGCGTGTCATCAACCTGAAGCCGGGCGACAAACTCGCCGCCCTTGCTCCCGTCGCCCACGAGGAAGACATCGCCGAGGAAGCAGCTCCGGCGGTCGCTCCCCCCGAAGGCGAAGAATGAACTGGCGCGCGGGGGGGGTGTTTTCCTTCTCGTTGGCGCGTCGGGCTAAAAAGGGAAGAAGCTTTTGGACAGCCGCTGACAGTCTGTTATCATCCACTTCAGTCGTTCGCCCGCGAAACCCCTGCGAAACACACCTGTCATGCGGACGATTGTCCTCCTCCTCGCGGGCCTGTTCACCCTGCCGTCCCTGCATGCCGCCGACACGAAGGAGCGGCTGAACAACTGGCCGCAGTGGCGCGGACCGCTGGCAACCGGCTGGTCTCCCACCGCCGACCCGCCGCTGAAGTGGGACGAGAAAACCAACATCAAGTGGAAGGTCCCTCTCCCCGGCCGCGGCAGCGCGACGCCCGCTGTCTGGGGTGATCGCATCTTTGTGCTCGCCGCCGAGGACACTCGCCGCGAGGCGAAGAAGGAAGACATTCCACCGCCGTCTGATCCACGCTTCAATAAGCGGACCACGCCGCCGACGACCTATCATCGCTTCCTGGTCCTCTGCCTCGACCGGCGCAGCGGCGAGACACTGTGGAAGCGAGTCGCCAGCGAGGCCGTCCCGCACGAGGGCCACCAGAACACTCATTCCTACGCGGCCTTTTCGCCTATCACAGATGGTAAATATCTGTATGCCTGGTTCGGCTCGCGCGGCCTGTACTGCTACGACCTCGACGGTAAGCTACTGTGGAAGCGCGCCCTCGGCCGCATGGAGACGCGCTACGGGTGGGGCGAGGCCGGCTCGCCGGCGGTCCACAACGGCACCGTGGTCGTCAACTGGGACCACGAGGGCAAGGACTTCATCCTCGCCCTGGACGCCGAAACCGGCCGTACACGCTGGAAGATCGATCGCGACGAACCGACCTCGTGGGCGACGCCGCTCATTGTCGAGTACAAGGGCAAGGTCCAGGTCATCGTCAACGCCACCAACCGTGTGCGCTCCTACGACCTCGACAGCGGCAAGGTGCTGTGGGAGTGCGGCGGGCAGACGATCAACGCCATTCCCTCGCCCGTGACGGACGGCAGCGTCGTCTACTGCATGAGCGGCTACAAGGGCTCGTTCGCCGTCGCCATCCCGCTCGACGCTTCCGGCGACATTACCGAGAAAAAGAAGGTGTTGTGGCGCTCTACGCGCGGCACCCCCTACGTCCCATCTCCGCTGCTCGTCGGCGACAGGCTCTATTTTACCTATCTCAATAATCCTGTGCTGACGTGCTTGGACACCAAGACCGGCGAGCCCGTGATCGATCGGGAGCGGCTACCCGAACTGAGCAGCCTGTACGCGTCGCCGGCCGGGGCGAAGGATCGCCTCTACCTCGTCGACCGTGACGGCACGACACTGGTGATCAAGCGCTCGGACAAGCTCGAGGTGCTGGCGACGAACCGGCTCGACGATGCCATCGACGCCTCGCCGGTCCTGGTCGGCCGGCAGCTGCTGTTGCGCAGCCACCGGCACCTGTATTGTATTGAGGAGAAGTAAACGCTTGATTAGAGCGTTTTGCAGTCGGCCGTAGCACAGGCGTCTCGCCTGTGCCGAACCGCGACAGCGCACAGGCGAGACGCCTGTGCTACGAGCAAATGCAAACCGCTCTAGCCCGACGCGCGAGCGAGGAGTGACGTTACTCCTCGCTTGCGCGTCGGGCTAATCGGTCGCCGCGACTATCAACCCCTCGGCAACCATGATGCGCAAAGTCGTTTTCGTCACCGACCCGGGCATCGACGGGGCCTTCGCCGTGGCCCTGGCGCTGCTCGACCCGACCATCGATGTCCTCGGCCTGGCGGCGACCGCCGGCAACATCGGTCCCGAGCAAGCGACCCGCAATGTCCACATCATCATCGAGCAGGTCGACCCGCCACGCTGGCCGCGCGTCGGTGCCGCGCTGGCCGTCGAGTACGATACCGACGGCGCCAGCCTGCACGGCTCCGGCGGGCTCGGCGGTGTTGAGTTTCCCTGTGCCCAGCTGCACCACCCCCACCCCAGCGACAAGTTGATCATCGACCTGGTGCGGCAGTATCCGCGCGAAGTCAGCCTCGTGGTGATGGGGCCGGCAACTGTCTTCGCCCGGGCCCTGGACCGCGATCCCGAAGTCGCCGGCCTGGTCGACCGCATCGTTTTCCTCGGCGGCGCCTGGCACGAGCCGGGCAACGCCAGCCCCGTCGCCGAGTTCCACTTCTACTGCGATCCACTGGCTGCCCGCCAGGTGCTGCACTGCGGCGCCCCGCTGACGCTCGTCCCACTCGACGTGACGCGAAAGGTCATCTTCTCGCCAACCGACCTGCTCAACCTGCCGGCGCCGGAGTCGCGCACCAGCCGCTTCCTGTCGAAGGTCGTCCCTTACGGTATCCGGGCGACGGCCAACCTGTACGGCATCGAGGGTTTCCACCTCAAGGACGTGCTCGGCCTGATCGCTTTGACGCTGCCGGGGGCCCTGACGACGCGACCAATGGTCGCCGACGTCGAGACACGCGGCGAACTGACGCGCGGCATGAGCGTCTTCGACACGCGCTGGGTCTGCAAAGCTCGTCCCAACCTCGATCTCGTTGTCGGTGTCGACGACCAGGCGGTTCGCAACTACATCGAGACGACGCTCAGTCAGGCAGGTTCCCCCCCGGCCCCGTAGGGGCAGGCGGCAGTTCCAGCCTGATTTTTCCACCCCCTGAGCGTCCTTTTCCCGTCCCTCCCGCCCGACCTCGCTTCCGCAGCTTCCCCTGCGCTTGGTATGATAGCCATCATCCGCCCCCCTTGCTTTGCCCGGGGCGGACCGACCTGCGCTTTGCAAGGACGACCGCTATGTCGACCGCCGGGCTGACCGCACCGAGCGTCAAATCGCTCAATGACCCCGCCCTGATCGCGCACCTGCATCGCCTGCGCCAGACCGACGACCTTACCAACTGGTATTATCTGCTCAGGACGTACCTTTACCTGGTGATCGTGATCGGCGGGACGGTCTGGTTCTGCGAGTACCAGGCGGCGTCGGGGTTGTCGATCTGGTGGGACGTCCCCATGATCCTCGTCGCGATCGGGCTCGTCGGCGCGGGTCAGCATCAGTTGAGCGGGCTGGCCCATGAAGGATCGCACCACATCCTGTTCCGCGGCCGCTACCTCAACGAGCTGGCCTCAGATTGGCTATGCATGTTCCCGTTGTTCAGCACGACGCACCACTACCGCCTGCAGCACCACGCTCATCACCAGTTCGTCAACGACCCGCAGCGCGACCCGGACGTCTCGCAACTGCAAACGAGCGGTCACTGGCTGCCGTTTCCGATGCCGAAAAAAGCGTTTTTGCTGACACTGCTGAAGCAACTGTGGGTGCCGAACCTGATTCGCTTCATGCGTGTGCGGGCGCAGTACAATGCGGTCGGCACCGACAAGAACCCGTACCTGCGCAAGGGCTGGAAGCCGTCCAAGGCGCCGGTGCTGGTCGGAGCGGGATACCTGGCGGGACTGATCCTCCTGTTGGGGGGGCTCGTGATGCTCGGCAACTCGTTGCTGCTGGCGCTGGTGCCAGCGGCGTCGCTGGTGCCGGCGCTGCTGTACTTCTACTTCCTGCCGGAGGCGAAGTTCCATCAGAGCCGCGTCCGCCCGGTCGTCCACCAGCGCTGGATGAGCATGGGCCGCATCGTCTACGCCTCGGCGCTGTTCAACGCCCTTGCATGGGTGACATTCCTGACCGGGCGGCCGGCGCCGCTGTATTTCTTCCTGCTGTGGCTGGTGCCGCTGTTCACGTCGTTCTCGTTCTTCATGATCCTGCGGCAGCTGGTGCAGCACGGCAACGGCGACCGCGGCTGGCTGACCAACACGCGCGTCTTCCTCGTCAATCGCTTTATCAACTACGCCGTCTTCCCGATGGGCCAGGACTACCACCTGCCGCATCACCTCTACGCCAGCGTGCCGCACTATCGCCTGCGCGAGTTGCACGAGGTGCTGATGGAGTATCCGGAATATCGCGAGAAGGCCGTTGTGGTCGAGGGCTACTTTGTGCCGCGGCATCGCCCGCCGACCGCGCCGACGGTCCTCGACGTGCTCGGCCCGGCTTACGCGCCGCGTGAGTTCCACGGCGTCCACATCGACAACTCGGTGCTCGAAGGGGAAGAGGTCGAGGATCGCGAGGCGATCCTCCGCGAAGGGAAGCAGGAGGCGGAGCGACTGCAGGAATTAGCCCGAAGCGCCAGCGAGGAACCAACGAGCCCGAAGTCCCCTCTGCTGTAGGACGGATTTCCAATCCGTCCGGGCATGAAGCCGGACGGTTTGAAAAACCGTCCTACAACCAACTCTCGCTGGCGCGGCGGGCTAATCGTTCCCCATCCCATCGGGAAGGAGTCCGGTCGCCTTCCGCTGTCTTGCCTCGTCTTCCTCGTCGTCCCGGCTGGTCCAGAAGTGTTCCAGCGCCAGGTCGTGCAAGAGGACGGTGCTCGTCCAGATGCCGAGCAGTCCCAGGCAGGCCTTGGCCTCCTGTTCCTGCTGTGAGAAGACCGCCTCGGACGCCCGCACTTGCTCCGGCGACGGCGGCGACTGGACGACCGTGACACCGGCGGCGTGGTCGTCGAGCAGCTTCGCCTCGACGGTGATCGTTTCGACCGGGATCGTGGCAGTGGACGCGGTCATGCGAATGCCCTCAGAAAGGCTCATCCAAACATCTCTCCCTCTCTCATCATCGCTCGCTGAGGGCCGCCGGGCAAGTGCGGAATCGAGCTTGGGTGAATCTGCTCTTGTCCGCCCGATGGGGTGATGCTATATCCTCGCGCCCGAATCCACCAGACGGACTCAGGACACGAGGACTCTTTTGGTGCGCCCTCGGCGCGGGGAAGGGAGGACGCCGGTGTTCCACGCAGGCAAGCGGCACGAGCCGGTCCACGCGGCCGCGGGCAGCCTCGCCCGCCTGCTCCTCGGCCTGGGAATCTTCGCAGCCGGCTGCGGCTTCTGGGACGATTTCCGCGCCCGCGATTACTCGATCAAGTCCTACTTCGTCCATGAGGACCCTCTCCAGGTACTCGCCGACAAGACCAGCGACGGCAACAAACGCGCCCGCGCCCTGGGCTCGCTGCGCGAGCCGAAGCAGAACGGCGGCACCCAGCAGGAACAGGACGTCGTCGTCAAGGCCCTGGTGACGGCGGCCAGCAACGAGCAGCAGGCCTGGTGTCGCATCCGGGCCATCGAGTCACTGGGCACCTTCAAGGACCCGCGCGCCATCGAGGGACTCAAGGACGCCTACTACAAGGCCGAGGCGTTTGTGCCCGAGACGCGCAAGGACCTCCGCTGCCAGATCCTCACCGCTCTGGGCCACTCGCAGAGCCCCGAGGCGATCGACCTGCTGGTCAGCGTCCTGCAGGCACCACCGCCGGAGGCCGCCACGACCAGCGAACAGGACCGCCAGTATTACCTCGACGAGCGCATCGCTGCCGCCGGGGCGCTGCGGAACTTCAAGCAGTCGCGAGCCGTCGCAGCGCTGGCGCAGGTCCTCAAGAACGACAAGGACACCGCCCTGCGCGACGAAGCGCACCACTCGCTCGAGGTCGCGACGGGCAAGAAACTGCCGGCCGACTTCAAGGCATGGGATGAACTGCTGTACCCGACCGGCAACCCCGGCCGCGACGCGGTGGCCAAGGAAAAGAGCAAGGCAACGATCGGCCCGCCCATCCTCCAGACCGGCGGCGGCAAGCCGGCGCCGTGAGCGACGCAGCTTAGCCCGACGCGCAAGCGAGGATTCGATATGTCCCTCGCTTGCGCGTCGGGCTAAAGTCGTACAACAGCGGCGTGGGCCGGGGCCCCGGCCCGTCCACGCATCTGCCGAGGTCCCCTTCGATGACAACTCAGCGTCCTCTCCGCATCGGCCTCGTCGGCGCGGGTGCCAACACCCGCAGCCGTCACATTCCCGGTCTGCGCGCCCTCCCTGGCGTCGAAATCGTCACCGTCTGCAACCGCCGCCCCGAGTCGACCGCCGCCGTCGCGCGCGAGTTCGGCATCCCGCGCAGCTGCGCCTCGTGGGAAGACGTCGTTCGCGACCCCGAGGTCGATGCCGTTGTCATCGGCACCTGGCCGTACCTGCATTGTCCCATTACTCTCGCCACCCTCGCTGCCGGCAAGCACGTCCTGACCGAGGCGCGGATGGCGATGAACGCCGCCGAGGCGCACCGCATGCTCGCCGCCTCGCGCCGGCATCCCGAACTGGTCTGCCAGATCGTCCCGAGCCCCTTTGGTCTGAAGGGAGACCGGGTGATGCGCGAGCTGATCGACAGCGGGTTCCTCGGCCGGCTGCGACAGGTGGAGGTCATCGGTCTCACCAACGCTTTCGGCGACGAGTCGACTCCCCTGTCCTGGCGCCAGGACGCGGCGCTGTCCGGCTTCAACATGCTGACCCTTGGCATCCTGCACGAGACGCTGCTGCGCTGGGCGCCGCCGCCGGTGCGCGTCCTGGCCCAGGTCCACGCCTTCGTCGCCGAGCGTCCCGACCCGGAGACGAAACAGCGCCACGCCGCCGGCACGCCGGACACCGTGCAGGTGCTGACGATCCTCGAGGGTGGGGCGCGAGCGGTCTACGACCTCAGCGGCGTCGCGCCGTTCGGCCAAGGCCAGGGCATCACCCTGTTCGGCAGCGACGGCGTCCTGGAGTACGACCTCCCCACCGACCGTATCCGCGGCGCCTCGAAGCAACGAGGCGCGGCCGGCGCCCGCCGCGGTGAATTGCAGGACATCCCCATCCCCCCCGAGAAGGCCGGCGGCTGGCGCGTCGAGGAAGAGTTCGTCGAGGCGATCCGCGACGGCAAGCCGATACGCCACACCGACTTCGCCACCGGCGTCGCCTACATGGAGTTCACCGAGGCGGTCGCCCGCAGTGCCCGGAGCAGCGGGGCCGTGGAATTGCCTCTCCTGGAAGTAGTCGGCGGCGAAGGCGAATGAATGTCCGCGCCGGCCGTGGACAGCGAAGAATAAGCACCCGACCCCGAACTCGAAAGGACGACCGCCTTGCGCTCCTTCAAGAGCCTCAGCGAGCAGGAGATTCTCGCCCTGGCCATCTCGCTGGAAGAGGAAGATGCCCGCATCTACGGCGATTTTGCTGAGGGGCTCAAAACCGACTACCCGTCCACTGCCGAGGTCCTCAACCAGATGCGCGTCGAGGAGGACGGACACCGGCACCGGCTCATTGAGCTGTACCGTCTCAAGTTCGGCGAGCACATTCCGCTCATCCGGCGTCAGGACATCAAGGGGTTCGTGTACCGCAAGCCGCTCTGGCTGGTCCGGCCGCTGGGACTGCTCGCCGTCCGCAAAGAGACGGAGTTGATGGAGCTGGAAACGCGGCGATTCTATGAGCGAGCGGCCCGCCACGCGACCGACGCGAGCATCCGGCAGCTGCTCGGCGACCTGGCCGAGGAGGAACGCAAGCACTCGCTTCGTGCCGAGGAACTGGAGAGCGCCCAGCGCGCTTCGGGTGCCCTCGAGGAGGAAGCGGACACGCGCCGCCGCCTGTTCGTGCTGCAGGTAATCCAGCCCGGCCTCGCCGGCCTGATGGACGGCTCCGTCTCGACGCTGGCCCCGCTCTTCGCCGCCGCCTTTGCCACTCACGATAGCTGGGAGACATTTCGGGTTGGCCTGGCGGCCGCCCTGGGGGCAGGGATCAGCATGGGTTTCGCGGAAGCGCTCTCCGACGACGGCAGCCTCACCGGCCGGGGGCGTCCGTGGGTTCGCGGCTCCGTGTGTGGCCTCATGACGGCCCTGGGCGGGATAGGCCACGCCCTGCCTTACCTGATCTCGAACATCCAGACGGCCACCTGGATCGCGATCGCCGTGGTGCTCGTCGAGCTGGGACTGATCGCGTGGGTCCGTCACCGTTTCATGGATTCGCCTCTGGGCTCGGCAGTGTTCCAGGTGGTGATCGGCGGACTCCTCGTCTTCCTGACCGGCATCCTGATCGGCAGTTCCTGATAAACCAGCGAGCCCGTAGCGACAGGCGGCTCGCCTGTCGGTTTTGTCTGCAACGACAGGCGAGCCGCCTGTCGCTACGACCATTGGCACACTGCTCGAGCCCGACGCGCCAGCGCGGGACGACGGGATACCCGCGCTGGCGCGTCGGGCTGGTGGCGGCCAGCGCAGGATTGACTCAGTGGCCGATGTAGCGAGCGTAGAGGGTGCGGGCCTTGTCGACGTCGTTGGTGCCCTTGATGATGGCGCGGCCGTCGGGGAAGACGGTGAACTCGTGCCCCTCCGCCTGGAAGCGCAGCAGGAACCGGTTGTAACTGACGTCGCCGAGCGCCTCGAGCTGTTCCGCCATTCGCTCGAAGTCGAGCGTCGTCGCCGCACGGTGCGCCACCTGGACGGCATTGCGGCCGCACAGGCTGGTCGTGTGGGAGCCTTGCTCGCCTTCCAACCACTCGAAGCGGCGCCGACGGCAGCAGGGACAGTCGACCTTGCCCAAGAGCGGGGCGATCCGGATGCGCTTCTGCACGTTGTCCCAGACGTCGAAGTAGAGCAGGTCGCGATTGACCTGGTCGAGCCGGCCGGTGAGGATCTTGATCGCCTCGATCGCCTGCAAGCTGGCGATGAGGTTGACGATTGGTCCGAGGACGCCAGCGGTCTCGCAGGTGCCGGCCTCACCGGGCGCCGGCGCCGCCTCGAAGACGCAGCGCAGGCACGGCGTCTGTCCGGGCAGGATCGTCATCGTCTGGCCGTGACTGCCGAGGCAGCCGCCGTAGACCCACGGCTTGTTCAGCTTGACCGCCGTATCGTTGATGAGATAGCGGATCTCGAAATTATCGGTGCCGTCAAGGATCAGGTCGGCGTCCTTGACCAGTTCGACGATGTTGGTGTGGTCGATGTCGGTGACGACAGGCTCGACGTACACGCTGGAGTTGATGGCCCCGAGCTTGCGAGCAGCGGCCTCGGCCTTGGGCAGGTTCTCGGCAACGTCGTGTTCGTCAAAGAGGACCTGGCGTTGCAGGTTGCTGGTTTCGATGAAGTCGCGGTCGACCAGGCGCAGATGGCCGACACCGGCGCGAACGAGTGAGTTAGCCAGCACGGTCCCCAGCGCCCCGCAGCCGCAGAGGGTGACGTGACTGTGCAAGAGCCGCCGCTGCCCCTCCTCGCCGACGCCGTAGAAGCGCATCTGGCGGCTGTAGCGTTCCAGCGACGGGTCCATCTCATTCCTCTTCTGTTCCGCCCTCTTCTTTTCCGCTGATGCCAAGGGCGTCCAGCATGGACATCAGAGCTTGGATCAGTTCTTTCGGCCACTTCTCCTGGCGGGCCAGGGCGGTCAAGGCATTCATGTCCTCCCGAACCTTGTTCAGGTCAGGCCCTTTGATCCGCTGCAGGTAGTCAGCGAGACGGTCGAGCGCCTCGTCGGCGGCGGCGGGATGAACGATCTCCTCCGAGGAGCCGCTGAGGAAGACCGCCGCGTGGACCACGCCCAGCAGCAGTGGGTTGACACCCAGCCCTTCGGGGATCAGCGGGAAGACGGCCGCCCCGTCGGGGACATCGCCGTCGGCGGCGTCGCTCATGTCAGCCTCCGGCCACGGCGGGGATGATGGCCAACTCGTCGCCATCCTTGACCGCCGTGTTCAGGTTCTCGAGGTATCGAATGTCCTCGTCATTGAGGTAGACGTTGACGAAGCGGCGCAGCTGCCCCGGCTTCTCGAACAGACGGTCGGCGATGCCGGGGAACTGCCGGCCGAGGTCATCGAGAGCCGCCCGCACGGTAGCTCCCGTCGCTGCCACTTCGGCCTTCCCCCCGGTGTGCTGCCGCATCGGCGTCGGCACGTTGATTTTGATCGCCATGAAAGCTCCTCGCTCGGGCATTGGCCCGACGCGCCAGCGAGGGTTCTTGGTTTCCTCGCTGGCGCATCGGGCTAGAGCGTTTTGCCGTCGGCCGTAGCACAGGCGTCTCGCCTGTGCCGAACCGCGACAGCGCACAGGCGAGACGCCTGTGCTACGAGCAAATGCAAACCGGGCTAATCTATCTTACACGAGCGCGGCCTCGGTGACCTTCTCCAGGAGCGCCTCGAACTCCTGAAGGGCCGTCCCGATGAGCGTCGGCTTCTCCAGGCAGTCGACCACCGCGTCCTGTGTCTTCAGGCCATTGCCGGTGATGCACAGGACGATTTCCTCGTCGCGCGGGAGACGGCCCTGCTCGATCAGTTTGCGCGCCACCGCCAGCGTCACGCCGCCGGCCGTCTCGGCGAAGATACCCTCCGTCCGCGCCAACAGCGCCATACCCTCGGCGATCTCCGCATCGCTGACGTCCTCGGCCCAGCCGCCCGTGTCGCGGATCACCTTGGCCGCGAAGTAGCCGTCGGCCGGGTCGCCGATGGCCAGCGACTTGGCGATGGTGTTGGGCCGCTTGACGGGCCTGTGCGCCTCGCGTCCCGTCTTGACCGCGTCGCTGATCGGGTTGCAGCCGGTCGCCTGGGCGCCGTGGAAGGCGCAACGCCGTGTCTCGATCAGCCCGACCATCGCCAACTCCTGGAAGGCTTTGTGGATCTTACCGATCAGCGCTCCGCCAGCCATCGGCACGACGACGTGTTGCGGCGTCCGCCAGCCGAGCTGCTGGGCGATCTCGAAGCCCATTGTCTTGGAGCCCTCGGCGTAGAACGGCCGCAGGTTGATGTTGACGAACCCCCAGCCGAAGCGGTCGACGACCTGCGAACAGAGACGATTCACCTCGTCATAGGTGCCGTGGACCCCGATGACCTTCGCCCCGTAGACGCTGGTGCCGAGCACCTTCGCCCGTTCCAGGTCGGCCGGGATGAAGATGTACGCCTCCAGTCCCGCCGCCGCGGCGTTGGCCGCAACGCTGTTGGCCAGGTTGCCCGTCGAGGCGCAGCCGACCGTCGTGAAACCGAACTCGCGCGCCTTGCTCAGGGCAACCGCGACGACGCGGTCCTTGAACGACAGCGATGGAAAGTTGACCGCATCATTCTTGATCCACAGCGTCTCGACGCCGAGCACCTCGGCAAGGCGGTCGGCCTTGACCAGGGGAGTGCCGCCGACGTGCAGCCCGACGGTCGGCTCGCCTTCCAGCGGCAGCAACTCGCGGTAGCGCCACATGTTGTCGGGCCGGCGCTCGAAGACTTGGCGACTGACCTCCGCCTTGAGGGCGTCATAGTCGTAGAAGACCTCGACCGGGCCGAAGTCCTCAGTGCAGAAATTCAGGGCCTTGAGCGGATACTCCTTGCCACACAGGCGGCACTTCAGGCCACGGACAAAATGTGCCTGCACGGACGGCGTCCTCCTTCGAGGGAATCACAGAAAACCGCCACGGCGAGTATCGTCCAGAAGATGAACCTGACGGCAGCAACGGCGTCTGTCAGGAGGAGGAGAAAAGGAGGCGTGTAATGAGCACGCATCTTATCTCTCCCGCCCCCTCACCCCTACCCCTCTCCCCCATCGTGGGGGAGAGGGGTAGGGGTGAGGGCGGACCGGGTGGGAGGTAGCACCAGCATCCCTCTCTTCGTTACCCTCTTCCCCAGGGGATGGGGGAGAGGGTCGGGTGAGGAGGATCGGTTGCTGTGGCTTCAACGGGCCCATTCCCTCAGCCACTCTGGATAAGATACACACCAGATTGTCAGGGGATCATACTAGGGGATGATGCGGTCGGGGGCAAGACGATTGCCCGCGAAAAAGGGAAAAATCCTCCGCCACGCACTCACCCTCTCGTACAACAACCCTTGCCCTCCCACCTACCCGGAGACCCGACGATGACCAACCTGACGAGACGTTCCTTCAACAAGCAGATGCTCGGCACGCTGATGGCCTACGGACTGATCGAGACGCTGTTTGCGCGCGACCTGTTCGCCGACGCGGTCAAGCCGATCATCACTCAGTGGATGAAGGACCTCTCCGATTTGACGAAGGACGTCAAGGACGGCAAGATCAAGGACCTCGACTTCCAGGCGAAGCTCGAGGCCCTGTACAAGCGCGTCGACCTGCCGGAGCTGCTGCGCCTGCTTGACATGGACCGCGTGGCGAAGAGTGTGCGGCTGCCGGAGCACGGGGTGGCCAGCCGCGGCATCGACCTCGGCAAGGTCGAGGGCCTGCCGAAGCAGCTCCACTTCGGCAAACAGATCTTCTGCATGAAGAAGGGCCGTTCGGTGGTGCCGCACGGCCACGACAACATGTGTACCGGCTTCATCGTCCTGCGCGGCGACTTCGAGGGCAAGCACTACGACCGCGTCGAGGACAACAAGGACCACTACCTGATCCGGCCGACCATCGACCGCCTGTTCAAGCCAGGCGAGTGCTCGACGGTGTCCGACCGCAAGGACAACGTCCACTGGTTCAAGGCGGTGACGGAGACGGGCTTCATCTTCAACATTCACGTGATGGGCTACAACCGCGACAACCCGAGGAGCCCCGGCCGCGTCTACGTCGATCCCGAGGGCGAGAAGGTCAAGGGCGGCCTCATCGTGGCGAAGAAGATCACCTCGCAGGAGGCCCACAAGAAGTACGGGTAAGAAGAGAGGCAGCTATGGAAAAGATCAGCGTGGCGCAGGCGCGGAAGGCGGAGGCAGTCGGCAAGCACGTCCTCGTGCAGGGCTGGGTGCGGACGCGACGCGACTCCAAGGGCGGCTTCAGCTTCCTCGAACTGAACGACGGCTCGTGCTTCGGCAACCTCCAGGTCGTCGCCCCAAGCGGGCTGCCCAACTACCAGAGCGAGGTCCTGCATCTCGGCGTCGGCGCCAGCGTAAGCGTCAGCGGCGAGGTCAAGGCGTCGCCAGCCAAGGGACAGGCCACCGAGGTCCACGCCGACAGCATCACGCTCGTCGGCAGCGCCGATCCGGCGACTTATCCGCTCCAGAAAAAGGGGCATACGTTCGAGTTCCTGCGCACGATCGCCCACCTGCGGCCGCGCTCCAACACCTTCGGCGCCGTCGCCCGCGTGCGCAACTGTGTCTGTCGCTCCATCCACGACTTCTTCCAGGAGCAGGGCTTTCTTTACATCCATCCGCCGATCATCACCGCCAGCGACTGCGAAGGCGCCAGCCAGATGTTCCGCGTCAGCACCCTCGATCCGAACAACCCGCCGCGCAAAGAGGGCGCCGTCGACTACGCGCAGGATTTCTTCCACAAGCCGACCTTCCTGACTGTCAGCGGACAACTCGAGGCGGAGATCTTCGCCTGCGCTCTCGGCAAGGTCTACACCTTCGGGCCGACCTTCCGCGCCGAGAACTCCAACACTTCGCGCCACCTTGCCGAGTTCTGGATGGTCGAGCCGGAGATGGCCTTCTTCGACCTCAATGACAACATGGACCTCGCCGAGGCGTTTTTGAAGCGCCTCTTCAAGGACGTGCTGGAGCGCTGCGCCGAGGACATGCAGTTCTTCGTCGAGCGCGTCGAGAAGACGGCGGTCAGCACGCTGGAGGGCATCGTCCAGAGCCGTTTCATGCGGTTATCGTACACAGAAGCGGTCGATATTCTCCAAAAATCAGGCGTACAGTTCGAGTTCCCGGTGAGCTGGGGCACCGACCTGCAGTCCGAGCACGAGCGCTACCTGACCGAGCAGCACTTCAAGAAGCCGGTGATCCTGTACGACTACCCCAAGACAATCAAGGCGTTCTACATGCGCCTCAACGACGACAACCGCACGGTGCGAGCGATGGACGTGCTGGTGCCGCGTATCGGAGAGGTCATCGGCGGCAGCCAGCGCGAAGAACGACTGGAGGTGCTGGAGTCGCGCATGAAGGAGATGGGACTCGATCCACAGGCGTACTGGTGGTATCTCGACCTGCGCCGCTACGGAACGGTGCCCCACGCGGGCTTCGGACTGGGCCTGGAGCGGACGGTGCAGTTCGTCACCGGCATGGGCAACATCCGCGACGTGATCCCGTTCCCGCGCGTCCCCGGCAGCGCCGAGTTCTGAGTCTGCCTCCGAGGGAAATGGAGGAGGGCTTCCCATGCCAGAGCAAACGAGTAAAACCCCCGCCGCACCCGCTACACAGGTAACCATTGTGTGCCGACTTCGGCCCAAAGAACTCCGCCGCGGCCCCGCCCCCACTGCAGGCGAGATTGAACTGGATAACGTCTCCCCAAGCGTGATCGAGATCGAGTACGATAGACATCCCCTCCAGTACCTCAATCTCGTGGTCACCGACCCGACAGGGGCCATTCTCTCGGCCTGGCACTACGGAAACCTCTTCTCGCCCTTGGGGAGTAGCCACACTCTCCGGCTTAGCCCCGGCGAGAAGTTCACCGCTCCGGTAGGCCTGCTGGGGAACGTCCCGGAGGAGCGGCGGACACCGGGATGGTATACGGTCGTGGCGGTCTACAAGTACAAAACCCTGCAAGTGATCTCGCAGCCGTTGCAGGTGCAACTGCCGACCTGAGAACGCACGAAAACCCCTCTCTGCTTGCCGGACCGACAGACACGAGGATAGCGGAGCTTCCCCCCGGCTCGCCAGGGATCATGCCGCCCTTGCCATCTCGCGATTCTCTTCGATCGACAACTGCTCCTGGCAACGGGCGTAGTGGCAGGCGAGCCAGGCCAGCAGACCGGCTCCGACGAGCGGCCACAACAGCGGAACGCCATGCTGAATCCACGGCCCGTGCCACCACATCGACACGCCTAGCAGCCCCCCCCACAGGCTGAGGATGCAGAAGTCGAGGCGCTGCCGCGGCTTCTGTTGGAGGTACAGCGCCAGGGTGTGGTAGGCGGGGGCGAGGAACGGCACGAACCAGCGGACCGAACAGCAGACCCCGCCGGAATTGTTCGAGAACGCTGCGTACATCAGCCAGGTGCCGGCACACCACGCCGCCCCGAAGGCAATCTCGGGTCGTGCGGGAGAGCGGCGCCGCAGCAGGAAGACGAACGCCGGCAGGGCGAGGAACAGCGGCAGGTTGTGCGTGATGAAACCGTGCTTGCCGAACAGCAGCGAGAGCGCATAAACGCCGAATTGTAACGGCGTGTGCCGGAAGAAGCCGGTGAGGTTGTCCTTCGAGAAGGGACTCCCAGGCCAGTCGGAGTATTCCGCGACGGCGTTCATCGGCTTCAGCACCCCGCCAACAGCGTAGTTGATCGCGTGATGGGCCAGTAGCCACGGCGCGAGCGCCGCCAGGAAGACTAGGACTGGCGCCGGACGCCGGCAGCGATAGACGATCAGCGGGAACAGGCAGGCCAGCAGGACGGGCCCGGCGCCCAGGTCGAGGTTGTAAGCCAGTCCGGCCAGCGTCCCGAGCAACAGCGGCCGTCGCCAGGGAATCGTCGCGGCAGTCGCCTCAGCGGCGAGATAGACAAGCTGGAGGACAAGGGCCGCCGTCACGCCGAGGTGCAGGATGTGGTTGTTGACATGGCGGGTGTAGGGCAGCGCCACGGTCGACAGGGCAAAGCTGGCGGTCAGGGCCAGCCGCACAGGCGGTGGAAGTCCCACGCGCAGGGCGAGGAGATAGACGCACCAGACGGCGACGGCGTAAGCCAGGCCCGAGGTGAGGATCGTCAGGACGCGACAGAAGAGATCAGGCCGCTCGGCGGCGCGCGGAAGACCAAAGACGTTGCAGACTTTGTAGATCCCGGCCATCAGGAAGGAGACGACGTACGGCTTGTCCGAGTAGAAGTGTCCGCGGATGAACAGCCTGTCCCGCGTACCGTGCTCGAGCAGGCCGCGCCGCTGCGGCGGATAGGGCGAAACGCCACAGGCGATCGTGTCGGCCGGGACGCGGACGAAGAGCGAATCGTCGATGGCGAGGGACCCGCGATCTGCGATCGACTCCACCGCGGCGAGCCGGCTGCCGTCGTTCCAGCTGCCGGCGTAGGGCAGGGCGCTGGCAGCAGCGATCACGAAGGCGCCGAGCACGACCAGGACGGAGACGAGCGGGCGGTCGCGGCCCGCCGACGCGAGCGAGGCGGATTGCATGGGCCCTCCGAGGCGCTGGGTCCGCTTCCCTTGGCGGGCGGGACGATAGCCACCCCCCATCACGGCGGCAAGGCGAAGTCGGCGAGTTCCTTCCGGCTTCCCTCTTGCCGTGGCGGCGGCGCGGCTGATACAGTGAAGAGGCTTCTGGCGGAGAACCTGACAGAGCATCGTCAGAGGGCGAGCGCCGGGAAGGAATGGTTGCCATTGGCGACCCTCGCCGGCGCTCGCCTTGTTTGGCCCGCGTGTCCCCTGCCCGAGGAGGGCCCGACGCGTGTGGGAATTAGCGGCACCCCTTGACTCCGACGGGGCGAGCCCCAGACAGGGCGGGCCCGCCCTGCACGTCTACCTGCTCGGCCTGATCGAGTTCGAGGCAGCGCTGCGGCTGCAGCGGCAGCTCGTCTATCAGGCCTCCGGCGAGGAGGCCCAGGCGGCGCTGCTGCTGTGCGAGCACCCGCCGCTGATCACCGTCGGCCGCCAGGGCAGCCACGCCCACATCCTCTGCGACGCCGAGGAACTGCAGGCCCGCCGCTGGCCGGTGCGCTGGGTCAACCGCGGCGGCGGCTGCCTGCTTCACCTGCCCGGCCAACTGGCCATCTACCCCATTCTGCCTCTGAAAAAACTTGATCTCGGCCTGCGCGACTACCTCGACCGTCTGCACCGCGTTGTCGTGGCCGTCCTTGACGATTTCAGCATCCAGGCGCGGACGCGACAGGGGCAGGCCGGCGTCTGGGTCGGCGATCGGCCCGTGGCGGGCATCGGCGTGGCGGTGCGGGACTGGGTGACGTGGTACGGTGCCTTTCTGAACGTCAACCCGGACCTGGTGCCGTTCCGTCTGCTCCGCAGTGCCGGCGACGACGGCCCCATGACCTCGCTGGCCCGCGAGCGGCACGGTCCCGTTCGCATGGCCCTGGTGCGGCAGAGTGTAGTGGAGCACTTCGCACGCGCCTTCGACCTCGGCCGGACCTCGATCTTCTTTTCGCACCCGTCGCTCGGCAAGCAGTCACACCAGCGCGTTCAGATCGCCGACTGACTCCCGGGGACGAGGGACTTCTTTGTCTGCCCGCTGAGGGCCGCCTGCCCTGGACGGACCTCCTGCTCGACCGGCATCGTCATGCGGAACTGCGTGTTCCGTTGACGGTTTCGTCCCGCCAGTCTACGGTAGGGAGTGACGCTTTTTCCTGTCGTTCGCAGAGAGGAGCCAGATCGTGGACATGCAGCAGTTACTCAGAAACCGACAACGATTTCCTCCCGAGGAACTGGCCCGTTACGTCGGCCAGTACGTGGCGTTCAGCCCCGATGGGACCAGGATCGTCGCCAGCGACGAGGATCTGGCCCGGCTCGACGCCAAAATCAAGGCTGCCGGCTACGACCCGGCCGAAACCTTGGTGTCTGCCGTGCCCGCGGAGGACGTCATCCTCGGCGGCGGGGGAACCATCGAGTGAAGGTGTCTTACACCCCCGTGCCGGTCCGCCAGCCGGTCCCCTCGCTCGGCGGTAGCCGCATCCGCAACCGCCCCCTCCTGCCCGTCCTGCTGACCGGCCCCGGCGGCTCGCGGATTCACGACGGCCTTCTCGACACCGGGGCCGACGACACGGTGTTCGCCGAGGCGATCGCGGGTCTGCTGGCCCTGGACCTCACGCAGGCGCCGGAACTCCAGATCCGCCTGGCCGGCCGCCCCCAGCCGGTCCGGACCCGGTATGTCCCGGTGCTGCTACGGATAAGTGACGGGGTTGGCGAGACGTACGAGTGGACGGCCGTCGTCGGTTTCGTGGCCGGCCCTTTGCACTACAACCTGCTGGGCCACGCCGGCTTCCTTCAGTTCTTCAGCGCCGACTTCGACGGCGACTCCCAGGTAGTCACGCTCACGCCCCGGCCGTCGTTTCCCGGGCAGAAGATTTGAGTCCTGCGGAGCGGGACTGCCCGGCGCCGGCGCGACCTTCAACTGCGGGCGCAAGCGACGGGCGGCTTGCCCGACTGCTCCGGGCCGACCTCCTGCTCGACCGGCATCGTCGTGCGGAATTGCACGTCGCCGATCAGGCACGGATGCTTGTACTGCTCCAGCGTCCCGCCGGTCTTCTCCAGGCGCTTGCGGTCCCACTCCTGCCACGTCCCCGCCGACAGGAGCTGCACCCGCAACGGCGCCAGCCGCTGGCTCTCGCGCTTGGCGGCGTACTCGACGTTCAACTCCGCCAGGCGCTGGTCGAGCCGCCGGGCGAATCGCGCTGCCTCGGCCGGGCTGGGCAAGTCACCGCACTCGACGAACAGCCCGTAGTACGGCGTCAGGTCGTCGCCTGAGTTCGGCCAGCACGGGGCGACGCTGTAGGTCCCCAGCGGCACGTTCAACTCGCGGACGACGTCCTGCACCGCAGCCGTAACGTGGTATTCCGACAATTTCTCCCCCGTTAGGTTGGAGAAGTGCGAACCCTTGCTGAGGAACTCGAGCAGCGGCGTCTTGTTGTGGAAGCCCGTCACACGCACCACGTCGTGGATGTGATAGCGGTACAGCCCGTATGCGGTCGTCAAGAGGATGTAGTAGTTGCGGCCCTCCGCCAGCTCGTGGGCGCGCAGGACGGCCGGTTGCGGAGAATCACCCTCCGCCTCGGGGATGAACTCGAAGAAGTGGCTGGTGACGTCAAGGACGCCCGACGGCGTGCCGCTGGTCATCGGGATGGTCATGCGACCCTCGCTGGCGATCAGCCCGACGTCGCGGACCAGCCGGTCGCCGAAATAGCGGGGGTAATGGCGCAGGTAGGCGCCGACGCTGCCGCCCATCCAGTTGCCCAAGAGACAGTAAGAAGGCCAGTAATCCTTCGGATAAAGTGTTCCCGTGCGGTTGACGATTGCCTCCAACTCCTTGGCCCGCTGTGGGTGACGTTTGCGCATCTTGGGGGCGACGGCCTCGCGAACAGTGGCCGGGATGTCGTAGCGCGGGCTCAGGGTACCGTCGGAGAGGTCGCGGATCAGGTGCTCCTTCTCGCGGTCGCCGGCGCGGGCCAGGGCGAGCATCGTGCTCGGGTTGGCGGCGATGATCATTGCCACCTCCCGCGGAAGGCTCAGGCGCAGGATCAGGTAGTATTTCGCCGCCGCGTCCTTGACGGAACCGACGCACGCCGGCACGCAGTACAACCAGCGGATGAGGCGTTTCTGCATCCGTGCCGTCAGCCCCGTGACCGCTCCGCACGGCGTGCCGGCCTCGGTCTGGCACTCGTTCCAGTCGCCGGACACCTGGACGATCGGCCGCAGTTTTGTGTCGGGATGATCGCGGAAGGCTTTCAACCCCCAGATGTTCCAGCCGCGGCGGTAGTCGGCGAGGTAGCTCGCTGTTACCGGGATGTACTTGCGCGTCGCCGTTGTGCCACTGGTCAGGGCGAACATGCGGACCGGGCCGTCGGACACCAGGGCGTTGAAGTCGCCCTGGCGCATCCGCGCGATATAAGGCTCGATCGCCTCGTAGCCGGCGACGGCAACTTGGCGGCAGAAGTCCTCGTAGGTGGCGATGTCGCGGAAGCGGTGGTCGCGGCCGAAGCCAGTGTCCGACTGCGCACTCAGGAGGCGGTGCAGCAGGGCGTCCTGCACGACCTGGGGGTTGTGCGTCGCTGCTTCGAATGCGAAGAGGTGGCGACGCACGGGGGTCGCGACGATCTTCCCTATCCTGCCCAGGAGGAAGCGAAAGACGGCACGGGCCGCGCTGTGCAGAAGAGACATGGTTGCTCGGGGGTCAGAGTCAGGGGTCAGGCCGTCCTGGCTCTCGTTTCGGGCTGGTCCGCCTCGGGGTCGGCGAGATGGGTGTCGAAGAACTCACGCACACGCCGCTCGTACTCGACGCCGGCGACCTGGAGGGCCTGGTTGTGCTTGGCGCCCTCGACGAGCCAGAACTCCTTCGGCTCGCGAGCCCGCTCGAACAGCGCCCGCGCCATCTCCGGCTTGATGTACGTGTCCGCCTCGCCGTGGATCATCAGCAGTGGCCGGCCGGCCAGCCGAACGACTGATCTTTCCAGGTGCGGAAAGTGGCACTTCCGTTGCTTCTCAATGCGGTGCAGCCCGACCAGGCCGACCTGCCCATAGTACCACGACGGCAACAGGCCCTGGATGGCGTAGCGGCTATTGTAGATCCTGAACCAGTGTCGCATGTACGGCACCAGGACCGTGTAGGTGGCGAAGACCCCGTCGGTGACGAAGCAGCGGACGTAAGGATCAGAGGCAGCGGCGAGCAGCCCCGCTCCGGCGCCCTTGCTGATGCCGAACAACCCCACGCCGCGCGGGTCGGCATCAGGGCGAGCCTTCAGGTAACGCAGCGCCGCGCGCGCGTCCTCCACTTCGTAATCGGTCACCCACTGGAGCGGTTCGTAGCCTTCCAGGTGGTCGCTGTCGCCCTGGTTGCGCAACTCGAACGCAAAGACGTCATAGCCAGCGTCAACGAGGTGCTGGCAGTATTGCACGCACGACCAGCGGTTGGAGCCGAACTCGACGCCGAACAGGATCACGCCCTTGCGCCGCCCCGGCGTCTTCAGGTAACAGCCCTTCAGGGTCAGCCCGTCGGCGGTCGAGAAGTCGATGTCCTCAGCCTCGTGTACCGGCTGGCCGCGCGGCACGATGAACAGCGGCTTCTCCTGAAAGATCCGCACCATGTAGTCGAGATAGGTCCAGCGCAGATAGAAGTGCAGACCAATGAGCCAGGCACCGACCATCATCGGCACGCTGAGCATCAACAACAGGCCGATCCAGAAGAGGAGCATGGTTGTCGGTTTTCAGCAATCAGCCGCTCGACCCCTACCGCCTTGTGCGGCAGGAGTCGAAAAGCGCCGACGACTCAAAGGAGACTCACGATCAAGGAAATGTTCTGCCCCCCGAAGCCGAAGCTGTTGCTCAAGGCGTGCCGGATGCGCTTCTCGCGGGCCTGGTTCGGGATGTAGTCGAGGTCGCACTCCGGGTCGGGCGTCTCGTAGTTGATCGTCGGCGGCAGCACGCCGCGGCGCAGCGCCATCACGCAGGTGATCAGTTCGACCGCACCTGCGGCGGCGATCAGGTGGCCCAGCATGCTCTTGCTGCTGCTGATGGGCACCTGGTAGGCGCCCTCGCCGAAGACTTTCTTGATCGCAATCGTCTCGACCAGGTCGTTCACCTTGGTGCTGGTGCCGTGGGCGTTGATGTAACCGATCTGGTCGCGAGGCAGTCCGCTGTCCTTCAGGGCGGCCTCGACGCAGGCGATGGCGCCGCGGCCATCGGGATGGCTGTCGGTGACGCGGAACGCGTCGGCCGTCGAACCGTAGCCGGTCAGCTCGGCGTAGATGGTGGCCCCGCGGCGACGGGCGTGCTCGTACTCCTCCAGCACGAGCATACCGGCACCCTCGCCAAGGACGAAGCCGTCGCGGTGCAGGTCGAACGGCCGTGACGCCTTCTGCGGGGCGTCGTTGCGTGTCGACAGAGCGGTCAGCCTGTTGAAGCCGGTCACGCCGAGCGGGTGAATCATGCTGTGCGAGCCGCCGGCGAGCATCAGGTCGACGTCGCCGTGGCGGATCATCTCCATCGCTTCGCCGGTGGCCTGCGCCGACGCCGCACAGGCGGTCAGGCAGTTGTAGTTGGGTCCCTCCAGGCCGAAGTGAGCGCCGAGGTGCCCGGCGGTGGTGTGCAACTCCTGCTCCGACTCGTGGCCGGCGTGGAAAGACTGGAGGGCGTTGCGCGTGAAAGTGGCGGCGTCGAACTTGCGACCCTCGCGCCGCCACGCCTGGGCGATCAGCGCGATCAGGTTGGGGAAATCCTGGATGCCCTCGCCGGAGCCAAGGTAGATACCGAAGCGCGTGCGATCGACGCGACCGTCCTCGAGCACCCCGGCATCAGCCAGCGCCTGCTGGGCAGCGGCGGCGGCGAACTGACTGTTGACGCCGGAGTTGGCCCAGCGTTCGGCACCGGAGACGAAGCGGGCCAACTCGAAGTCCTTGACCTCGGCGGCAAAGCTGGTCGGGAACGCGGTCGCGTTGAAGCGACGGATCGGGGCGACCCCGCTTTTGCCGGCGAGTTGAGCCTCGAACATCGATTGGACGCTGTGCCCCAGCGGGGTGATGGCGCCCATCCCGGTGATGACGACACGTCGACGCATGCAAACCCCTGTTGCTGGGCGAACGGCCGGCGTAAAGCCGGCTGGTGCGCAACCAAACCGCTGGCTGAATGCAGTACCAGCCGGCTTACGCCGGCCGTTCGCCATCCCAGCGCCGGACGACGACGGCGGCGCACTGCCCCATCTGCGTGAAGCCGACCTTCACCGCGTGCAGCTTCGTCACCGGCCGCGGAGCGCCGGTGTGAACCGACACCGGACACGCCGGGTCGGGCTCCTCGTAATTGAGCGTCCCAGGCAGAACGCCGTGCTTCAGCGCCAGCAGGCTGACCGCCAGCTCGCTGAGGCCGCCGCCGGAGCCCAGGTTCCCGATCGCACTCTTGGCGGCAAAGACCGGCACCGGCGGTGAACAGGCACCGAAGACCTCCGCCAGGCCGCGCGCCTCCCAGGCGTCGCTGTCGATCGAGCCAAGGCCGTGCGCGTTGACGTGGTCGACTTCCTTCGGGCCGATGCCGGCCTCGTTCAGAGCAACCTGCACAGCCCGTGCCAGCCCGTGCCCGACGCGATCAGCGTCGAAGGAAGCGCCGAAGCCGGCGACCTCCGCGTAGATGCGGGCGCCGCGTCGCCGGGCGTGCTCGAGGTCTTCCACGACCAGGACCGTCCCGCCCTCGCCGAGCACCAGGCCATCGCGCCGGCGGTCGAAGGGACGGCATGCCTTCTCCGGGTCGTCGTTGCGGTGCGACAGCGGCTCGAACAGGCACTGCCGCACCATGCTCAGCGGGTTGATCTTGCTCTCCGCCCCGCCGACGAGGAAGAAGTCGGCCGCGTCGCGCTCAAGGATGCGGCACGCCTCGCCGAGGGCCAGCAGACTCGCCACGTCGCTTTCGGTGATCGTGTTGTTCGGCCCCTGGGCATCGTGCAGGATCGAGACATGACAGGCGAGCATGTTGGGCAGGTACTTAAGCATCCACAACGGCTCGATGGTCGGGATGCCCTCGCTGCCCCACTTCAGCAGGTCGACCTGTTCGACCTGGCCGTTGGTGCTGGCCGCCGAGGCGTCGGCGACCTCCGGCAACTCCATCGCGATCAGGCCTGAGCCGCACTCGACGCCGAAGCGAGTGCGATCGAGTTTGGACTTATCGACGGCCCCGTCCGTCAGCGCCAGCTGGGCAGCGGCCACCGCAAACTCGATAGTGCGAGCCATCATCCGCAGGCTCTTGCGTTCCTTCTTCTCAACGAAGTTCTTGGCGTCGAAACCGGGGACCTCACCGGCGATGCGGACGGGAAGACCAGAAGCGTCGAAGTTGCGAATGGCCCGGATGCCGCTGCGCCCCTGAAGGAAACCGTCCCACACGGACGCCGCGTTCTGCCCCAGGGCGTTAAGCGTGCCGATGCCGCTGATCACCGTGCGACGGGAGGACGCAGCCATGTTGCACCTTCACGGGCACCGTCAACCCTCGCTTGCGCTTCGGGCTGGTGTTGCCTGGGCTCGGGCCAGCCCAAGGAGATGCTTCAGCTCACCGCTGAAGACGAAGTTGTGATCGCCGAAGATCTGCTGCGACCGCGCCTGGTCGAGATGCGCAAAAAAGATCTCGGCCTCGGCCACCAACTCCTCGCCGACGAAGACCTTCCCGGCAACGGAGGCCCCCTCGGCGCGAAGGGTGAGAATGTCGACCGCGTAAGTCATCTGCTCGCCGGCCAGCACCTCGCGGTGGAAGCGAGCCGTCGGGATCTTCGCCAGGACGACCTTCTCGCGGAAGTCGTTGGCCTCACCGACCAGGATACCGCCGGTCTGCGCCAGCCCCTCCAGGATGAGGGGGCCCGGCATCACCGGGTAGCCGGGAAAGTGCTCCGCGAAGTAGTCTTCCGCCAGGCTCAGGTTCTTCACCGCCCGGGCCGACTTGCCGCTGTGAAACTCCAAGAACGTATCGATCCAGATCCATCGCATGCGGGTCGGCCCGTCCCTTAGCCCGACGCGCCAGCGAGGCTTGAAGGAAACCCTCGCTGGCGCGTCGGGCTAATCAGTCAGCGGCAACTCAGTTCTTGCTCGTCTCGAGCTTGCCCTGGATGTAGCGCGTGATCAGGTCAACCGTGAACAGGTCGCTGATGTGGCTCACCTCGGGGTTCTGCTCGAACTGCTCCATGTCGGCGAAGGGCATCCGTGCCTTCAGTTCGGCCAGTCCCTTCTCGGTGACGCGGCCGTCCTGCACGAACTCCGGGTCGCCCTGGAAGATCGACTCGGGGAACAACTCGCCGCGCGGGATCTTGATCCCGAACTCGCGCTCCAGGCGGAAGACGATGTCGAGGAAGTCGATCGACTCGGCGCCCAGGTCGCCCTGCAGGGTGGACTCTGGCGTGATCTCGTCCTCGTCCACGTTGAGCGCCTCGACGAGCGTCGCGGACACCTTCGAGTAGATTTCTTCCTGCGTCGGCATGGCCCTTCACTCCTCGCATTGAACGCCGCCCCCGTAGGTCCGGCGAGCCGAACTGGACAGGTGCCGCCGGGGCACCCGCGCCAGCGGGTCGCGCGGCACCTACTCGGGGCCGGCGAAACCACCCCGGTCACGCCGGGGCAACCTACTATTCCGCCTGAACGGCCGTTTCCTTACGATGCGCGTCGCGGCTTCCACGTTTCATCTTATCTTCGCAGATCACGCCGCTTGCCGCGACGCATCTATCTTACCGAGTCCCTCACACGGCGACAGCGCCGAGGCTGAGTCCACCGTCGACGACTATCACCTGCCCGGTGATGTAGGCACTGGCCGGGCTGGCGAGGAAGACGGCCACCTGGCCGATGTCGTCGGGCTGGCCGAGACGGCGCATCGGGATCATTTTCTTGATCAAGTCGCCGGCCTTGTTACGGACGGGGGCACTCATGTCCGTTTCGATGAAGCCCGGAGCGATCGCGTTGACCGTCACGCCCCGGCTGGCCAACTCGACTGCAAGGGCCCGCGTGAACGCGTTGATCGCTCCCTTGCTGGCGGCGTAGTTCGTCTGCCCCAGGTTGACGTGCTCCGCCGCGATGCTCGACACGTTGATGATACGTCCGCTCCTCTGTTTCATCATCGGGTCGTACGCGACCGCCTTGCAGAAGTTGAACACGCCGCCCAGGTTGGTCAGCAGCACCTTGTTCCAGTCGTCCGGCTCCATCTGGATGAACAACCGATCATTGATCACACCAGCATTGTTCACCAGAATGTCCAGGCGGCCCCACTCCTGGCGGACGCGGTCGACACAGGTCTTCGCCGCGGCAGGATCGGTCACGTCGGCCTGTAAGGGGATGGCAGCGCCACCCTTCTCCGTGATGGCCCGCACGACCTCGGCGGCGGCGGCCTGGTTGCCGCGGTAGACGACACCGACGCGAGCGCCCTCGGCGGCGAGGGCCACAGCGATGCCCCGGCCGATCCCGCGGCTGCCGCCCGTCACCAGGGCCACTTGATCCTTTAGCTTCATGGTGTCGTTCCTTCGGGCCCACCCTTCGCGACGCCCGATCCGCTGGCGCGGGAGGGCCCCTGCGCTAGCTCGGGGCCCCGGGTCAGCACGGCACCCAGACCGCGCAGGTGCTGAACGATCCACTCGTCGGCGGCAGCGAACGCCGGGTTGCGGTCACGCAGGTTGTAGCGGTCAAGCGTGAAGCGGGCTGAAACGGTCGACGCCCCCCCCACCTCACCCTTGCCCTTGAACGTTGCCATCGTCCCGTCCTGGCCCGCCAACTCGACCTCAACGTTCATCTGCTTGCCGGGCTGCATGAACGTCCCATACTTCACGTTCTTCGCCTCGCGCAGCACGATGACGCTGTGATGGAAGTCCTCGCTCAAACGCAGCAGCCAGGCTGCCGACTCGACCAGCGCCTGCAACATGAGCACGCCGGGCATCACCGGGAAGGTCGGAAAGTGGTCCGCGAGATACTCCTCGCCGAGGGTCAGGTTCTTGACCGCCCGCAGGCTCTTGCCGGGCACCACCTCCACGATCCGGTCGACCAGGTGAAAACGCATGACACAGATCCGCCGCCAGGCCAATTCGTTCAGCCTCGGCAACAGTTGATGTTAAAAAAGGAAAGTATACTGACGGAACACGGCACGGGCAACCCCGAATGCCCTTCCCGCCCTCTCCGGGCCCGCTCTTTCTCCGCTCCTCCTCTGTTTTGTAACCGGCATCACCGGCACAATCGTATCCACGCATGACCCGAAACACTCTGCCGACCGAGTGTTGCGGCAGGTCCTCTGTGTGGCGTTGTTCCTTCAATCTCTATACACTTGCAGAAAACCGGGAAGCTGGCAATCTGAAACGATTGGAAAATATCGGCGTTCTGGAAGATGTGTGTCGGCCTGCCCGGAATGCACCGTTTGGACGGGGTGTGGAGCGAGCAAGGGTCTGTCGCGAAGAAAAAAAGACTAACGGAACCGTCAAGAGTCCCTTGCCGTGGCCGCCGGCTCGTCTACAATCTCCTTTTGCCTGCGGGAAAAGAGAGTCGTCAGGGATAGATTGAGGAGGAGGTGGACGGTATGGGAAGTCGCCGTCGCGGCAGTGGCCGGCGAAAGGTGGGACGCAAGAAGCGGCGGATGCGGTCGCGGATTCGGCACCGCAAGTAACGTCGGGAGCCCGATTAGCCCGACGCGCCAGCGAGGATTGAAGGAAACCCTCGCTGGCGCGTCAGGCTAATCAGCCCGGAGCCGCTATCCAGGTTAGTATTTCACCTCGACGGCGGCGTAGGCGTTGGTGCCGGGGCGGAACAGCTGGTCGCCGGAGCGCGGGTCGAGATGCTCGCGGTAGAACTTGTCGCCGATGTTCTCGACACCGCCGGTCAGCAACACCTGATCGGTGATCTGCCAGAAAGCGCGCACGTCGAAGATGGTGAAGCCCGACGTCGGCAACTCGCTCAGGCTGGCGGCGATCAGGTTCTGTCCCAACACGCTGCGAGCCAGGAATTCAACGGACCAGCGCGGCCGCACGGTCGCTTCGTGCAGCCGGAAGCCACTGCGGATCTCCAAAGGCGAGATCCCAGGGAGCGGCTCGGTGTCGATGAAAGTGCGGCTGCTGACCAGGCCGGCCGGGCGCCGGGTGTCGACGTGGGTGCGGTCGCGGCCCTGCACGTAGCTGACCGTGAGGAACGGCGTCAGGTAGCCGGTCAGGTCGACGTCGGCGAACAGCTCGCCGCCGGCCAGCGTCGCCAGGTCGGTGTTGGTGAAGACCACCTGGGAGATGCCCGGCCCGACCTTGTTCTGGTCGAAGGTAATGTAGTTGTTGATGAACGCGTAGAAGCCGGACGCCCCGAAGCGGACGTTGTCGTAGTTGCCGAACAGGCCGGCGTCGACCTGGTTGTCCTTTTCCGCCTTGAGATTGGGATCGCCGACAAGGCGGTTGAGGCCCTGCTGCAACACGGCGACGAACGGTCCGGCGGCATACAACTCGGTCAGGGTCGGCGGGCGCTCTGCATAGCCGTACTTGACGTAGCCTGTCAGGTGCTCGTCGATCTTGTAGTCGGCGGTGACGTAGGCAGCCCGGGTATCGAAGTGCCGCGACAGGTCGTTGGTCGTCGGCTTAGTCGAAAAGAGGATCGGATCGAAACTGGTCGCCCCCGGCGCCGGGACCAGGAAGGCCGGGCCGGCGATCGGGCTGACCTGGGCGGCGGCCAGGGGGTTGTTGACGGCCCCCGGCGTGACGAGGATGTTGCCCGTGACGGTGCGGTTGGCGCCGGTCGTGAAGACGTTGTCTTGCCGGGCTCCGCCGTTGATCGTCAGGCGCTTGGTCAGGGGCAGGGTAGCGTCGACGAAGATGCCGGGGTCGGCGAGGTGCGACTGCGGGATGCCGAGGTTCTGCTGCAACAGGGGATCGGTGGCGGGGCCGATACCGGGGTTCGGGCCGGCGAGTTGCAGCAGCCGGATGTACTCCGACAGGTGGTTGCGCAGGTAGTTGAAGTCGGTGCCGACGTTGACCTGCCAGCAGTCCTTTTCGCCCCAGCCCATGAGGGCGCGGTAGCCGAACGAGGCGTCGTTGAAACTGGTCTTGGAGAAGTCCTGGATGGGCGCGTTGAAGTTGTTCGGGCCGGACAGGAAGGTGTTCAGGAAGGCCTGCTTGGCACCCTGGTGCGTGTCGCCGACGGCGCCGGTGTAGTTGTACCAGGCGTCGACGTTGAAGCGGTCCCACATCGGCTGGTTGTTGAGGGTGTAGCGAACGCTGTAGGCCTCGGTATTGAGGCGGCCGATGTCGAAGAAGAGGCCGGCGAACTCGACGTTGTGCTGGTAGAGGCGCAGCGCCTTGAACTCGAGCTTGTGGTCTTCGGAGAAGTTGTAACCCAGGGCGAAGTTGACGGTCTGCGAGTAGTAGCTGGACGGCACATCGCGGCCATCGCCGGCATGGTAGTCATTGCCGAAGCGAGTGTCGTAGGAGAGGCGGAAGCCCCAGTCGGCGTCGCCGCCCTGGAGGGACTGCAGGAAGGATTGGCGTTCACCGTTGGTCTGGTAGCCGTAGCTGGTGCGGCCCTCGACCAGGAAGCCGTCCTTGTAGCGCGGGGTATCGGCGCTGATGATGTCGATGAAGGAGAGTCCCGGCCCGTAACGGACGCTGTAGGGGCCCTTGATAACGGTGACGCTGCTGACGGAGCGCGGGTCGAACTTGCTGACAGCGGTATCGAGGTCCTGGCGGGCGGGGAAGAAGAAGCCGCCGTCGCCGTAGGTGACGAGCTGGCCGACGTGGTAGCCGCGGACGCGCGGGTCAGCGACGACGGCGTTGCGCTGCTGCACCTCGACGCCAGTGGCAGCGGTGGAGCGCTGCAGCAGGCCAGCGACGTCGCCAGCGTTGACGGCCGAGGAAGCGGCACCGCCAGGCACGACGGGGGTGCCAGCGCCGGCAGCAGCGCCTCCGGAGGACATGGCGGGAGCCTCAGCCCCGGGCGGGACAAAACCGCCGGGGAGGCCCGGAGCCACAGGTGCCCCGCCTGGGGCGCTCGGTGGCTGAGGAGTTGGTGGCGGCTGAGGGGTTGGCGGCGGTTGGTCTGGCTGCTGAACCTGTTGCAGGTTCGGGTCAGCAATGGCACCGGCCCGGGGCGGTTGGGAGGATTGGCCCGCGGTGGCGATCCAGAACGCGCCCATGACGGATGGGGCGAGAAAGTATTTGCGGAAGGAAAACGCACGGCGCATGGGAATCGGCCCTCCTTGGCCGGGAATGCACTTCAGGCCGGTTAGAGCCCGCCACCAGAGTTTTCTTTACTCTGGCCCAGTCGGCGGCTTCCTCGTGGCGCTCCTTCGTCGACCCGGCGCGGCAGACCCGGGTGCTGGAACTGAACGGGCCGCGTGCGGACGAAGTCACACGAGAGGCCGACCGTGGGGGACGGCCAGCGCATCCTGGACGAATACGCAAGACCTGTCAGCCCCTTGCTCCGGTTATAACTCTTTTTTTCGGCAGGTCCGCCGGCGCGGGAATATGGATTGTGACGTCAAGAGCGGCTGGCACGGGAGAAGAGGGACGACAGGAAGCATACAACCCTTTTCTCTTGCCCAACCTGCCAGAGAAGGCTTGGCGGGATCGGAGAAGGGCTCGCCCGAATCCCGGCGAGCCCCACCCCGTTACTCGAGCCCTTTCACGAGTTCCTCGATGCGCTGGCGCTGGTGGTGGGGGGCGTCTTTCGGAATCTTTTTCAGCGCCTCGCGTGCGTTCGTCAGGGCCTCCTCCTTCTTATCGTCGCGAAGAAGTTCGGCAACTCGCCAGTGCCAGCGCCAAGCAGTCTGAGCCCGGGGCTCGTTGCTGACTGTCTCTTGCAGCTTGGTCAGGGCCTCCTTGTTAATCTTGTCACGATACCCAGGGAGCCACGAGTAGCGCGCCCGAATCGTGGGGTCCTTCGGCATGTCCCGATCGGCCTCCTCGAAGTTGCGGCTGACTTCGTCGATGCGGTCGGCCTGCTCTGCCTCCGTCCCTCCCTTCTCAGTCACGCGGAGGGACGCCAGCGACAACTTCCACAGCCAGGCGGTAGTTCCTTTCGGGGCAAGGAGGGTCCCCTGACGCAGTTCGGGAATGGCCTCTTGTATGTACTGCTGTTTCTGCGCCGGGGTCACATTCTTCGCTTCCGCCGCATACCAGCAGGCCAGGCCAACGAACCCGTGCGCCTGGCCCTTGGTGACCGAGGGAATCGTGCCTTGCTTGGCCAGGTTGAGAGCCAGCTGAGCATCGTCGTAGACCTGCCGCAGCGCGTCGGGATCGTCCTCGGGCTTGGCACCAAGGCTGCCAAAGCGCGTCTCCGCCCGATCGACCAGGAGGAGGGCGCGCCACAAGGCGTCCTGCAGTCGGCCTTTTTTCAGCCACTCGCCGTCCAGCAGCTTGAGCTCTTCGGACCGGGGAGGGTATTCCCCTTTCGGGAAGTAGCGACTGCGGAGCAAGGCTACCTCGTAAAAGGTTGCCCTGGCCTTGTTGAACCGCTCCAGATCCTTCGCCCGCTCCTCGGCATACTGGATCGCATCTTCGGCGCCGAGTGCTTTCCGGTTACTGCGATCCAGAGCCCGAGCATAGGCCATCTCGGTCCAGCCGGTGAGGCAAAGATCCTCCCAGACCCGGGACTTGAGATCCTTCGCCAGCTGGACTCCCGCTTTGAACGCCTCCTCCGCACCGCGGAAATCCTTCAGAGAATGGCCCTCGCCAAGCCAGTAATAGGCCTCCACCGCTGACACCGTCTTGCCGGAATACTTGGTGACCTCACCCAGGTCATCGTCCGCCGCGGCCAACAATGCGTCGACCTGCGGTGACTTGGCATCTCTCTTATAAACGGCCTTGGCCCACTTGACACGGGTTCGTCCACTCCCCAGCCACGGGCTCGTCTTGCCGCCGACCTTGCTGTTGATGTCCCGCGCTTTCTCAAGGGCATCGCAGGCTGGCTGGTATTGCCCCGTCTTTACATTCAGGTATTCGTAGTCTTCCAGAAGCAGACCGTAGGTCTCCGAGGCTTCCAGGTCTTGCTTGTCCTTGTCCAGCACCTTCTGGATGCTGGCAGTCCCCTGGTCCAGATAGTCTTTTTGCTTCGTTGGGTCCTGCACATAAATAGCCAGTTTCAGGCAAGCGCCGGCCTTGCCACGGTTCAGGAGGGGCTCCCACTCTTGCCGCTGCTCCGGAGGGAGGTTTGCACAAGCCCAAAGCGCATTGCCGAGGGCGGTGTTTGCCTCGTCGAGGATCTTGAGTTTCTCGGCGTAGTCCTCTTTCGGCTCGGCCTCGCGCACCAGAGCAATGCCGCGCAGGCCAATAGCACCCACATACTGGCGGGCCAGCCGCGTCGCTTCCTCTGCTAAGCGATGGAGTTCCTTGGCATCTGGGTCGGGCAGTTGGTTGTAGATGAAGCCCTGGTAGGCCAGATACTCCGCTTTGTTTGCATCCTTGCTCGCCAGCTTGGCGGCCTGTTCGTAGAGTTGCACGGCCGTCTTCACCGGCCCGCTCTTGAGCAGCGGCTCCTTGCCGCCCGGAGCCATGAGGTTGGACCAGGTCTTCACATTTTCCTTGAGCAGGCGGGCCAGGCCAGCGCACAGGCGGGCGAAGCGGTCGCGAAGTTCCTCCTCCGCTGTTGTGCCGAGAAACTCCCCTTGCTTGTCCAGGGCAGGTGCCAACAGGTTGGTGAAAAGATACTCAGCGACCTTGTCGCCCTGTTTTCCCTTGAGTAGAAGGTGGGCAGGTTTCAGCGCCTCGACATAACTGTCGAGCCGCCCCACAGGATTTTTTTCGCACGAGCGGGCGTGGAGGACACGCAGCAGCAGCACGTCAAGAGGAGACTGCTCTTGCTCAAGCGCTTTCAGCGCCAATTTGCCAGCTTCGGACCGGTTAGTATTGCCGCTCTCATACCAGGTGGCCAGCGCCAGGTTCGTCTGGTCCTTGGGCTCCAGTTTGCCGTCTGAGAGGCGCTCGGCCGTTTGTAACCAGCGCAGGACCGCGTCGGCGTTGTCTGCCGTCCCGAAGGGTTGCTCCAGGTTGCCGCTGTCGCGAAACTTCTTAACCCCCGCAGCCAGCACCCGGCGAGCAAGCTCCTTCCGCTCAGGTTGCCGTAGTTCCTCTGGAATGTTGCCGGCACCGAACACACTGACCATTTCCTTCGCAGCTTCCGGAGCATCATTCTCACTCGCCGACCATTTGTTCAGAGCACGAACGAAGCGGACGTAAGCGGACTCCTGGCCGAGGGGGCGACGCTCCTGCAGTGCCTTCTGAGCGTTCTCCAGTTCCGTCAGGCTCACCGGTTCCTTGGCGCGGCTCATCTCAATCAGGCCCTCGACACGGTAAGCCAGCGCCCAGATACCAACCGTATTCCCTCCCTTGTTGCACTCCTGCAGCAGCTTTGCCCGGCCCTTCTTGTCGAGGACGGTCGCGATCCGCTTCTCGACACGCTGGTCCAGAAGCAGGGCGTAGGTGGCGTCGAGATTCTCCCTGCCCGCCTTGCTGACTTTCGTGTCTTTGGCAAGGTCGAAAAACTTGTTCAGCGCGTCGCTGGTTGGGTCCTGCGTGCTGTCCTCCGCCAGACGAACCAGCGTCTGGAGCGTCGCGACCCGCCCGCGGAGGGGCCCGGCCGCCCGGCCCATGAGTTCGTCGAGCCTCTTGTTGCAATCCTTGAACTCCATCGGATCGAGGTTGTTGAGCCGGAAGGCACTCGCGACCTCGTCTTCCGTCGCTGCGCCGTCGATCCATGCCTGTTTCGCATCCTTCGCCTTCTTGCTGCCGAGGCTGGCGATTATCCGGTCGAAGCCCTTCAGTTTTTTGTCGGCGTTCGGCTCGTTCCGAACCACCCCTAACCAGACCTGCTCCAATTTCTCCAGCAACGCCTTGCGGTCCGCCTCCTTGAAATCTTGTCGCGGGTCTTGCAGTGTGGTCGCGGCCTCCTGATAGCCCTTGTAGTCGTTTGTCGCCCCGTTGGCGATCTGTTCCTCCACTGACTGACACAGGAGGGCCTGTCCGGCTTCCTTTACGACGGCTGCCGCCCCTTCATGGTCTGGCTCCTTGCTCCGCACCTCCTCGGCAATCTTCTTCGCTTCCTCGTACTTCTTCGCGTCGAGTAATTGCCGAGCCCAGTCATGGCCTGCGCGGAGGACCTCGTCGCGCAGGCCCCTGTTCAGCGGCCAACTCTGTTTTGCGTAGTCGTAGGCGACCGCGAACTTCTTGTCGTCCAGGTGTTTTTTCACCTTGTCCTGGATCTCGGCGATTTTGGCCTGAACCTTTTCCTTGATTTTCTTTGCCCTGGCGTCGCTGGGATTCCTCTCCACGATCGCCTTGGCGGCTTCGAGGGCCGCGCTGAAGTCCTTATTCCCCCACTTCTGGTCCGCGTCGGCGACCCAGGCCGTCCAGAGCCGACTCCGAAGTTCGTCTCCCTGCTTGCCGCTCATTTCGGGCTTCGACAGCAACTCGTAGGCTTTCACGAACTGTTGCTTGTCCAGCAATTGTCCTGCCTCGATCAGCAAATGCTGCCTGCGAGCGGCCGAAAACCGCTTCTCAAAGGCCTCGTGATCCTTGCCGCCGTGTCCCCGAATTTCCTCCAATTGCTCAAGGATTTTGTCCACGTTTTCCGTCGTTAGCTCCGGCACCCGAGCAAGCCAGCGGTCGATGCCCTCCTCACGCAGTTTCTGCTTGACTTCGTCCTCGAGGTTCGCGTCATCCGTTTCATCCAGGGCTCGGGCGAAGTCTCCCCGATCCATGTGTTCGTGAATCCGAAGAACGATCTGTTCGGAAGTTTCTTGCGGCCCGGGGGTCAGGATGTACACGAGAAGGTAGCCGAGGATCGTGGCTGCGAGACTGCCCCCGACGATCTTGGCCAACCGCCTCCGCTGTTGACGCGCCCGGGCGATCTTGTCGGATTCCTCGGGCGGCGCATCGAGCACCACATCGTCGGTCGCCGTCTCCTCTCCCGCACGGAGGACCTCGTCGAGGATCGCCGGGTCGACATCATCCACTGGTTCCAGGTCGGCCGCGAGCGGCACGACCATCCTCGACTTGGCCTGCTTGACGCGGGTCAGCGTGACGTTCGTTTCCCCATGCGCGCCCGGCAGCAGCGGGTGCTCCGAACTGCTGTCGAACTCGCCTATCGACGCCAGCTGCGTCGGCTTCGATTCGCCCGACCCGCTGTCGCGGGTGCCCCGGGCCGGCGGAGCAGGTGAGGGTGGAAGGGGGGGAGCCAGAGGCGGCGGCGTCTGTAGCGCGGGAGAGCGCACGGGACGCGAGATGCTCGGGTGCAGGGTCGGCGGTAGGGTCGGCGGGAGTCCCTGCGGATCTGGCGCCTGTTCCTTCAGGTTTGACGCCGTCGCCGGAGTCGGTGCCGGAGCGGGACCGGGGCGAGGGACGTGGGGGTTCTGCGTCGGCGGCAGCGTCGCCGGCACCACCACCCGTGCCACGGGCGCTGCCGGCGGCTCGGGCACCTGCGGAGCAAGGATCGGCGGTGCTGGCACCTGCGGAGCGAGGGTCGACGGCAGCGGCGCCGTCCCCACCGGCGTCGAGGGCGCCATGGTTGGAGGGATCTTGTCGCCGGACGGAATGATGGTGGCGACGACGCGGGTCGGCTCGCCGGCCACCACCGGCGGCGGGCCCGAGGTCGACAGGGCCAAGGAAAACTGCGAGGCCGTGTCCGGCCGCACGCCCAGCGCCATCTCCAGCGCCGCGACCATGTCCAGGCAGCTCGGCCAGCGGTCGTCGGGGTTGACCTTGGTGGCGCGCTGGAGCACCTCCTGCTCGGCCAGGCTCAACAGGCCGAAGTCGAGCCGCCCCTCGGTATGCACCAGCATCATGCTGAATAGCGGCTGGTTCGGATCAAACGGCAACTTGCTGGTGCGCAGCCGGTAGTAGGTAATCGCCAACGAATACTGGTCCGTCGAGCGCGTCACCAGGCCCTTGAACATCTCGGGCGCCGCATAGGCGGCGGTCAGACCACGGCTTTTGCTGTGAATGGTCGCCGACGTCCCCTCGACCATCTTCGCCAGGCCGAAGTCGGACACCTTCACGCTGCCCTGCCTCGACAGCAGGATGTTCTCCGGCTTGATGTCCCGGTGCTGGATCGACAGGACGCGGTCACCCAGCTGGTGCTGCGGCGCGTTGAGGTAGTCGATGGCGCTGGCCGCCTGGCGCACGTATGGCAACAGTTCGTGCGACGGGATGCCCGGCCAGCCGGCGTTCTGGCACTCCTTGAGCCGTTGCGCCAGGTTCTTGGCCGCCAGTTGCGTCTGGATGACGAGCATGGTGGCAGTGACGCGAGCGGAGTCGGCCTCGGGGCCCTCCGGCAGGATTCGGCCCTCGGCGTCGAGCAGCCAGTAGGCCTGCAGCGCCATCAGGTGGTCGTGCTCCAGGCCCTTCATCATCTCCAGGACGCGGAACTCCTGGACGTTCTGCGAGCCGTCGAGGTTGCTGATGACCTTGAAGGCGCAGCGGATGCCGCCCGGCGCGACGCCTTCCCAGACCTCGCCGTAGCCGCCCTGGCCGATCTTGCGGACCAGCTTGTGGCCGGGGACCAGTTCCTGGTTCGGCTGGATCGGCCCGCCCATGTAGATCTCGCCCTGGCTGGCCGGTCGATTCGCCGACGTGGACGCCTTGCGCAGGTCCTGCACCATCTCCACGGTCGTCGGATAGCGCTGGCTGGGGTCCAGGGCAGTGGCACGGCGCAGGACGCGCTGTTCCGGCTGGCTCAGGCTGCTGAAGTCGAGGTTGCCCGACTGGTGGGCGCGCATCGCCGTGGACGGGTCGCAGGCGGCGAAGGGCAGCTCGCCGGTGCGCAGCTCGTAGTAGGTAATCGCCAGCGACTACTGGTCGGTCTGCCGGCACGGCTTGTTCTCGATCATCTCCGGCGCCACGTAGGCCGGCGTCAGTGCGCCCGCCGTGCTGGCGCGGACCTGGTCCCCCAGGACGCGGGCCAGGCCGAAGTCGCAGACCTGGGCGGCGTTGCCGACGATGAGGAGGTTGGCCGGCTTGATGTCGCAGTGCTGGATGCCGACGGGCCCCTGGCCGAGGTCGTGCGCCGGCTCGTTGAGGTAGTCGATGGCGCGGGCGGCGTCCTCGATGTAGTCGAGCAACTCGACGGTCGGGATGCCCTTGACGCCGGCGCGCTTGCACTCCT
This sequence comes from Planctomycetota bacterium, assembly GCA_016177925.1. Taxonomy (GTDB): domain Bacteria; phylum Planctomycetota; class Planctomycetia; order Gemmatales; family Gemmataceae; genus JACOUH01. The sequence goes on along the minus strand of JACOUH010000062.1, from coordinate 274 downwards.
TGAGGCGGTCGAACAGGCTCTTCTCGCCCAGCCCCATGGCGATGACCATCTCGGACGCCGCCCCGGCCATGCGCGTCGCCCCGTCATTGCCTTCGAGTATCAGGTAGCCGCGGTCGTCCTTGAGCCAGAAGCCAAAGAGGGGGACGAGGTTGGGGTGGCGCAGCCGCCGCAACAGGCGGACGGCGCGGAACTCGCGGAGGCCCTGGTCGCCGCTGAGGTTGATGATCTTGACGGCCAGCTCGACGCCGCCGGGGCCAATGGCCTTCCAGACCTC
>JACOUH010000148.1 GCA_016177925.1 Planctomycetota bacterium | reverse complement strand
CGGATTTCCAAGCCGTCCGGACGGATTGGAAATCCGTCCTACGGTCCTACGGGGAGATCATTTCCTGCCGTTCGCCTTAGAACGGCCATTTCCAGCCGAGTGCCTCCGGCTTGTCGATACCGTGCTCGTAGGCGTAATTGCGGCACTCGATTTGGATGTTCATCAGCTGGTCGCGGGCGTGGCCGCCGACAGCGCGAAGCTTCGGCACGCGGTCGATCGCGTCCATCGCCAGGCTGAAGCGGTCGATCTGGTTCTGGATCGCCAGCTCCAGCGGCGTGTTGATGTTGCCCCGCTCCTTGTAGCCGCGCACGTGCAGGTTCTTGTGGTTGGTGCGCCGGTACGCCAGCCGGTGGATCAGCCACGGATAAGCGTGGAAGTTGAAGATGATCGGCTTGTCGACGGTGAACAGCGTGTCGAACTCGCGGTCGCTCAGGCCGTGTGGGTGCTCGCTCTCGGGCACCAGCTTGAACAGGTCGACGACGTTGATGAAACGTACCTTCAGCTCGGGGAAGTGCTGGCGCAGCAGGGACGTGGCGGCCAGCGCCTCCTTCGTCGCCACGTCGCCGCAGCCGACCATGACCAGGTCCGGCTCCTGCCCCTGGTCGTTGCTGGCCCACGGCCAGATGCCGATGCCCTTGGTGCAGTGCGTGATGGCCGTGTTCATGTCGAGGTACTGCAAGTGCGGCTGCTTGTCGGCGACGATCACGTTGACGTAGTTGACGCTTCGCAGACAGTGGTCCGCAACCGAGAGCAGGCAGTTGGCGTCGGGCGGCAGATAGATGCGCGTCACCGTCGGGCTCTTGTTGGCGACCACGTCGAGGAAGCCGGGGTCCTGGTGCGTGAAACCGTTGTGGTCCTGCCGCCAGACCGTCGAGGTGATCAGCAGGTTTACCGAGGACACGTCGGCCCGCCACGGCAGCTCGGCGCACTTGGCCAGCCACTTGGCGTGCTGGTTGAACATCGAGTCGATGATGTGGACGAAGGCCTCGTAGGTCGAGAAGAAACCGTGCCGCCCCGTCAGCACGTAGCCCTCCAGCCAGCCCTCCAGCGTGTGCTCGCTCAGCATCTCCATGACCCGGCCGTCCGGCGCCAGCTCGCCACCGTCGGCATCCTCCGGGAAGAATTCCCCCATCCAGGTCTTTTTACTCGCTTCATAGACCGGGCTGAGGCGGTTGGAGGTCGTCTCGTCCGGGCCGAAGACGCGGAAGTTGGTCGGGTTCTTGCGGATTACATCACGGAGGAACTGGCCGAGCACGCGCGTCGATTCGCCCTCGGTGGTGCCGGGCTTCGCCACGGCGACCGCGTAGCTGCGGAAGTCGGGCAGGTGCAGTGCTTTGCGGAGCAGTCCACCGTTGGCGTGCGGATTGGCGCTCATCCGGCGCGGGCCCTTCGGCGCCAACTCCCTCAGCTCGGGGATCAGCCGGCCGCTCTCGTCGAACAGCTCGCCCGGCTCGTAGCTGTGCAGCCACTCCTCGAGCAACTTGAGATGGGCGGCGTTCTCGTGGATGTCGGCCATCGGCACCTGGTGGGATCGCCAGAAGCCCTCGACGCGGTGGCCGTCGACTTCGCGCGGGCCGGTCCACCCTTTGGGGCTGCGCAAGACAACCATCGGCCAGCGCGGCCGCCGTACGGTGCTGGTGCCGCGTGCCTTCTCCTGGATGGCGCGGATCTCCTGGACGCAGCGCTCCAGCGTCGCCGCGGTGGCCTGGTGCATGCTGTCGAAGTCGGAGCCCTCGACGAAATACGGCGTGTAGCCGTAGCCCTTGAACAGCGCCTCCAGCTCGTCGTGGCTAATGCGGGCGAGGAGAGTCGGGTTGTTGATCTTGTAGCCGTTGAGGTGGAGGATCGGCAGCACGGCGCCGTCGCGGGCCGGGTTGAGGAACTTGTTGGAGTGCCAGCTCGTCGCCAGCGGGCCGGTCTCCGCCTCGCCGTCGCCGGCCATGACGGCGACGATCAGGTCGGGGTTGTCGAAGGCGGCGCCATAGGCGTGCGACACCGAGTAGCCCAGCTCGCCGCCCTCGTGGATCGAGCCCGGCGTCTCCGGCGTGCAGTGACTGCCGATGCCGCCGGGGAAGGAGAAGGTCTTGAAGAAGCGGCGCAGCCCCTCGACGTCCTCGCTTTTCTCGGGATAGACCTCGGAATAGGTCCCCTCGAGGTAGGCGTTCGAGAGCAGCGCAGGCGCCCCGTGCCCCGGACCGGCGAGGAAGATCATGTCGAGGTCGTACTTGCGGATGAGCCGATTCAAGTGGAGGTAGACCAGGCTCATGCCGGGGTCGGAGCCCCAGTGGCCCAGCAGCCGCCGCTTGACATGCTGAGTCTTCAGCGGCTCGCGCAGCAGCGGATTGTCCCTGAGATAGATCATCCCGAGCGACAGGTAGAGACTCGCCCGCCACCAGGCGTGCAGTTTGCGCAACTCGTCGGCGTCGAGGGGCGAACCCGGCACGGTGGAGCGGGCCTTGCCGTAGGCGCTGAGGGCCCCCAGTTCGGTCGCGACGGCAGTCATGGTTCCTCCTGGGTTTAGGTGGTTGGGTGGTTAGAGCGGTTCGCGGCCGGGTCGCACACTAACCCGAAGCGTCAGCGAGGGACCGGCCCTCGCTGACGCTTCGGGTTAGTGTGCAACGCAAGTGTGAACCGCTCTAGGTGGTTGGGTGGTTGGGCAGTGGCGACGCCCCATCAACCACCCAACCACCTAACCACCTAACCACCTACGACAGCGAACGTCTGGCGGGCGATCATCTGTTCCTCGTTGGTCTTCATCACGCGAACCGTCACAGGGGCGCCGTCGGGCGAAATGACCGGGGCATTGGCAGCATTGCGGGCCGAGTCGACACGGATGCCGAGGAAGGCGAGGCCCTCGCAGAGGCGGGCGCGGATCGGCGGCGAGTGTTCGCCGATGCCGGCGGTGAAGACGAGCGTGTCGAGTCCGCCGGCCGCGGCCGCCATCGCCGCGATGAACTTGCGGGCCTGGTTGCAGAATAGTCCGACCGCTTCCCCCGCGCGCGGGTCGAAGGCCTCGCGGTCGAGCAGGTCCTTCATGTCCGGGCTGATCTCCGAGACGCCCAACAGCCCCGAGCGTTTGTTGAGCAGTTCGTCGACCGCGTCGGCGCTCATGCCTTTCTCGCGCAGCAGGTAGAGCACCACGGCGGGATCGAGGTCGCCACAGCGCGTGCCCATGACCAACCCGCCAAGAGGGGTCAGCCCCATGGTCGTGTCGATGGGCCGGCCGCCGCGCACCGCGGCGAGGCTGGCGCCGTTGCCCAGGTGGGCAATGACGAGGCGGCCGGAGGCGGCCTCGGCGCCGGCCGCGCGGCGCAGCTCCTCGACGATGTACTGGTACGACAGCCCGTGGAAACCGTAGCGCTGGACGCCCTCGTCGTAAAGGTGCCGCGGCACGGCGAGACGCCGCGCCAGGTCGGGCATGGCGCGGTGGAAGGCGGTATCGAAGCAGGCGACCTGGGGCAGCTGCGGGAAGGCCCGCGCGACGGCTTCGATGCCGGCGATCTCGCTGGGGAGGTGGTTCGGCGCCAGGGGGATGAGACGCCGCAGGTCGTCGAGGATGGCTGGCGTGATCCGCTGCGGGCGCGTGTGCTGCGGGCCTCCCTGCACAACACGATGGCCGACGGCGGTAACGGCCGGTCCGGACTGCTGGTCGTGCAGCCAGCGCAGTAGGACGGTCAGCGCTGCCTCGTGATTCGGCAGCGCCAGGGACTGGTCGGCGAGGACCTCGTGGCCGCGCTCGGCGCGAAACTGTCCGTCCGCCAGGCCGATCCGATCCAGCTTGCCGAGGACGACCAGTTCTTCTGCCGTGCCCATGCGGTAGAGGGCGAACTTCACGCTCGAGGAACCGCTGTTGAGCGTGAGGATGAGGCCTTCGCTCGGCTCGGGCATGTGTCCCTCCCCGCCAGCGGGTTCTACTCAACGCGGGGAGAGTTGACCCAAGCCCCAAGCGCCAGCGCGGGGACGTCCCGTCGCTGGCGCTCCGGGCTTGTGTCGGGCGGCGCTAACACAAGCCGTCCCGTCGCTGGCGCTCCGGGCTTGGGTCGGGCGGCGCTAACACAAGCCCCAAGCGCCAGCGCGGGGACGTCCCGTCGCTTGCGCTTGGGGCTTGTGTGGCTCTTTCGTGCCGGGGTAATAGCGTGGCGTTCGTTCCTCAGGACGGCTTGTCTGCCGTCTCGACTGCCGTCTTCGCTGAGTCTTCCTCCTGCATCAGCCCGGCCAGACACAGCCCGCGGCACGCCCGCAGCGCGGCGCGCAGTTCGCCCGGGATTCCGGACAGCCCGAGAACTTCGTTGAAGGCCTGGATACACAGCTGCAAGGTCGTCCGCAGCCCCTGCTGCTCTTCCGTGATCGCCGAGGCGATGGAGGAAGCGATCTCCTCCTGAAGGGCTGCCAGATCCGCCGATTGCCGGTACGCCTCCACCGCACGGGCCGCGCGCTCCTGTGGCGTCGCTTTCATTGCTACCTCTGTGCCGGGCGAAGGCGGGCGCGCCTCCCCCTTGAATGACTTGAGCCCTTCCAATATCGGCTCTGGGCGAAGGGTTGGTCTCTCTATACTCTACCCAGAATCTATACTCTACCCGGAAGAGGCGGAAACTGGAATGGAGGGTCCAACTCTTCGGCCCGGGTTGGGTGGCGCAGGAGTTGGGCCGTCCCTTGCCCTCGGGGCCGTTTGTCAGGGGCAGCTCAGAAGCGGTTTCAAAACGTGGGGCAGGCAGCTTGCCTGCCTTGGTCTGGCAGGCAAGCTGCCTGCCTTGGTCTGGCAGGCAAGCTGCCTGCCTTGGTCTGGCAGGCAGCTTGCCTGCCTTGGTCTGGCAGGCAAGCTGCCTGCCCCACAGGGGTTTTGAAACCACTTCTCAGTCAAGACCGCCGGCGACGGTCTTGCTGGAGTTCGCGGCGGGGACTCGTTCCTCCTCTCCCAGACGAAAGTTCGACCGGGCCGGGCAACAGCACGAATCGAGGAGAGATGTTCGGATCGCCGTTCCCATACCTGAGTTCGAGGCTATAATAGCGAAGTCGACGTCCAAGGCTTTCGCGAGCCGACAAAGGCCGGCGGGGACTAGCCGCCAAGCAAGACCCCCCGCCGGCCGGACGTCGGCTCACCTGCCAGCGGTGAGTGTGACGATTTGATGCGCTCCCACCTGAAAAGTTTCAGACCTCCACCCGATGAACACCTGACTATAAACCTTTCTCTTTTTCTCCCCCTTGATCTCGCACCGGCTTCCCCCCAGTCGTATCGGCCGGCATCTTGCCGTGACTCCCGCCCGACACGCCCGCCCAACCCACCCATAGCGCCAGCGAGGTTGGTCTGCCGAAACCTGCACTGGGTCGAAGGGTTTAATAGGGACATTTGGTCGGGAACCAGCCGGCAACACACGAGGCGAACGGTGGCAGCCATCGGCAAGACCAGCACGCAACTGGCTCTGCATGATCCACCTCAGGTTGCCCGTTCGCGACGACGAGGGAACTTTTTTGGAGCGGGGTGCATCCAATCGGTAGTGCTTTTTCCTATGGGGAGGTTTGATCTCGGCGGAACCGAGGGTGGGTTGAACTGGGAAGTCGTGATAGGATAACGACTTACGGCCAAACCTGCCCTCCGGACGCTCCAGGCTCATAAACGGATAAAAAGTGATGAACCTCTTGCTTTTCGCACCTGGGGCAGATATGCTAATTGGACAATGCGGAAAAAGTGAGCTATCTTTCTCTCCCCCCCAAGGGATTTTCCCTCCCTGTGCCGAGGTGTGAGTCCTGTACGGACGATCCCATGCCCAGAGGAATGAATAGATCGCCCCAGACTTCATCCTTGGTTTCTTCGACACTCCGACCAAAAGAGTAGCGTTGCCCTCTGCCGGCCCCCCCCGTTTGCTGAGGAACACGCCCATCCGGGTTGCGGCCCGGAAACCTGCCGGTTGGACGCCCGCGCGGGGCCCGAACGCTACGATGTCAGGCTGAAGGAGTCGGCCCGGACAGGATGGTTGCAGGCTTGTTGCCTGCCTGGCCGGGAAGCCAGTTCTCAGAGAACAAAAGGACCGGTGGTTTTAGCCGCCAAGCAAGACGCCATCGGCCCGGCGTCAGTCCTGCGCCTAGTCTGCGCGCCGGGCTCGAGGCTCATCGTTCCGCAGACTCCTTCAGTGGTGAGCATCATGGAGCGCCCGCTCAGTCTCGATCGCAACCTTCGCACCAGCCGGCCCCACGGGGCAGCGGGCCAGGGGCCGCACCAGACGGCCGCGCCGGCAAAGGAAACAACTCCCCTATTCTACTCTAGCATTCAATCGGCCGAGGAGGAGGAAAAAAATGCGCCGACCGTCGCCGAGGAGTGTCCCGGCGCCGCACCGACGGCCGAGCAAGTTTTTCGCGAGTACGCCCCGCGCGTCTACAACCTGGCCCGACGGATGCTGACCAATGAGTCCGACGCGGAGGACGTGACGTCGGAAGTGCTGCTGCAGGTGGTGCGCAAACTGGACACTTTCCGGGGCGAGTCGTCCCTGGCCACCTGGCTGTACCGCATCACCGCCAATGCGGCCCTGGCCCTGCGTCGCAAGCGGGCAACGCACCCCGAGCGCCAGATCAGCGACCCGATGGACCAGTTCCTCGCCGACGGTTCCCACGCCACGCCAGTACGGGGCTGGGCCGCCGGGCCCGTCCAGCAGGTGCTGGGCCACGAGTTGTCGCAGATGATCGAGAAGGCGGTGGCGGGGCTCCCCGCTCTCTACCGCGACGTGTTTGTCCTGGCCGACCTCGAGGGACTTGCCAACGCCGAGATCGGCGAGGTCCTGCGGCTGAGCTTGCCGGCGGTCAAGAGCCGGCTGCACCGCGCCCGGCTCAGTCTGCGCCACGCCCTCGCCCCTTACTTCGAGGAGATTTCGGGGTGATCAGTTGCCGGACACTCGCCCGGCTCCTCCTTGGCTACGTCGAGCAGGAGCTTCCCGGCGAGTACCGCGAGCTGGTCGAGCAGCACCTGGCTTCCTGTGCCCAGTGCGTCGCCCTCGCGGACAGCTACACGGTTGTCCTCCAACTGGTGCGGCAGCTCCAGCCGGTCCCTGTGCCTCCCGAGCTGCTCGAGGCCCTTCGGATTGCCGCAGGCCTGGACTTGCCTTTTGCGGTCTTGCATCCGCCGTGGCCCGAGCCCTGCTGATCGGTCACTGCCCGCGCGGCATGCGGGCTTGTACAGGCGAACTCCAGCTTCACTGCCAGGCGTGGATTCCCGCACCGCTCTTCGGGGTCGATCACCCAAACCTTCATCCAGCCGAGTGCCGCTCTCCTTTGCAGTTCCGCCGCGCGCATATTACGCCGGCAACAAAGATTCGCACCCCTCGCCCGACACCGTGGCGCGGGGTTGTAGGACGGTTTTTCAAACCGTCCCGGCTTCACGCACGGACGGATTGGAAATCCGTCCTACAACCCCGCGCTGCGGCGTCGGGTGCGTGACGTTTTTCTTGCCGAGGTAATAGCCCTTCAGGTCGTCCCGTGCCCGGGAACTTGCTGGTCCGTCGCGCTCACGCTGCACCTTCCGGCGGGTCGCCGCCGGCTCCCCTGGCGTGTGGGACGAGGGACCATGAATCCGCCTGCCTCGGCCAGGACAACGTCCTGGCCCAGGCAGGTCGGGAATCGGGGGGGCAGTGTACCGCTCGGTTGAACGGTGGTGCCCCCCGACAGTGGGTTACGCGGTGGCGACCGGCGATCGCCGACGAAGGCGACGCAGACCGCCCAGGCCCAGACCGGCGACCCCGACGAGGGCCAAGGCAATCGTCGAGGGCTCCGGGGCAGCAGCGCCAGAGATACGAGGCTGTTTCAGGTCCTTGAAGCCTCCAGCGGCGTCAACCGTGACGCTCAGGATATACTCACCGTTCGAGGCCACGATGGTCAGGAAGTTGTTCCCATTGCCCAGGTCGTAGTCGAAAGTGGCCGTGGCATCATTCAAGACCACCGTAACATGCGCCGATCCGCTCCCATCCTCCGGGTTGAGGATGAAATCCTTGAAGGATCCACCGGGGATGCTCATCGTGAGATTGTTGACAGCCCCATCCGTGGAGGCGACCTTGGCCTG
>JACOUH010000147.1 GCA_016177925.1 Planctomycetota bacterium | reverse complement strand
GCCGCCTTGCCGGTGTCCGGCACGGGCACGACAATGGTGTCGGCGTCCAGCGGTACGCGGCCGAACTGTCGTTCCTGGCGGGCGAGTTCCTGGCCCAGCGCTGCCCGCGTCAAATACACGCTGCGGTTGTCGAGCGTGCTGGCGACGTTGGCAAAGTAGATCCACTCGAAGAAACAATGGGCCCGCGGCTGCTCAGGAGCGAAGCGTTCGCGGCGGGGCTCGCCGTCGCTGATCAGGATCATCTCGCCCGGCGCCAGCGAGTGGACCTCGCGGAAGCCGAGGTTCAACAGGGGGACGCTCTCACTGGCAGCAGCAAACAGCGGGCCGTCCTGGGCGTAGCAGAGCGGGCGGAAGCCCTTCGGGTCGCGCAGGACGACCATGTCGCCCATGGCGTTGAGGAAGACGAGGTTGTAGGCACCGTCGAACTTCTGCGACAGGCGGCGGAAGACCTCTACCAGGTCGGGCCGCTCCTCACCGCACTGGCTCAGCGCGTGGCTGAGATAGTGCATGATGATTTCGGTATCGATGTTGCGCGTCAGGTGGTAATCGGTTTGCGTCAGCAGTTCGTCGCGCAGCTGGGTGAAGTTGGCGAGCTGGCCGTTGAAGGCGAAGCTGAACCACTTCCACTTGCAGCCGTGATGCCGATCGAACGGCTGGGCGTAGGAGCGCTCAGTGGCGCCGCAGGTGGCGTAGCGGACGTGGCCGATGGGTGGTGAAGCCAGCGGCGAGCTGTCCGCGGTTCTGCAGGTCGAGCAGCATCCGCGGCATCAGTCGCGAAACCTGCTCGGGGCCAGTCAGCGGGGCCAGTCGGGACGGGTTCAAACTGGGCAAGTGATAGATTGCGGCGATCCCGCATTCGTGGTGTAATTCGTCCATCTCGCTGGCTTCCCCCCGGGTCAGACGGAGAACGAGTCAGGGCGAACGGTCCATCACTCGCGCAGTCGGGAACATCATCATCATACAAACTTCACCCACGCTCCACAAGGAAATCGCTGATTCGGGACTCGCTTCGAGGCCGCGCCTTGCCCTTGCGGCAGGCACAGCCAGTGCCGTTCGCCTGCGCCGCCCGGCCCTAACATCGGGCAACACCAATCCGACCCTCTCGGTGAGCAAAAGCAGAGGCATTCCACGGCCCGCAATGACGCGGTGTCCCTGTGCTCGATGGAGAAGTCGATGTGAATAAGGCCGATCCGGAATCGAATGATCCGCAGGAAAAGGTTGCCGGCGCTGCCACGGAGGCTCGCACGCCGGGCCTTCGGCGGGTGATGGGGACCACCGAATACTTCACGTTGGCCTTCGGCTGCATCGTTGGCGCCGGCTGGGTGGTCGTCATCGAGGAGTGGCTGACGGCCGGCGGGCCCGGGGGAGCGATGCTCGCCTACCTCGTCTGCGGCGTGGTCCTGGTCCCGGTGGCGCTGGCTTACGGGCGGCTGGCGCAGCGGATGCCGGAGGCGGGCAGCGAGGTCGCCTACACCGCCGCCGTGTTTCCCCCCGTGGTCAGCTTCCTCACCGGCTGGGCCATGACATTTGGCTACCTGGTCGTCTGCCCCTACGAGGCGGTGGCAATCGGCCGGCTGGTGGGGTACATCCTGCCGTTCATGAACACGCTGGAGCTGTACCAGGTCGGTGAACACGCCGTTTACTTACCGCACCTGGTCCTGGGCCTCGGCACGACGCTCGCCCTCGCGGTGCTCAACTACCGCGGCATCCGGCTCAGCGCCCGCTTTCAGAACTGGGCGACGTTCGGGCTGCTGGCCGTTTTTTGCGTCTTCGTCCTGCTCGCCCTGTGGCGCGGGCGTTTCGAGCAGATGCAACCCCTGTTCGCGGAGGGCGAGGACGCGAGCGGTGTTTTCCTCTCGACGCTGGCGGTGCTGCCGATCGTCCCGTACTTCCTGATGGGTTTTGAGACCGTCCCGAAGTGTTCGGAGGAGGCGGCGGCTGACTTCGAGACACGACGCTTCGCCCCGGTGATGCTGCTGGCGCTGGCTGCCGGGACGCTGTTCTACGTGGGGGTGATTGCTTCCGTGGCGATGTTGTACCCGTGGCAGCAACTCAGCAAGAAGGATTTTGCCACGGCGATCGCGTTCGAGGACGCCTTCCAGTCCAAGCCGTTAGTGTGGCTGTTGATCTTCGGTGCGGTCCTGTCACTATTGAAGGTCTTCAATGGGATGTTCCTCAGCTCGACGCGGCTGCTCTATGCGATGGGGCGGCGCGGCCTGCTGGGAGCGAGACTGGGGGCCGTGGACAGTCGCTTCGGGACGCCGACCGTCGCCATTGGGCTGGTCTGCGCCGTCACGCTGCTGGCGACGTTCCTGGGGCGGGCGGTGCTGGGGCCGATCGCACAGGTCGGCTCACTGGCAGGCGCGCTGGGCTGGCTGGCGGCGTGCCTGGCCCTGGGGTTCGGCGCCGGCGGGGGAGCGACGCACGGGGTGCGGGCGCTCGGCCTGTGCGGCGCGGCGGTAAGCCTGGCGCTGGCTGTGGTGACGGCCTGGAGTTTTGCCTGGTATCATTGGGTGGCGGTGGCGACGTGGGCAGCGATCGGCCTCCTCCTGTGGGTTACACGGCCCGCGGCGTAGGCGACCCGGGAAGACCCATAAGGAGCTGTTTCACAAAGTAGGTCAGGCTTTCTAGCCTGACGGGTTTTGTCAGGCTAGAGCGTTTTGCAGTCGGCCGTAGCACAGGCGTCTCGCCTGTGCCGAACCGCGACAGCGCACAGGCGAGACGCCTGTGCTACGAGCAAATGCAAACCGCTCTAGAAAGCCTGACCTACGTCTTGAAACCGTTCCTTAGCAAGCGTATCCAACCACACAGACACAGAGAAAAGATAGGAGGACGAACAAGAATGAGAATCCAAGGTGCAAGAGGGCGGAGTTTGTCTCCTTTCCTGTTTTTGACTTCTCTGTATCTCTGTGTCTCTGTGGTGAGTCCTCTTCGGGCGGATACATTCTATCCGATGATCATGGCCGTCCGCCCCGTTGCGGTGCAGGCGGGCAAGACCTGTGAGTGCGAGTTCGAGTCGCGCTACAATCTGCACGGCGCTTACCGCGTGTTCATCAGTGGCACGGGCGTCGCTGGCGAAGTCGACCCGCCGCCGGCGCTCAAGCCCGGCGCGACGCGGCCCGAGGTTTCGCGCCTGAAGGTGCGCTTCAAGACCGCGGCGGACGCCCGGCCCGGCATGCGCGACGTCCGCCTCGTCACGCCCCAGGGCGCCTCCACCCTTGGACAGCTCGTCATCGTCCGCGATCCGATCGTCGTCGAGGCGCCAAACAACAACACGATGAAGACGGCCCAGGCCATCACGCTGCCGGCGGCCGTGTGCGGGGCGCTCGAGGCCCAGGAGGACGTCGACTTTTTCAAGTTCCGCGTCGCAGCAGGGCAGGCCCTTACTTTCCACATGTACTGCCACCGGCTGGCCGACCGCATCCACGACTTGCAGAGCATCGCCGACCCGATCCTCATTCTCCGCGACGACAAGGGCACGGTGCTCGCCTCGAATGACAACTACTATGCCGCCGATCCGCTCCTGCACCACAAGTTCGACAAGGCCGGGGAGTATTACCTCGAGGTGCGCGACGTCCGCTTTGCCGGCGAGCCACACTGGACTTACTGCATCGAGATCAACGACCGCCCCTACGTTACCCACGTCCACCCGATGCGGGCGACGCCCGGCGCGACGACGAAGCTGCACCTGTCCGGCCACAGCCTGCCGCCCGACGCGACGGCCGACCTGACGCTTCCCGCCCAGGAAGCGGAGGGGCTGCGCTGGTACACCCTGCCGCTGAGCAAGGGAGAGAAGAGCAACCCCGTGCCGGTCGTCGTCAGCAACTTGCCCGACGTGCGCGAGGCGCCCGGTGACAACGACACGCCGGTAAAAGCTCAGCTCCTGCGCGTACCGGCTGGGGTCAGCGGCCGCATGGATGCTCCCGGCGATGTCGACTGCTACGCCGTCGACGCCAAGAAAGGAGAACGCTTCACCTTCGAGGTGATCGCCCAGCGGCACGGTTCGCACCTCGACTCGCTGCTGCGCATCCTCGGTCCGAAAGGCGAACGACTCGCCGAGAATGACGACCATCAGGAGCGCAATTCGAGCTATAACGGCTTTAACCAGTACGCCGACTCCTTCCTGGACTGGGAGGCACCGGCGGACGGCCGTTACGTCGTCCAGGTTCGTGACGTCCATCAGCGCGGCGGGCCGGCGTTCGGCTACTTCCTCCAAGTGACGCACACGCGGCCAACGTTCGTTATGGACACGGACACCGACAAGACGCTGCTTGCGCCCGGGACCGCCGCTGTCCTCCACGTCCGCCTGACCCGCAAGGGCGGCTTCAGCGGCGAGGTGCAACTGGGCATCGAGGGACTAGCGCCAGGCGTGAAGGCCTCCTGTGGCCGCATCCTCGCCAACGGGACCGATGGTTGCATCATCCTGCAAGCCACCGCCGACGCTGCGCAGGGGGCATCGAATGTCCGCATCACCGGGACGGCGAACGTCCCCGGCACCGACGGCAAGCCCGTCGCGCTGACGGTAGAGGCGCGTCCGCTACAGGAGTTCTACAACCCGGGTGGAGGTCGAAACCATTTCCCGGTGCAGATGCACACGGTGTCAATCAGCGAGCCTCTGGACCTGGAATGGGTGAAGATCAGTCCGGCGGCCGTGACGCTGAAGCCGGGTGAGTCGAAGAAGGTCGAGGTCGAGGTGAAGCGACGGCCGGGTTTCAAGGCCAACCTGACGCTCGACGTGATCTATCAGCACCTGGAGTTCGTCTACAACAACAGCCTGCCGCCCGGCGTGACGGTCGACGGCGCGGGGAGCCAGACGCTCCTGACCGGCGAACAGTCGAAGGGCTGGATCATGCTGAAGGCCGCTGCCGACGCGAAGCCTGTCGCGAATCAGCAGGTAGCCGTGATGGTGCATGCGTCGATCAACTTCGCGATCAAGTTCACCTACAGCAGCGAGCCGTTGCGCGTGACGGTCACGAAGCCGTGACGGGTAACCGGCGCCAGCCCAAAGGAATGATCGTGAAGCCCTGTTCGGAAGAGGTGTTCTTGAAACGAACAGTCCACCGATTCGCTTCTACCTGGGGCGGAGCCGCGCTTGATTCGGATTGTTTTTGGTCTTCATGTTGCGCAAGCGATGAGTGCTTCTTTTCGATGACGCCCTCACCTCCGTAGAGCGAAACGTTACCAAGGCCGCTTTGGTTGCAGAGCACACCCAGGCGAGCACAGAGCATTCGCAACTTCGTCTTGGCGCGATCCACTTCGACTTCACAGGAGTGCTGTCCGTCAACCTCCAGGCGTAGAACTCGATCCGTCGCCAATGTCCCTTGGACCTCGCCCGCCTCCCTGGCCAGAAGGAGCAGTTCGTCGGCAAATCCCTCGATGTCAATCTTTCGACCGGCGAGTTTGTCTTGGACCAGATCCCGGATTCGAGAAAGCACGGTCATGGCTACAGAATCCTTTTCGGTATCGTCGGCCAGATTTCCAGGAGTTCTTCGAGCCCATAACCGGGCTCGAACCGGTATTCACCGCCGAAGTCCGCGAGATCTGCAATTGCGATGGGCACCTCGATCTCGAGGATTGCAGGCCCCCCTTCGTTGGGGAACAGGTTTGCCTTGTCGGCGGCGACTTTCTCCGGCGAGCCGGTGGGGAACGGTCCTTCCGGAGGAGAAGTGGAAAACCCCTCTGCGCTGCCTGTGTTTGCCCCTGGCTCAACGAAATTGGGATCGGGACCGTCCCGCAGAATTGCCTCGGCCCGCTGTCTGGTCGTTCCATGCCGAAGAATGCGACACAGATCGCCGTTCGACATAAATCACCGCGGGGACCCCGTCGTTGCTGCTTTTGGGGATGCCATCCTGGGCTGATCCTACTTTACCACCCTCGATCACCCCCCGTCCAGATCAGCGCCCATCTCGTTCTCAACCGTGGGATTCCCGTCCAGGCCAAGGAGCGGCGCCAGCAACGATCGCAGCGCCTGGCGAGCGCGGTGGAGACGAACCTTGACCGCGCCGCGCGAGGTCCCGAGCAACTCGGCTGTCTGGTCCGTGTCGAACTCCTCGATGTCGCGCAGCAGAAGGACGGTCCGGTGCGGGTCGGGAAGGCGGTCGATGCAAGCGCGGACCTGCGCCCGAACCTCCTCTCGCTCCAGCCGGGCGAGCGGCTGGCGGGCGCCGTCTCCCGCCAGGCGCGAGGCAGGGCGGCCGGACTCGTCGAAGGTGGGGAGCAGGTCGTCAAGCGGCACGGCCCGGCGCCGGCGACGGGCACGCAGCCGCACCAGGCAGGCGTTGACGACAATGCGATGCAGCCAGGTGCCCAGGCGGGCGTTCCCGGCGAACGAGCCGATCGAACGGAAGGCCGAGACGAGGGCATCCTGGACGGCGTCGGCACTCTCGGCCTCGCAGTGAAGGATGCGACGGGCGCAGGCCATCATAGCGCCGCCATGCCGGCGGACCAGGGTCGCGCAGGCCGACTCGTCGCCGGCACGAATGCGGTCCACCAACTCCGCTTCCGCTTCCAGTTCAGGGGAGCGGGAAGCCTGTGAGAAACGGTCGTCGGACATCTCGGGTGTCGAGCACAGGACAGAAGTAGTCATCGATCCTCCAGGCGCAACAGGGCCGCCACGAACCCCGAGGCAGCGGCGATCACCACGCCCCGGTCCATCAACGCGCGAAGTATCCGCTCCCCGGACACGTCCACGAAGGTCACCGCCGACAGGTCGAGTCGAACACGGCAGGGGCGATCGGGCTCCGTGCAGACCCCTGCCAGCTCCTCCACCCACGGCCCGAGGAGCTTCCCTTCCAGCCTGAGCAGTAGGCCCGATTCGCCATCGAGGACGCGGGTGATCTTCAGCATGACGCCTTTCTCCGGGGACAGTGAGGAGGGGAGAAAGCGAGCCGCGTGCCGGTCGCCAGAAGAGCTGGAAAGAATTCGCGCAAACTCCTGGGAGGCTTAGATTTGCGAGATGAGTGAGCGTTGCGAACGGAGATGCGGGTGGCGTGGGGGAGGGGGGAGGCGCCACGGCCGGTCGTGGCGATCACGAAGGATCGTGGCCGGGGCGCGTGATGCCGAGCTTCTTCATCCGGCTGCGGAGCGTGTTGGGATGCAGGCCGAGGATCCGCGCCGCCCCGGCGGGACCATCGATGACTCCGTTGGTTTGACGGAGGACGGCGCGGATGTGTTCGCATTCCACCGCTTCCAGGGTGGGTGCCTGTCCCCCGGCGGGCGGCTCCCCCGGGAGGGCGAGGCTCCTGCCGAGCCGTCTGCCCGGCTCGGCAGGAGCCTCGCCCTCCCGAGGGGGCCCGCCTGGAAGGACGCTGGCGTCGATCTCGAGAACGGACGAGCGGGTGAGGATGACCGCCCGCTCGAGGACGTTCTCCAGTTCACGGACGTTGCCGGGCCAGGCGTAGTCCAGCAGATGCTGCATCGTCGCCTGGCTGATCCCCTCGATCCGCTTGCCGATGCGCATAGCGAACTTGTCGACGAGGAAGTGAGCGAGCAGAGGAATGTCCTCGGGGCGCTCGCGCAGCGGCGGCAGGCGGACGGGGAAGACACTCAGGCGATAATAGAGGTCCTCGCGGAAGGTCTTGTCGCGGACGGCCTGGAGCAAGTCGCGGTTGGTGGCGGCGAGAACGCGGACATCGACCTTGATTGGGGCCGTGCCGCCGACACGGTCGAACTCGCGCTCTTGCAAGACGCGCAACAGCTTCACCTGAACCTCCGGCGGGATCTCGCCGACCTCATCGAGGAAGAGCGTTCCGCCGTCGGCCAGCTCGAAGCGGCCGACGCGGCGGGCGATGGCGCCGGTGAAAGCGCCCTTCTCGTGGCCGAACAGCTCACTCTCGACCAGGCCGGTCGGCAGGGCGGCGCAGTTCACCTTGATCAGCGGCTTGTGCTTGCGGCGGCTGCTGGAGTGCAGGGCGCGGGCAATCAGCTCCTTGCCCGTTCCCGTTTCTCCGGTAATCAGCACCGTCGTGTCGGTGGGAGCAACCTGGCGGACATGATCGAGGACGGCGGCCAGGGCGGGGCTGCGTCCGATGATCTCCTCGAAGTTGTGCGCCGCCTTGATCTCTTCCTGCAGATAGAGGTTCTGCTGCGCCAGCCGGGCGCGCTCCGCCTCGGCCAGCACACGGGCGGTGATGTCGATCCAAATCGACCGGCTGGCCTGCACCTTGCCGTCGTCGCCGCGCATCGGCTTCATCCACAGGCTGACCCACACCGGCCGGCCGTCCTTGTGCCGCAGTTCCAGCTCCTCGCCATCGGCTCCCTCGCCGCGGAGAAACTTCTGGAAGATGCCGAGGCCCTTCGGCTTGCCGGCCGGCGTGTCGGCCAGGATGTCGGTGAGCGGCATGCCCACCATCTCCTCGGCGGTGTAGCCAAGCAGCTGCGCCGCGGAACGGTTGACACTGCGGAATCGGCCGTCGGTGCCGGTCGAGACGTAGGCGATGGGCGCCTCGTGGTAGAGGTCGCGGTAGCGGGCCTCGCTGTCGCGGAGGCGCCGCTCGGCCCGCAACCGCTCCAACTCCGCCGCCGCCCGCGAGGCAAAGATGCGGAAGACGAACAGCCGCCGCGGCTCGGACGGCATTGGCCGCTCGTCGAAGACAGCCAGGTGGCCGAGGTGGTTGCCCGCGTCGTCCAGCAGTGGGACGCCCAGGTAGCTCTCGATGCCCATCTGCACGAGCGGGCGGTCGAGCGGGAACTTGTCCTTGACGCCGATGGGGTGGTGACAGAGGTGGCCGCGGACGACATCCTCGCAGGGCGTGCCGGCCAGGTCGAACTCAACATTGGCGGCGATGCGGTCGCGGTGCCAGTAGGCCAGGGTGCGGACGCGCGTGTTGACGCGGGCAAACTCGGCGACGAACGCATAGGGGACGCCGAGGGCGCTGGCGAGGTGGCGGACCAAGGACGAGAAGAACTCCTCGCCGACGCTGTGAGCGGTCCCCTCCGCGATGGCCCGCAGCGCGAGCAGGTCGCCGTCCTCCGGGATCAGCCCCGCCACCTTGAGGGGATCGACCTCCCTCGTCATCCGTCTTCTCCTGTTGGCCCGGCGGCGGCGCCCGATCGGCAAGACGTGTCTGCGCCGCTCTTCGGATTTGCTGTAACCGCCTTATTCACCGCGCATCGTACCAGGCGGTGTCGGGAAACGCGAGCCTGTCCACCGGGTCGGGTCGGCAGGCGCGCCCGAAACTCCTTTCGATGACAAGAGGTTTGCAATGCTGCAACAACAGGCGAGTACCGAACCGGCAAGTGTGGCCCGGTCTGCGGCGGGCTGGTATCGAGCTTCCGTGCTCGTCCCGTGGGGGGCACAGGTCGCCGTGGCGGCGGTTCTGGCCCAGACGCTGTACTTCAAGTTCACCTACGCCCCGGAGACACAGGTGATCTTCGGCGACCGGGGTGGCCGCCCGGCAGCAACCGCGGTCGGGGTGCTGGAACTGGTCTGCGCTGTCCTGCTGCTGGTTCCCCGCGCCGCCGCTCTCGGCGCAGCGCTGGCGCTGTTCGTCATCAGCGGGGCGATCTTCACGCACCTGACGAGCCTGGGCATCGAAGTGGCTGGCGACGGCGGGTTTTTGTTCGGACTGGCCCTGGCGGTGGCGTTCGGGTCGCTGGTCGTCCTGGTGTATCGCTGGCGGCAGCTCCCCTTGCTGGGCACACGCCGCGGAAAGGAGCGAGCCGAATGAGTGCGGTCCTTCACGAGATTGCGGCGGCACTCGCGGGGACTGGCGGGGTGGGACCCCCCCGCGCCGTCCTGCCCCTGGTCGCCCTCCTGCGCCAGCTTGCGGAATTGCTGGAGGCGCTGACCGACGGGCAGTACGCTCGGAAGCCGGTCGGCGTGGTGTCGAGCAGCATCGGCGGGCATGTGCGCCACAGCCTCGATCACTTTGAGGCGCTGCTGGGCGGCCTCTCCGCGGGGGCGGTGGACTACGACCGCCGCCAGCGCGGCACGGACGTCGAGCACTGCCGGAAGGCCGCCCTCGAGGCGATCAACCGGCTGGAGCAGCGACTGCTGGCCTCCCTCTGGGTGTCCGGTTCGCAGCCCTTGCGCCTGTCGGTCCTGCTCACCCCGGACGGTCCCCGAGTCGAGGTCACGACCACCCTGGAGCGAGAGCTGGCCTACGTGCTCAGCCACACGACGCACCACAACGCGCTGATCGCCGTGATGGCCCGGCTGCTGGGCGTCGCGCTGCCGAGCCATTTCGGTTATGCGCCGTCGACTGTCGCCCATCGAGAGAGGGCGTGATGGGATCTCGGACCATCGTCCCCGGCCGGGCCTCCGTAGGACGGATTTCCAATCCGTCCGTGGGTGAAGCCCGGACGGATTGGAAATCCGTCCTACGGAGGCATCATGAGTCTGCCTGTGCCGATCGATTTGGACTTGCCGCTTGTCCCCTGGACATTCCTCGGGGCGGTCGTCCTGGCGACCTTCGTCTCCGAGGACCTGACCTGCATCGGAGTGGGCCTGCTCATTGCCGGGGGACGGGCGGAACTGCTCCTGGGGCTGCTGGGTTGCTTCCTCGGGATCTTCGTGAGCGACCTGGCCCTCTGGTTGGCCGGTCGCATGGCGGGGCGCCGTGTGCTGGAGTGGGGCTGGGTGAGACGCCGGCTACCTACAGGCGGGTTGGAGCGGGTCGGGCGCTGGCTCGACCGCAACCTAACGGGGGCCGTGGTGGCCGCTCGGTTCCTGCCTGGGACGCGTTTGCCGCTCTACCTTGGGGCGGGCATCCTGGGCCGGCAGGGCGGCCGATTCGTCTTCTGGACCTTCGTCGCGGCCCTGCTGTGGACGCCCCTGCTGGTCGGCTCGGTCTCCCTGTTCGGCGACTCTCTTGCCGTGCCTCTCCGAGCCTTGCTTGGGACAAGCTGGCTGACGACGCTGCTCGCCCTGGGGATGCTTTATCTCCTCATTCGAGTCCTCACCCTGTCCGCCAGCGCGGTCGGCCGGGCGAAGATAGCGGCGAAAGTGGCCCGGCTATGGCGCTGGGAGTTCTGGCCGACCTGGCTGTTCTACATCCCGGTTGTGCCGTGGCTGGCCTGGCTGAGTTTGCGCTACCGCAGTTTCACGGTCTGGACGGCGGCCAACCCTGGCATCCCGGATGGCGGAGTCGTCGGCGAGTCGAAGCACGCCATCCTCACGCAACTCCCCCGTGAGTGGGTGATCCCCAGCTTTCTGGTGCCGCCGGGCGGGGCGGCGGAACGCCTCGGTCAGTTCAGACAGGCGGTGCGCGAGAGGGAGTGGCCGTTTCCGCTCGTCCTCAAGCCCGACGCCGGCCAGCGCGGCGCCGGCATGAGGCGGGTTCACGACCTGGTCGACGTCGAGAAGTACCTGCACCAGCAGCCCGGGGCGGTGCTGGTGCAGCCGTATCACCCTGGCCCCCACGAGGCGGGCATCTTCTACTATCGCCTCCCCGGAGAGGAAAGGGGACACATCTTCTCGATCACGGACAAGCAGTTCCCCGTTGTTATCGGAGACGGCCGGTCGACCCTGGAAGAGCTGGTGTGGCGGCACCCGCGCTACCGGATGCAGGCAAAGACATTCCTGACCCGCCACGCGGCGGAGGCCGACCGAATCCTGGGCGCGGGTGAGCCGTTCCGCCTGGCACTGGCCGGCAACCACTGCCAGGGGACAATGTTCCGCGACGGCGGGCACCTCCTCACGCCCCAACTGGAGCGCGCCGTCGACGTCATCGCCCGCCGCTTCGCCGGCTTCTTCATCGGCCGCTTCGACGTACGCTATGCGGACGTCGCGGCCTTCAAGGCGGGTCGCGACCTGGCCGTCGTCGAGCTGAATGGCGTCACGTCGGAGTCGACCAACATCTACGACCCGGGCGCCTCGCTGCTGAATGCCTACCGTACCCTGTACCGGCAATGGTCCCTCCTCTACCGGATCGGTCACGCCAACCGACAGCAGGGCCACCGGCCGACCTCGCTGCCGGCGCTGCTCCGCACGGTCTTGGCGTACTATCGGACGGCTCGGGTCGAGCCCCTGGCGGATTGATCCTTCCGCCCTCTCACGATGACGAAACAACGAGGGCCGAGGCTTGTTCGGCCGTCGGCCCTGGGTTCCGGGGACGTCTACTTCGCGACCTGGGAGGGGGAGGGCTCTCGGGCGAGCCGCCACGGTCACAATTGACCAACGAGTGGGACCGCGGCCGCGGGGTCGTTCCAGGCCACTCGTTGGTCAATTGTGACCGTGGCGACCAGCGAGCCTGAAACAGCACTCCCCGTGGTGGATGGAACGCGAAACGCTGGGGCGGCGCTGCGCCGCCCGAGATGCAGGGCATCCAGCTAGACCAATGCCCCGAAACCTCCAACGACAGTAACAGAGGACCGGGCCGTCGGCAAGTTGAGGCGTGGTCATTTTCGGGGCCGTCGGTCGTGGGGCTGACCGGACGTCACGGAGCACTCAGGCGAGGGCCTCCTTGATGATCGGGGCCTCCTCGGCGATCAACTTCACGGGCCGGCTGCTGCGCGTCGTCACCGTCGTGTCGGGGTCGATGCCCAGCAGATGGTAGAGCGTGCGACCAAAGCTCTCGATCTTGTAGAACTTGTCGATGACCTGGAAGCCGTGTTTGTCGGTGGCACCGACGATGTTGCCGCCCTTGAAGCCGCCGCCGGCCGCCAGCACGAACTGAGCGTAGTCCCAGTGATCGCGGCCGGCGTTCTTTTGGGTGCCGCACTTCGGATGCCGGCCCATCTCGCCCAGCGCCAGAACGATGGTCGAGTCGAGCAGGCCGCGGTCGTAGAGGTCCTGCAAGAGGGCCGACAGGCCCGCGTCGAACATCGGCATCTGCTGCCGGCCGGCGATGAAGTTCTCGCCGTGCCAGTCCCAGTAGCCGAGGTTGAAGTGGACGACCGGCACGCCCACCTCCACCAGCCGCCGCGCCAGCAGGAAGTGCAGCTGGTTGCCCGCCGGGTAGCGCGTCTTGGCGAGCTTGTTGCGCGTGTAGCGTTCGATCGTTTTGGGATCTTCTTTCGACAGGTCGAGGGCCTGGCGCAGCTTTGGCGAGCGGAGCATGTTGAACGCCGTCTGCTGGTGCTTGTCGAGCCCCTCGATGAGCGGGTCGAGCTGATCCTGTTGGCGCAACTTGCCGTCGAGGGCCTTAAGCAGGTCGGCGTTGCGCTCCAGCGCGGGCAGCTCCATCTGCGGCACGAGCATCTTGCTCATGGCGTCGCCCGACTTGGTCGGGTCGAGGATGAACGGACTGTGCGCCGGGCCGAGGAAGCTCGGACCGATGGCGTTGTGGGTGTGGATGTCGATCAGGCCGAGGGTGACGAAGGTTGGCAACTCGGCGGGGCCGGGACGGAACTTCGACACGGCGCTGCCGTACATTGGGTATTCCGCCGTCCCGCTCGGCAGCCGCGGGTTGCCGGTCAGCCAGTAAAAAGGCGCCCGGGCGTGGTCGCCCGGCTTGTTCATGGTTGTGACCGAGCGGATGATGGTGTACCTATCGGCCCGCTTCGCCAATTCGGGCATCAGCTCGCAGACCTGGAGGCCGGTCACCTTGGTCTTGATCGGCTTGAACTCACCGCGGATGTCGGCGGGGGCATCGGGCTTCATGTCGAACATGTCGGTGTGCGGCGGACCGCCGCCGAGCCAGCAGCAGATCAGGTGCTTGGCCTTCGGCCCTCCCTTGCGGGACGCGCCCCCCTGGGCCCGCAGCACGTCCAGCATCGTGACGCCGCACAGCGACATGCCGCCGATGCGCAGGAAGTCACGGCGGTCGGGACGAGACGATTGTTTGCTCATGCTCATGATCGCCCCCCTTGTTCAGTCCGAGTCGATCTTGTTCCGCTTACGTCTTGGTGATTTCCGCGTCACGGGATTGCCGCGGCGCCCCGTTCGGTTTGCCCTGGTCGGCCGCCGCGAGGATGTCCGTGAGGATGTCGCCCGCGTAGCGATCCTCGATCGCCGCCAAGGCGGCAAGCAGGTCATAAACTTGAGACGGATACTCCTCCCACTGCTCCGACTCCGGAACGAATTGATAGAGGGGACCGCCTTCCTCGGTGCCGGGCTCTTTGAAGACCAGAAAACCGGGCCGATCCGTTGGCACGGGGTCCCATCCCTTGCGCAACAGGTACGCCTGGATGTCGCCCACGCGAAGGGAGCCGAGGCGGGGGTCGACCCAACGGCGATGTTTCTCACGGTCGTCCAGGTAGCGGCGGTGATATTTGATCACGGCGTCTCTCCTTCTGCCAACCGGTGCATCATACCCTGAACTGCCTCGACCGAAAACACCCGGGCACGCGGAATGGCGACCCGCACACTGGACGTGGCGGTGGTCGGCACGGCACCGCGCAGCGAGTACCAGTAGGCGCAGCGACGAAGGATCAATTCTTCCAGGGACTGACTCAACCAACGGCTTTCCTCATCGGGCAAGGCCAGCACCACCAGGATGCGCGGCACAAGCGAAGCCGCCCGAAGGAACTCGTACGTCCTGGCGTCGAGATCGTAGCTTACCTGAGCGTCGGCGATAGTTGCGCGTGTTGTGCTTCGGAGCTGGAGGTCCAGTTGCACCCCGGCGTCCTGGTGCTGATTGCCGATCTCGTCGATGGACCGCAGCGACAGGTCGATGCCGTAGTCGGGCGTGGGCACGCTGGAGCTGACCCCAGCGAGTGCCGCGACGGCCTGCACATAGGCCCGGCACAAGGCCTCCTGTCGGTGGTTCCGTGTGAGCAAATTGCCACCTCGTGCGATCCAAGGAGGGACAAGCTAGTATGCCCGAACGATCCCACCGTTGGCAAGTGCCGGCCGCCAGGGATGGAGCAATCGCCCCACTTTCTCATTTTCCCCATTCCCCGTCGACCGGGCCAGCTGATAGAATACAACAACCTGTCAGAGAGGTACGACCACCCGTGCCGAAGTCAGAGATGCCGAAAGGCGTTGAGCACAGACCGGACCTCGACCACAGGCTTGCGTTCTCTCCTTGTGAGGCGTAGTCGACGCGGCTCCACGCATGCGATCGGCTACGCCTTTTTTCGTGGACGGAGGCCCGCACCGATGCGGCCCATCTACCTCGACTACAACGCTACCACCCCGCTCGACCCCGCGGTCGTCGACGCGATGCTGCCCTACCTTCAGACAGACTTCGGCAACCCGTCCAGTACCCATGCCTACGGGAAGAAGACGCACGAAGCGGTTGAACAGGCTCGCGGGCAGGTCGCCGAGCTGCTCGGCGCCACTCCGGACGAGTTTGTCTTCACGGGCGGTGGCACCGAGGCGAGCAATCACGCCCTCAAGGGAGTCGTCTTCGCGAAATTACAGGGTTTCTTCGGCCGGCTGTTCGGCCGCAAGGCGGGGGCACACATCGTCACCAGTGCCGTCGAGCATCCGGCCACGCTGCAACCGTGCGCCTTCCTCGAGCGCCTGGGCTGTCGCGTCACCATCCTGCCAGTCGACCGGCACGGGCTCGTCGATCCCGACGACGTACGGCGTGTGGTGGCCCGTGGTGCCACGCTGGTCAGCATCATGCACTCCAACAACGAGGTCGGCACCCTGCAACCGATCCGCGAGATCGCCGCGATCTGTCGTGAACGCGACGTGCTCGTCCACACCGACGCGGCGCAGTCGCTGGGCAAGGTAGCCGTCGACGTCAACGAGCTGGGCATCGACCTGCTGACAGTGGCGGGACACAAGCTGTATGCCCCGAAAGGAGTGGGCGTCCTGTATGTCCGTCGCGGCGTGCGGCTGGAGTCGTTCCTTCATGGGGCCGGACACGAGGGCGGGCGACGCGCCGGAACAGAGAACGTTCCGTATCTCGTCGGCCTGGGTGAAGCCTGCCGCATCGCCCGGCAGGGACTGCCGCAGGCGACGGAGCGGCTGCGCCAGCTGCGCGACCGGCTGTGGCAGCGCCTGCGCGATGGCCTGGGCGAGCGCGTCGTCCTCAACGGCCATCCGGAGCGGCGCCTGCCGAACACGCTCAACGTCAACTTCGTCGGACACGTCGGGGCGGAACTGCTGGAAGCCGTCCCGGAGATTGCCGCGTCGACAGGGTCGGCCTGTCACGAGGGGCAGGTGAAGCAGTCCGCGGTGCTGTGCGCGATGGGCGTGCCTCCCGAACTGGGCCGCGGGGCGGTGCGGCTGACGGTCGGACGGTTCACCACGGAGGACGAGGTCGACTGGGGCGCCGAGGCGCTGCTGAAGGCGGCCCGGCGGTCCTCGTGAGCGGTGGGGCAGGCTTCCAGCCTGCCGAGCCTCGGCAGGCTGGAAGCCTGCCCCACGTGCAGGACTTGCCCGTCGGCGTGAGGGCCGATAGACTGCGGCTCGCCAACGGGCCAGACTGGGGGATATATGAGCAAGGACCGCGTGACGGAAGCGCTGCTCGAGGCGCTGAGGCGGGCGCTGATGACGCCCGGCGAGCAGAGGCTGTACAAGAGCGGCAAGTTGGACGGCCTCTTTCCGGGCCGGACGGGGGTCAACGGGGAGGCGGCGGCCCGCGCCCTGCGGGAGGGACTGCTAGAAGTCGTCCGCACCGAAACGCGCGGCAAGACGTCGTGCGAGTGGGTCCGCCTGACTCCTGCCGGCGTCGACTTTCTGCACGAGCACGAGTCGCCGCTGCGGGCGCTGGAAGCGCTGCGCGACGTCCTGAAGGCCAACCGCGAGGCGGTGCCGGTCTGGCTGGAATCGATGCGGCAGGAACTGCGGCAATTGAGCGATCGCCTCGAAGAGACGGCCCGCGGCTGGCTGGCGAAGCTCGACGGCCTGGGCCGCCACGTCGACGAGGCGCTGGGTCAGCTGGTGAAACTGCGGCCGGCCCTGCCGGAGGACCTCGTGGCGAGCGTACCGTGGGCGCCGGCGGCGCTCGAGTATCTCGACCGGCGGCAGGAGGGCGGCGCGACGGCATGTGCCCTGCCGGAGTTGTTCGAGGCCCTGCGCCGATCGCAGGCGGACCTGTCGGTGTCGGCGTTCCACGAGGGGCTTCGCCGCCTGCGCGAGCGCCGCGCCCTGCGTTTGCTTCCTGTCGCGGACAGCGCGGGGTTGACGCAGCCGGAGTACGCCCTGTTCGACGGCGAGGGCGTGTTCTACGCAGCGGCCCTCGCGTAGGGACAGGCAGCAGCAGTAGCCGCGTTCGCCAGAACGCGGGTTGCCGTAGTCCCCCCGCGTTGGCCAGAACGCGGGTTGCCGTAGTCCCCCCGCGTTCTGGCCAACGCAGCTACCGACCGGGCGGCGCGCTGGACCAGGCTTTTCCTTGCGACTCTCGCTACGCCCTGCTCGCCCTCGCCGACCATGTGCAGCCGCCGCAGCAGGGCCACGTGCTGTTCCAGCTCCTGCCGCCGCCCGCCCGTCGCAAAGTTGATCCCTGGCCGTCGCGTTCGCGGTCCGCCTCTCATCATTCTCTCACGGTCCGCTTTCTATCCTACTCGAACGTGATCGTCCGGCGACGAAGCTGCCGGGGTGCGCGCCTTTGCCGTCGCCGGGAGACGCTTCCAGGTGCGAGGACATTCATGAGACGTCCGGTGGTCGCCGTACTGACGCTGGCGGGAATCCTGTCTGCCGATGCCCCGGTGAGGGCCCAACGAGGGATCTTCGGAGAGCAAGTCGAGCACCACCGAACGGCAAGGTCGCCCTGACCTGGGAACACAACGGGACGCCCCGCAGCGGGGAACTTGCTCTTGCCGACGGCTGGCGCAAGAGCGACATTACCTGGCGGCCCTCCATGCAGCACCTGGTTCCGTCGCTGCCGGTGTTCGGTGAGGACCTGACGGCCGCAGAGAAGAAGGCGCTGAGACTGTCGGCGGAGCAGCTGGCCTTTCGGCAGCGGGACAAGGTCCACTCGCAGGCACAGGCTGCCGGCATTCGCGCCCGCGACATCATCCTGGGCGTCGACGACAGGAAGCTCGAGAAGATGGATGCGGGAGATCTCTATCAGTACGTCCGCCAGGGATACCTGGCCGGCGACCGCATCACGATCAACGTCCTCCGCGACGGCAAGCGGCTGCGCCTTCCGCTGACGCTGCCGTGACGATAGGGTAGAAAGGGAGTATTGCATTTAGGACTGTGCGACCCAACCCCTCCCCCGTCCCCCTCTCCGCCTCGGGGAGGGGGACGGGGGAGGGGTTGGGTCCGGTGGTCCTGAACGTAGAAGTCATTTTGGGGAGGTATCCGCCGCGATGAGCAATGCCTTTCTTTTTCCGGGACGTCGTGCCTTTCTGAGCAGTCTCGCGCTGGGCGCGGCCGCCTTTACGGTCCGCGGCGCGTTCGCCGAGGAACTGGTCCGCACTCCCCCGCAGACCGAGGGGCCGTTCTACCCCGACAAGCTGCCGCTGGACACCGACAACGACCTGATCATCGTCAACGATTCCCTCACGCCCGCTGTCGGCAAGATCACGCACCTGAGCGGTCGGATTCTCGACGCCAAGGGCAACCCGGTGCGGAACGCGTTGGTCGAGATCTGGCAGGTGGACGGCAAGGGGGTATATCTGCACACCGGAGACAGCGGCAAGAGGAAACGCGACGCGAACTTCCAGGGCTTCGGCCGATTCCTGACCAGCTCGAGCGGAGAGTACTACTTCCGCACCGTCAAGCCCGTCGCGTATCCGGGTCGGACGCCGCACATTCACTTCAAGATCAAGAAGGGCAGCAAGGAACTGCTCACGACGCAGTGCTACATCAAGGGGGACCCGGGCAACGAGCGTGACTTCATCTTCCGAAGTATCCGCGACGCCAAGGCACGGGCGGCCATCCTCGTCGCGTTCGAGCCAGTCAAGGGCTCGCGGATCGGCGAACTGGCGGCGAAGTTCGACGTCGTGCTCGGCCGCACGCCGGGAAGCTAAGGAACTATTTCAAAAACCCCCGTGGGGCAGGCTTCCAGCCTGCCGCTGCCCGGCAGGCTGGAAGCCTGCCCCACGTTGTTGAAACGGGCCTAACTCCCTGCTCGCGACGAGGGAAGTCCGGCGTGCAGAAGAGACGAGACAATGGCTCAGGAAGTGATCCCAAACACCGGCGCGCGGGTACGGTGGCTGGCGCGTGCCGGCGAGCTGAGCGGACCGACGGCGGGGTTGGCGATGGGTTATGTCCAGGCAAACCTCGTCGTCGTGCCGCGCGATCTCGCCTTCGACTTCCTGCTGTTCTGTCAGCGCAACCCCAAGCCGTGTCCGCTCCTGGACGTGACCGAGGCCGGAAGCCCTGAGCCGCGCCTCGTCGCCCCGGGAGCCGACCTGCGCACCGACCTGCCGCGCTATCGTGTCCACCGCAACGGCGAGGTGGTCGACGAGCCAACAGACCTGGGTCGCTGGTGGCGCGATGACCTCGTCGGCTTCCTGCTCGGCTGCTCCTTCACCTTCGAGAGCGCCCTGCTGCAGGCGGGGGTGCCGGTCCGTCATCTCGAGCAGGGCTGCAACGTGCCGATGTACCGCACCAGTATTGCGTGCCGTCCCGCCGGCATCTTCCACGGCCCGATGGTCGTGTCGATGCGGCCGCTGACCCCAGGCCAGGCGGTGACGGCGACGCGTGTGTGCGGCCGCTTCCCGCGCGCCCACGGCGTGCCCGTCCACTTCGGCGACCCCGAAGCGATCGGCATCCATGACATCGGTAAACCGGACTTTGGCGACCCGGTAGAAATGCGACCGGGCGAGGTGCCGGTGTTCTGGGCCTGCGGGGTGACCCCGCAGGCAGTCGCCATGCAGGCACGGCCACCTTTCCTCATCACACACAAGCCGGGTCACATGTTTGTCACCGATCTGCGCGACACCGACCTCGAAGGGGAGTGAGAAACTGTTCCCGAGCCGGAGTGTCGGGCTCATCGGGTTATCGCTTTTCTTGTTCGTCGAAGAGAGCGCCGGCCGAGGGGTCGTCTTTGTAGAGGGCGCGCAGGGCGCGGCGGATCTTGTCGGCGTCGTCGCGGCGGCCGTCCTTGTCGAGCTGGCGGGCGTGCGCCAACGCCTTGCGGACAGATACCCAGCGCTCGTCGCCGGTCCGCTCGCGCTGGCTGGGCTGTTCCAACTCGCCCTGGGCAAGCTCAACCCAGGGTTGCTCCGCCGGGACGTCCTTGAAGGCCCGCACCAGTTCGCGCCAGACCGCCTTCGCCTCGCCGTCCTTGCCCTGCTGGCGCAGGCGCAGTCCTTTCTCAAAGAACCAGTGGGCCTCGCTCATCGGCCCCGAGAGGCGGGCATTGCGTGCTTCCTGCCGGCTCTCCCGCGCCGACTTCGCTTTGTGAAGGAACTCCGCCACCTGTTCCTTGTTGAAGTCCGGATGGTTCTGCTGCAGGCGCTCCAGGTCCTCGATGGCCTTCTCCCAGTCGTCCGGGTCGTCGGACTGCATCTTCTCCGTCACGCGTCCATAGAGCCGTTCGGCGCTGGGGGGCAAGAAGGCGTAGATGATTGCGGCGAGCGTCAGCACGAACAGGGTGACCACCACGACCGGATGATTGAAGAACTGCTTGATCGGCCCGCCGCGGTTCTGGGCGTTCAGCTCCGCGCGCATCAGCTTGGCCATCAGCGTTGCAGGGCCGGTGCGGCTCTCGTGGTCGTCGCCGGCGCTGATGGCCGTCTCCTTCTCTGGGGACCCGGCCGCGGCGACCCGCTCTCGCGGGTGCCCCGGCCCCGCCCGCCGCTCGTACTTGCGGCGCAGGCTGTCGAGGCGCTTGTGCAGGACGCCAGCGTCGGCCGGCCGCTTCTCGGGCTCCTTCTCCATGAGTTGACAGACGACCTCATCGAGGTCGTGCGGTAGGTCCGGCGCCAGCCGATGGGGCCGCTCGAACTGGGCATAGCGGTGCTTGTGCAAGAGGGCGATCGTTTCGCCCTCGAACGGAGTGCGTCCGGTCAGCAGGGTGTACAGGACGACGCCGAGCGAGTAGAGGTCGCTGCGCCGGGTGGACTGCTTGCCGGCGGCCTGCTCTGGCGACAGGTACTCGGCGGTGCCGACGACGGCACCAGTCGTGGTGAGGTGCTCGGCGGCGAAGACCCAGGCGATGCCGAAGTCGGTCAGCTTGACCGTACCGTAATGGCCGGCTGCGTCGCTCCCCCTCTCGGGTCCGCACAGCAGGTTGGCAGGCTTGAGGTCGCGGTGGACGACGCCGCGGTCGTGAGCGTGCTTGAGGGCCTGGCAGACCTGCAGCGCCATGTCGAGGACCTCCGGCCACGGCAGGCGGCCGTGCCGGTGCAACAGCGACTCGAAGCTCTCCCCTTCGACGTACTCCATGGCGTAGAAATGACGGCCGTTCTCGGTGCCGGCCTCGAACAGGCGGACGATGTGGGGATGGTCGAGCTGGCGCAGGACGTCGATCTCGCGCTGGAACCGCGCGAGCAAGCCAGCGTCGAAGGTCAGGTGGGCGGCCAGAACCTTGACCGCCGCCCGCTCGGGCAAAAGTGGGGCAGGCATCTTGCCTGCCTGAGCTTCGGCAGGCAAGATGCCTGCCCTACGGCGAGCAAGATAGACGCAGCCCATGCCGCCGCGGCCGATCTCCCGTTCGAGGACCCACGAGCCCAGCCGTGTGCCGATCATCGATGTGTGTGTCCCGAGTTGCGCGAAGGGCAATGACGGGGCGACGAGTGGACGTTCTTCTCCTCAGTATATCGCGGCGGCGAACCAGATGGCGAGCGAGAGTGGGAGAAGCTTGCGCCCCGGACCGCCCCTTGTTCGCGCCCCAGCGGATCGTACAATCCCCGGTGTTGTCCCGGGCAACCTGACGATCCACCCACCGGAGTTCCTCGACCGTGTTCCGCCTCAGCGCCTTCGCCGACGAGATCTCGCCCGACCCCCAGGAACAGGTCGACGTCCTCGACCGCTGCGGCGTCCGCTGCATCGAGCTGCGCTCCATCCTCAAGACCAACGTCCTCGACTTGACCGACCTGCAGGTGTCCGAATTCAAATCGCTGCTCGACCGCCGCGGCTTTCGCCTCAGTGCCATCGGCTCGCCGATCGGCAAGACGAAGATCGATCAGCCCTTCGAGGCCACCCGCAAGCGCCTCGAACGAGCTATTGAGCTGTGTAAGGTCTTCGGCACCTCGACTATCCGCATCTTTAGCTATTACCTCGCCGACGGCACGACCTGGCCGCCGTGGCGCGACGAGGTACACAGGCGCATGCGCGCCAAGGCGGAGATCGCTGACAAAGCCGGCGTGCGACTTGTCCACGAGAACGAACACGCTATCTACGGCGACGACCCCGACCGCGTCGTCGACCTGATGCAGAACGTCGACCACCCTGCCTTGCGTGCCGTCTACGACCCGGCCAACTACGTCTTCTGCGGCTTCGATCCGTGGCAAGGCTGGCAGAAAACGAAACAATACACGGTCCACTTTCACATCAAGGACTGGGTGGCCGGCGAGAAGCACGGCCGCCTTTCCGGCGAAGGACAGGGGCGCATCCCGGAGGTGATCGCCGAAGCGGTCGCGGCGGGCTACGACGGCTTCGCCACGCTCGAGCCGCACCTCATCGGCGGCGGCCCGACCGGGGGCGTTACAGGGCCGGAACTGTTCCCCAAGGCCGTCGAGGCGTTCAAGAAGGTGCTGGAGCGGGCGGGAGCATCCTACGCATGAGCGACGGGCTGACGGTCCACGTCCGCGTCAACGACACCGCCACCAGCCAGCCCACGCCGGTTCGCATCCGCTTCGAGGCGCAGGGCCGCTCCTTCGCCCCGTTCGGCCGACTCGACACGTTTCCCACGGAAAGCGGCGTCGATGTCGGCGGGCAGGTCCAGCTCGGCGAACAGCGCTTCTACTACATCGACGGTACCTGCGAGGTTCGCCTCCCTGCCGGCGACGTCACCATTGAGGCGACGAAGGGCCCCGAGTACGCCCCACTCCACAAGACGGTCACGCTCGCTCCGGGACAGATCTCGCTGCGGCTGACAATCCATGGCCGGACCACCTGGCGGGGGGGGGGGTGGTATTCTGGCGACACGCGTGTCCTCTGCCTCGACCCCTTCGCGGCGCTACTTGAAGCCGAGGCCGAGGACGTTGCCGTCGTCAATCTCTTGGCCCACGAGCGCAGCTGTGCCTCTTCCCCCGCGCACCGGAACCTGCCAAACCTACTCGCCTTCAGTGGACAGGAGCCGGCGCTGGAGCGGCCAGGGAACCTGGTCGTGGTCAATACGCTCAACGTGCATCCGATCCTCGGCGCGCTCGGGCTGCTCAACTGCCACCGGGCCGTCTTCCCCCTGCGCTCCGGCGACGAGGGCGACGACTGGACGCTCGCCGACTGGTGCGACCAGTGCCACCGCAAGCACACGGGGCTGGTGGTCTGGGCCGTGGGGCAGGCTTCCAGCCTGCCAACCAGCGGCAGGCCGGAAGCCTGCCCCACGGGGCAGCGTCTTCGCAGCGAGGCCCTCGCCGACCTACTCCTTGGCAAGATTGACGCCTTCGAGATCGTTTCTGCCAGCGGTCTGGCCGACTGGTATCAGCTCCTGGACGCCGGGCTGCGCGTTCCGCTTGTCGGTGGCAGCGGTAAGGACAGTAACGCCGTTGTCCTGGGGAGCGTACGAACCTATGCCCGCCTCGTCGAAGGCGAGCCGCTCAGCTATGCGGGCTGGATCGAGGCGCTGCGCGCGGGTCGCACCTTCGTTACCAGCGGCCCGCTGCTGAGCCTCTCTGTCGACAGCCAAGAGCCGAGCGCGGTGCTGAGGGCCCGCGCAGGGCAGCCCGTGCGGTTGTGCGCTTACGCAGCAGGCTGCCCCGTTGATCGGCTGGAGCTGCTGGTCAACGGGACGGTCGTTGGCAGCACGACGAAGTCGTCTTCGGTCGAGGCGAAGTGGAAAGCCGACCGCTCGGCCTGGGTCGCGGCCCGCTGCCAAGGGCCGTCGAACGTACCGGACGGGCAGTGTGTCTTCGCGCAGACTTCGCCGGTTTACGTCCAAGTGGAGGGACGCCCTTTCCAGCCTGCGGCGGGTGTGGTAGAGTCACTTGCCGCACACCTCGAGCACATGGCCGGCTGGGCCCGCACGGCGGCCCGGTGCCCGACGGAGCACCACCGCGACAACCTGTTGTCCGTCTTCACCGCCGCGCTCGACCGGTTGCGCGGCAACACCAGTCCGGCGTGAAGGCCAGCCCTTCGACAGAGAACCGCCCGTCATGCAGAACCCTGACTCCTCTCCCATCGCTGCCGCTTTGCCATCGCCTCTGCCTCGTCCTCTCAGCCTGACGGAGATCGATTTCGTCCTCGATCCCACCTGGTTCGACTTCGAGACCAGCGCCGACGTTCCCCCGCTGGAGGGGCTCGTCGGCCAGCCACGAGCCGTGCGTGCCCTCGAGCTGGGGCTCGGCATTCGCGGCACCGGCTACAACATCTTCGCCGTCGGGCTGTCCGGCACGCACTTGCCTCGTCTGCTGCGGGACTTCGTCTCCGAGCAGGTCGCTGGTCGGCCGACTCCGCCCGACTGGGTCTACGTCAACAACTTCGACGAACCCGACCGTCCTCTCGCCCTGTCGCTGCCTGCCGGACAGGGCAAGGAGCTGCGCCGCGAGTTGAGCGAGCTGACTCAACAACTCGGCCAGGTCCTGCCCCGAGCGTTGCAGTACCAGGGCTTCAACCAGGAGAGGGAGCGCTTGCAGCGCGACTATCAGCAGCGCTGCGAGGAACTGTATGGCCAGCTCGAACAACTGGCCCGGGAGCGCGGCTTGCACGCCGGCTTCGGCCCCGAGGGCGACCTGGTCTTCTCGCCGCTCCGCGACGACCAGCCGCTGCCGCCCGAGGAGATCACCCAGCTATCTCCAGAAGAGCAGGAGCAGTTCAGCCAGCACCAGCTCGAACTGCTCCGCCAGGCCCAGCCCCTCTTTGAGCAGCAACAAGCCGTCACCCTTGAGCTGAACCAGGCCGTGCAGAACCTCGGCCGCGTCCTCGCCGAAGCGGTCCTCACGTCGCTGTTCGAGCCGCTCTGGCAGCGCTACGACGACCCGCGCACTCGCGCCTGGCTGGACCGGGTCAAGGACCATATGCTCGATAACCTGACACCCTTCTACGGCCCCCCGGCCGGCGCCCCCGCCGACGCGGAGGCCCCGCCGCCGACATTCCCCGGCGGGCCGGAGTACGAGGTCAACGTGGTCGTCGACAACGGCGGACGCGAGGGACCGCCGGTCCTCGTCGAGGATGTGCCGACCTTCAAGAACCTGTTCGGCTTCGTCGAGCGTGTCGTCGACCCTTCCGGCCGCATCATCACTCACTTCACGCAGATCAAGCCGGGCACCTTGTTGCAAGGCAATGGCGGCTACGTGGTCTTCAACCTCGACGATGCCGTCGAGGAGCCGATGGTCTGGAAGGAACTGAAACGCACCCTGAAGAACCACCGCATCCACATCGACAGCTACGACCCGCAAGTGCCGGCGGGGACCTCGGGCCTGAAGCCGGCGCCGATCCCGCTGGATGTCAAGTTGGTGGTCGTCGGCAGCGACCGACTGTTCTACGCCCTGAGCTTCACCGACCCGGAGTTCAGCGAACTGTTCAAGGTCAAGGCAGAACTGGTGTCCGAGATGCCGCTGACGGCGGAGGCCTGCCGCTGTTACGCCGGACTGGTGCATCTGCTGAGCGAACGGGAGGAGACGCATCCCTTTGACGCGGCGGCCGTCGGCGAGCTGGTCCGCTGCGGGGCGCGGCTGTCGGCCGATCGGCGGCAAGTGTCGGCGGACCTCGCCCGGGTGGCCGACGTGGTTCGCGAGGCCGACTATTGGTGCCGCTGCGACGGAGGCGCCTGCGTCAGCGCCGCTCACGTCCGCCGAGCCCTCGATGAGCGTGTCTACCGCAGCAACTGGTTCGCGGTGCAGACGCTCCGGCTGGTGGAGGAAGGCAGCCTGCGGATCGACCCCTCCGGCCGGGCTGTGGGCCGCGTCAACAGCCTGACGGTTGTCAGCCTCGGTGACTACGCCTTCGGCCAGCCGGTGCGGCTGACGGCGACAGCGTGGGTCGGCCAGACGGGCGTGATCAACATCGAGCGCGAGAGCCGGCTCAGCGGCAGCTTGCACGACAAGGGCATGTTGATCATGGAGGGCTACTTGCGCAGCAAGTACGCCCAGGAGTTCCCGATCGGCCTGGGGGCCAGCCTTGCTTTCGAGCAGTCCTACGGCGGTGTCGATGGCGACAGCGCCTCGGCGGCGGAGCTGTTCTGCCTGGTCAGCGCCCTGGCGGGCGTGCCGCTGCGGCAGGACGTGGGCGTGACCGGCTCGGTGAACCAGCACGGGCAGATCCAGTCGATCGGCGGTCTCAACGAGAAGATCGAGGGCTTCTTCGAGGTGTGCCGGCTGCATGGCCTCACGGGCGAGCAGGGAGTGTGCTTCCCGCGCACGAACGCGCCGAACCTGGTGCTGCGGCCGGAGGTGTGCGAGGCGGTTGCGAGGGGCCAGTTCCATCTCTGGGCCATTGACACGCTCGACGAGGGGCTGGCGTTGCTGACCGGGCTTCCCGCAGGAGACGTCGGTGAGCCCGGAAGCGTCCACGGCCGCGTGGCGGACCGCTTTCGTCAGATCGGCGAGGCGATGCGCGCCTCGCCGACGAGTCCGCTGGAGCGAGCCGCGGGCGCCCCGGCCGCCGTCCCGCCAACCACCCCGCCGTCGCCCCCGCCGCTGCCCCCGCATGGTTGAGAGGAGAGCGATGGCGGACAAGCGACGCCACCCAGTCTCGAAGCTGGCCTGGGCGGGCCGGCGCAGCCTGCTCGGCAGCTTCGCGTTCGCCTTGCCGCGCGTCTACCTGCTGATCCTGCTGGTGCCCGCGTTCCTCATCGTCATCGGCACCCTCGGCTACTGTTACCTCGAAGAATGCTCCCTCTTCGACGGCCTCTACATGACGGTGATCACGCTCACCACCGTCGGCTACGGCGAGCACCCCAAGGCGCTGTCGACCGAAGGTCGTGTCTTCACGATTTTCCTCCTTCTGGGAGGCGTCTTCACGTTCTTCTGGGCCGCGTCGGAGATGATCCGGGCGATCGTCAGCGGTGAGATGCGCGGTATCCTGGAGAGAGTACGCATGGAACGAAGCCTGGCCGAGCTGAAAGACCACCTGATCGTGTGCGGGTACGGCCGCATGGGCAAGCTGGTCTGCCGCGAGTTCTCGCAACAGAAGCTGCCCTTCGTCGTCATCGAGGACAACGCCACCCTGCTGCAGGAGTTCTCGCTGCCCTACGGCATCCCGATGCATGGCGACGCCACCACTGACGAGGGCCTGCGGCGGGCGGGCGTCGAGCGGGCGCGGGCCTTGGTCACCGTCGCCGGCTCGGACGCCGAGAACCTGTTCATCGTCATGAGCGCCCGACTCCTCAACGAGAACCTGTTCATTGTCGCCCGCGCTGAGGAGGAGAACGCCCAGCAGAAGCTGCTGCGGGCCGGCGCCAACCGCGTCGTGTCGCCGTACATCATCGGCGGCAGCCGTGTCGCCCAGGCCGTCCTGCGGCCAACCGTGGTCGATTTCATCGAACTGGCCACGCGCAGCGAGCACTTCGAGCTGCAAATCGAGGAGGTGAAGATCGCCCTCGCCAGCAGCCTGATTGGGCAGACGCTGGCGGGGAGCCTGTTGCACAAGCGTTACGGGATCTTCATCGTCGCGATCAAGAAAGCGTCGGGGCAGATGGTGTACAACCCGCCGGGCGACAATGTGATCGAGCTCAACGACACGCTGATCTGCCTGGGCCACCGCGAGCAGCTCGACCACCTCGAGCGTCTCGCGGCGGGCCGAGCGCCGAAGCCGTGACAGCGGGCGCTGTCACGGCTTCGGTGGACGGGATCAGCATCACGAACCCCGCGGACATGAGCGCTCATTCTCGCGCGTCCGCGGGGTTCGGTTGCAGATCGGGAGTTCCGTTCAGCCAGGGGCCTGGCCGTTGCCGCTCGGACTGGAAACGACCGCGACCTCGCGCAGCCGGCGGCGCAGTACCTTGCCGAGGAAGTTCTTCGGTAGTTCCGACACCACCTCGACCTGACGCGGCCGCTTGTGTCTGCCCAGGTGCAGCTTGCAGTGCTCCTCCAGGGCGGCCAGGTCGATCCGCGCTCCCTCGCGCGGCACCAGCAGCGCTTTGACCACTTCTCCCTTCTCCGCGTCGGGCTGCCCCACCACCGCCGCCTCCGCGACGCCCGCGAAAGTCATCAGCACTTCCTCTACTTCCGCCGGGAAGACCAGGAAGCCCGAGGTCTTGATGATGTCCTTTTTGCGATCCACAAGGGTGAAATAACCATCGGAGTCGCGGCGGACCATGTCGCCGGTGGACAGCCAGCCGTCGCGCAGCACCGCCTCGGTCGCCAGCGGGTTGTTGAAGTAGCCCTTCATCACCTGCGGACCGCGCACCACCAGTTCGCCGGTCGCCCCGGCCGGCAGTTCCTCGCGGCCAGTGCCCGGGTCGACAACCTTCGCCTCGGTGTCGGCCAGCGGCACGCCGATCGTGCCCGGCTTGTTGCGCTCGCCGCGCAGGTTGGCGTGCGTCACCGGGCTGGCCTCGGTCAGGCCGTAGCCCTCGATCACCTCACGGGCCCCGAAGCTCTCGAACTCGCGGCGCACGTTCGGGTCCAGCGCCGCCGCCCCGGAGATGACCGTGCGGATGAACGACAGGTCGTGCGGCCGTTTGCGGAGCAGGGCATTCAGCCCGCTCAGCATCGCCGGCACGGCCGGCACCAGTTCGGGCCGCTGCTTTTCGATGACTTGCAGGACCGCCTTCGTCTCGAAACGCGGATAGAGGTGGACCGTCCCCGCCTTGGCCCAGCACGCCAGCACGGCCACGCTCAGTCCGTAGGAGTGGAAGAACGGCAGCACGCCGAGCATACCCTCCGAGCCGTCCTCGCCGGCGTACCAGTAGCGCAGCTGCATCGCGTTGGCCAGCAGGTTGCGGTGCGTGAGCATGACCGCCTTGGGTGATGCCGTCGTCCCGCCCGTCGGCGCCAGCACGGCCACGTCCTGGGCGGGGTCGACCTCGGCGCCCCGACCCGCTCGCGCGGGTGCCCCGATCGGCTCGGCCGACAGCAGGCTGTCGAACAGGTGTTGCTTCTCGTCGCCGCGCAGCCGCAGCCCGCCGCCGCGGCGGTACCGTGCCAGGCGATACAGCCAGCCCTTCCACATCGCCAGCCGCTCCGCCAGCGACGTGACGACCAGGTGCTCGAGGGGACCGTGGGCCAGCGAAGGCAGCAAGTTCGGCGCCAGCAAGTCGAGCGTGATCGCCAGGTGACAGCCCGTCGCCTCAAGCCAGTGGTGCAGCTCCTCGGC
Organism: Planctomycetota bacterium; assembly: GCA_016177925.1. Taxonomy (GTDB): domain Bacteria; phylum Planctomycetota; class Planctomycetia; order Gemmatales; family Gemmataceae; genus JACOUH01. The sequence continues at coordinate 6,505 of JACOUH010000147.1, read as the reverse complement.
GACCATCAGCGGGCTCAGCTGCAGGACGGTGGCGCCGGTCAGCCAGGTCGCTTGCAGGGCGATCAGGTACTCCGGCATGTTCGGCAGCAGCAGGCCGACGTGGCGGCCCGGGCCGGCACCGAGGCGGACCAGCGACGTCGCCAGCCGGCGGGCTCGGTCGTCGAGTTCGGCGTAGCTGATCGACCGTCCATAGAGGGTGCAGGCAGGGTGGTCGGGGAACCGCAACGCCGCTCGTTCCAGCAGGACGGTCAGCGGGGTACGCGGGTAGGGAACGCAGGTCGGCAGGTCGCAGGAGTAGTGATCGACCCACTCCTGCTGCCACGGTATTGAGGCAGGGCTACCGGCAAAGTGTTCCGGGTTGTGCTTCATCGCGATCCTCTCCTCATCCAGAGATGGCAGGGCCGTCTGCTCTGCGCAAGGCGGCAGCACGGACGACGGGAACGCCGGGCGAGAGGTGCGAAACCCTTCGACGAACAACGATCCGACAGAAATCCGCCCCAGGAGCACTCGTGGGAGGTCGTTCCGAAGACCCCCTCACAGCCAAATCGATGGAAGATAGGTGGTTCAGAGTTTCTCGATGACCTCTCGACTCTTCCCCTAGTATTCATTGTAGGGCGGCGCCACGCCGCGGACAACCCATTAACAACTGTAAATAGTGGGGAAATGGGCGAGCGACGTGGGCGCTGCCGATTGGTACGATCGTAACGGCCGACCGACCTGCCGGGGCACGGATGCACTCTCCCGGGAGGCCGGCCAATGACTGAGCGACTGGTTCCGTTCGGCTGGATTCTTCGTCCCGGCCGCCGGTACAATCCCGACGCGGCTGAACCGAACTCGTACCGAGGAGACCATGATTCGCTTTACGCTGGATGACGAACGGATTCAGATACCCAACTGGGTGGTGGACCTGGAATCGTTTCGCCGCTGGGCTGATGACGATGCCTTCCCCGAGAAGGGGCGGATCGCGTTCCTCAAGGGCGACGTGTGGGTGGACCTGAGCATGGAGCAGCTATTCGACCACAACCAGGTCAAGAGCGAGATCAACACCGTACTGCACGTTTCGGTCAAAACCAACCGCATGGGGCGCTACTTCACGGACGGGGCGTTTCTGAGCAACGCCGACGCCGACGTATCGAACCAGCCCGATGGGACGTTCGTTTCCACGGCGAGTTTGGAGCAGGGACTGGTGCGCGTGGTGGAGGGCAGGACACGCGGACACGTGGAGCTAGAAGGGACGCCGGACATGGTGCTGGAGGTGGTCAGCGACAGCTCGGTGGAAAAGGACACGATAATCCTGCGTCAGGCCTACGCCGAGGCGGGCATCCGCGAATACTGGCTGGTCGATGCCCGGCAGGAGCCGCTCCGCTTCGAGATCCTGCGGCGGACCGAACGGGGCTATGTGGGTGGCCGCAAACGCTCCGGCTGGTTGCGGTCCGAGGTGTTCGACCGCTGGTTTCGCCTGACGCAGCAGCCGGGCAGCGATGGCTTTCCCCTGTTCACCCTCCAGATGCAAGCCCAGCGACCCGCCTGATTGCTCCCGTCCTCGGCGTGCAATGTCGGCGTCGGTCTGCAGCGACCGCTCATCGGGTTCGACCGTCCGCCGGGCAACCGGGCAAGCGGGCAAGCGGCGGGCGGAAAATGCTTGTCACTCGCTGGGCTCGGGGCGATAATGCTCCGTCGGGCAGATCGCAGACGAAACCCATGCCGTGGAAGGTTTTTCCCATGAAACGGTCCCGCCTCACCTGGTACCTCCTGGCGGCGCTGCTGGCCCTCGTGCCGGTAGGGGTTCGCGTGCTGACGTGGAAGATTTCGTGGTCCCAGCCGGTGGACCCGGCCATGGCCCAGGCCGGGGAGGAGTTGTTCAACCACGAGTGGAAGCCCGAGGACCCGCTGGCCCCGGACGGCGACGGCCTCGGCCCGGTCTTCAACGCCACCTCCTGCGTCGCCTGCCACCAGCGAGGCGGGCCCGGCGGCAGCGGCGGGCTGGAGAGCAACGTCACGATCTTCACCGTTCGCAACAACGACGGCACCACCCGCCAGGGCGTCGTTCACGCCCGCGCCGTCCGTTACCAGGAGACGCTGCGCCACGTCCACCCGGAACTGCCCGCGATCGCGCGGCCAGCCCTGGCCCTCCTGGTGCCGCTGCCCGGTCGGGAGCGCGAGGCCATCCCTTTCCCGCCCGGGGTGCATGTCTCGCAGCGAAACACCCCCGCCCTGTTCGGCGCGAAGCTGATCGATGACCTCCCCGCCCGCGTCCTCCTTGCCCAGGAGAAGGGGCAACGGCTGCGCTGGGGCTTGGCGCCGCCCGAGTCGGAGCATCTGCCCGTTGGCCGTGCCCCGCGCCTGACCGACGGCCGGGTAGGCAAGTTCGGCTGGAAGGGCCAGGCCGCGAGCCTGGCCGACTTCGTGCAGGCGGCCTGCGCCAACGAGCTGGGGCTCGGCAACCCGGGGCACGCCCAGCCCGCGCCGCTGGGCAAGCCCGATTGCCGCTCGCCGGGACTCGACCTAACGCTGGAGCAGTGCGACCAACTGACTGCCTTCGTCGCCTCCCTGCCACGGTCGGTCGAGCGGCCACCGGAGACGTCCCGGGCCCGTGAGGACGCTCTGGCGGGGAAACGGCTGTTCCACGCCGTCGGCTGTGCGGACTGCCACACGCCCGACCTCGGGCCTGTGGAGGGGATCTACAGCGATTTGCTCCTGCACCGCATGGGCCAGGAGCTCCAAGGGGGCGGCTCCTACAATGGCCGCCCGGTCCCCGTGCCGGACGCCGAGCCGGGTGAGGGCCCGTTGCCGAGCGAGTGGCGCACACCGCCCCTGTGGGGCGTGGCGGACTCGGCTCCTTACCTGCACGACGGCCGGGCGGCCACGCTGGAGGAGGCGATCCGGATGCATGGCGGCCAGGGTACACGGTCCGCGCGCCAGTTCGCCGCCTTGAACATCGCCGCGAAGGCCCAACTCATCGCGTTCCTGACGACCATGCGGGCGCCGTGAGCAGGCCGGAGCTGAGCAAGAAGCGACCGATGGCGATCAAGTTTATCTGCGGCTGTGGCAAGCACCTCCGGGCTCGCGACGAGATGGCGTCGCGCCGATCGGTCTGCCCCCGTTGCGGGTCCCCGGTCGGCATTCCGTCTCTGCGGCCGACCCACCCGGGCACCGCCTTGGGGCCGATGACACCCGACGAGCGGCGGCGGGCGCGGAAGAACGCACTGCCCGCCCCGCTGACATCCCCCGGCCCAGCCCGACACGAGCCGGACCGCATCGCCGCAGTCGGGCCGGTCCCCGCACCCCGGCCTCTGAACCTCGGCGCTGTCCACGTACTCTCGCCGGAGGAATCCCGGCGAGAAGCGGCGGCCTGGCCCGGTTGGCCGTTGGAGACGCGCTGGTATCAGTGCCTCCTGTACCCGCTGCGTGCCTGGCGGCTGGTGCTCGTCCTGGCAGGCGGGCTGGCCGTGTTGACCGGGGCCCCGGTGCAGATACTGGTGCCCCGGCAGGAATTCCTGGTCGGACAACAGTGGCCGTTCCTGTTTGCTCCCCTCTTCGTCTATCTCCTGCTGGCGTGCGGCTTCCTCCAGCGCGTGCTCGCCTCCGCTCGGGCCGGCGAACCCGGCCCGGTCCGCCCTCCAGCCTGCGGCCTGGCCTTGCTGCTGAGGAGCGTTGCGACCTGGCTGGTCTGTTTTCTCGCCGGCCCGGCCCTTCTGGCGGCGGGGGGCTTCCTCTACTGGCTCCACTGTGGCGACTTGGACCTGCTGGACGAGCTGATCCTGGCGGAGCTGGTCGTGCTGGCAGTCGGCTCGTGGTTGCTCCTGTTACTGGCGGTCAGTCAGCGCGGGCGACTGCTCGACGCGAACCCGCTGGCGGTCGCCCGGCTGGTCGGTCGGGTGGGGGACCGGCTGGTGGTGGCGGCCCTGGCGGGAGGGGTGGCGGCCCTGGCCCACGGCCGGCTGCTGCTCGCCGGGCTGGAAGAGCTTCACCGTCGCCCGGGGATGGGCGGGCTGCTGCTGGCGGGCTGCTGGCTCAGTGGGTTGTTCGGGACGACCTTCCTGCTCCGGCTGCTGGGGGTATGGTGCCATCGGGCCCCAGGCGGCTCCGGAGAACCGAACCCCTTGACCTCGGCGGATTGCTCCCCATTTCTACCCGAGATGCCGTCCAGCCGGCTTCAGTGACCGCTCCGTCTGTGGATGGAAAGCGTCTCTCGCGGGCGCTCTTTCTCCCGTCCTCTGTGTGCGATCCTCAGGACTATCCGCAACGCGGGGAGAGTTGAGTATACAATCAAAGAAGTTGGCTCACTGCACCGTGAGCAGACACCCCTACCAGAGCCAGCAACCCGGGGCCCTCATGAACGAGTACACGTTGAACGAGATCGAACAGCGCCTGGCGGACGACCTCGACTGGGCCGAGACGGCGCCGGAAGTCCAGGAGCAGGAGGGGAAGCTGGTCGTGGTTCGGAACAAGCGAGTGGTGGCGATCGGCAGTGACCGGGACGCCTTACTCGCCCAGGCCGCCGCGCAGGAACAGTGCCCTCCAGAAGAGTTGGTCGTGGTTGCCGTGCCCCGGGCGGGATTGTGGGAAATCCCTCACTGACAGAGCGAAGCCCCCATGACCGCACCTCCCGCGCGCACCACTCCGATCACCTGGTCGGTCCAACAGATTCCCGTGGGCAGCCGGGTGCTTGCGGTGGCCCGCCTGCGTCTTCGCCTGTTCTTCCGGTCGGCGCCGCCTCGCCCGCGCATGCGCTCCGAGCGATGCTGGCTCGATACGGGAGCGCCGCTCTCCGTTATCCCGTTCTACATTCACCACGGGCGGCTGTCGTGGCAAGCCACCGGGATGCAAACGACCTGGGCCGGGCAGCCCTGTGATCTGGGCGAGATTGACGTCTGGCTTCCCACTCGACAGCGGCCGACGGTTCGGGGACCGTTCCCGATGCTCGCGAAGTTCCCCCGCAGCGATCCACCCGGCGAGCGCGTGCCCGTTCTGCTGGGGCTGGAATTCTTCCTGGCGAACCAGGCGGGTCTTCTGCTGGGACCGCCGCCGCAACAAGGAAGTATCCAGCTCCCGTAACGACCTTGTCGCACACGCCAGCGAGGTCGACGTCGGCCTGCCAGTGCGTGCGCATGCACTGCACCCGACCTCGGTTTCTTGTAGATTGTGGATGGGAAGAGTCTCTCGCGACCGTTTCAGCCTGGTCGGTCATCCGCCATCCGCCATGCCCTGTTTCTCACGAGGCCGTCTGCCGCACCTTGAGCTGTTCTTGCAGCCAGGCACGGTCGGCTTCGGGGAGTGGTGGGTCGAGCGGCTTTGTGTAGTCGATGTCCAGCCCGTAGCGGCTGCGCTCGTAGATCGCGTCCAACATCGGCTGGAGATCGAGCATCACGTCCGAGTCGGGCTGGTCCAACGGGATGGGGACATAAGACAGGCCGCGAAGATAACTCGCCGGCCAGACCTGGCACCTCGCCTCCTGATTCCATCGCCCAACGAGCAGATAGTAGGGACTGATCGGGAGAGGGTCGAGCATCGGCATCCGCTCGCCGCCGCGGAGCAAATCAATCTCGACCAGGTTGGCTTCGCCCAGCAGCAGCGCCTGGCGTTTGCGCAGGTACTGTTCGCGACTGGTCGAGCCGTGCCGTTTGTTCGACGGGGACAGCACTTCGATGCAGGTGACGAGCCGGCGTTCCGGCTCGGTCGTGAGAACCTCGACGAACCGCTCGCGGAACTCCTCGGCGACGAAGGCCCGCAGGGTCATCGGGGGACTTGCCGTCGCCGGCTCAGCAATCGCAATGCCCCCTTCACCGCCGGGGGGTCGAGAAAGGGGCCCAGTGACACCCACGTCGGGATAGATGGAACGGTCCCGCTTACCTTCTTGCTCAACGAGTTCAATGATCTCCCGTTGTTCAGCGCGCACACGATACTTCGTCGGCAGGACTTGTTCCAGCACGTCGATGATGCGGTTCACCAGGCGCGCGTGGAAGTCCCGCCAAAGACCGCGGGCCTCGATGTACGGGTCCATGCCAGGAAACGGCGATTTCATGTCTCCCTCCTCCTGCGGGCGGCTCGACTGCGATAGCATACCGCCCGACGCCCCCGAGAGGAAGCCAGCCCCCTACTTGTCTTTGTGAACCTTCTTCAGCAGGGGGTCCACGTCCGGCCTCCCCCCGCTTCGGAGGGAGGGAAGGAGAAATCAGCGGCCCGCGTCCGCTCTTGCTCAGCGCACGAAGAGGAAGTGCTTCGAGTTGAGCAGCGACCACAGCAGGTCTTCATAGAAGCTCTTTGCGTCCGCCGCCTCAACCCGCAACTTCTTCAAGGCGTCCTGCTCTGCCGCGGTGGGAGGACGGTTCAGCGTCGCAAGATATAACTCACTCACGATCTCCGCGTCGGGCTTCTTCGCCGCCAGTAGCTTGGCGATGCGGCCCTGTGGGCTGGCGATCTTGGCCATGATCGTCTCGCTGTTGAGCGTGTGCAGCGCCTGCGCCAGGTTCGGCTCAGTGATGCGCTCGCACTCGCAGACGCT
>JACOUH010000146.1 GCA_016177925.1 Planctomycetota bacterium | reverse complement strand
TCCGCTGCGCCCCGGTGACGCCCACACGCACGACAACTTACAAGCCTTGTGCGGCACGTGCCACCGGCGCAAGACGATCGAGCATGACGGTGGCTTCGGACGAAAGAGCCAGGGGGGAGGGGGCTCATTTTCTACCAAGGTAGTGAATTAACCGCGACCGGCGCGTGAATTTCCGCAAAATTGGGTACCGGGGGTGTCACGTGCGTGGCCGCAAACCGAAACCAACAGTCCTGCGGGCGCTCGAGGGAAACCCTTCGAAGCGGCCGCTGAATGACGCGGAGCCCGTTCCCCCGGCAGGCATCCCGGATTGCCCCGCGTTTCTGGACGACGAGGCGCGCGCCGAGTGGTTCCGCACCGCCGAGGTGCTGCGCGAGATGAATCTCTTGTCTTTGGCGGATCGCTCGGCGCTGGCGGCTTACTGCACGGCCTACAGCCGCTGGGTGCATGCCGAAGATCAGGTCAAGAAGTTCGGGACCATTGTCAAAAGTCCCGACAAGGGCTTTCCGATGAAGAGCCCCTACCTGACGGTGGCGGACCAGGCCCTCGAGACCATGCGCAAGTTCATGGTCGAGTTTGGGCTGACGCCCAGCAGCCGCAGCCGGATTCGCATGAAGCCCGAGCTCGTCGGTCGCTCGGAACTCGACCTCTTTCTTGAGGCAGGCTGATGACGAGAGTGGCTCAGACGCCAGGCAATGCTCGCCAGGCGGGTTGGGAAGAATGGATTCGCTCGGCTGCCGACGAGCGCGCCGTCGCCGAGGGCTATCGCTTTGACCTGGCCGCCGCCGAGCGCGTGCGGACCTTCTTCAGGAAGTTCCTGAGGCATTCCAAGGGGCAATGGGCGGGCAAGCCGTTCGAGCTGTTGGACTGGCAGTGGCAGGACGTCATCGGACCCTTATTTGGGTGGAAGCGACCCGACGGCACGCGCCGCTACCGCCGCGGCTATATCGAGGTCCCGAAGAAGAACGGCAAGAGCCAGTTGTTCTCGGGGCTGAGCCTCTATCTTCTCATCGGTGACAGCGAGCCGGGCGCCGAGATCTTCAGCGCCGCGGTGGACCGCGACCAGGCGTCGATCGTGTTCAATGAAGCGGCGAATATGGTCGAGGCCTCACCGACGCTCCTTCAGCGTCTGAACGTTGTGCGTTCGACCAAACGGATCGTCGACCACCGCACGCGGTCGTTCTACAAGGCGCTGTCGGCGGACGTCCCCGCCAAGGAAGGTCTCAACGCCCATGCCGTGCTGATCGATGAGTTGCACGCCCAGAAGACGCGCGACCTGTGGGATACGCTGCGCTACGCCGGCGCTTCGCGTAGGCAACCGTTGCACCTGTCGGTGACAACCGCCGGCTTTGACCGCCATTCGATCTGCTGGGAGCAGCACCAATATGCCCAGGGTGTGCTCCACGGTCTGATCGAGGACCTGTCGTTCTTCGGCTCCCTACGCGCCGGGCGACCCCGAACCGCGTGAACGCGGCAAGAAGATTGACGTCAGACCCAAGATAGACGGCACCAAGGGCGCGCCGACTCTGGTTGACGGAGACATCGGCGACCAGGGAGCTGCCGCCGGCGTGGTCGAGGAGCGAGAGCACGACGGCATCGTGGGCCGACGCGTCGCGCAGCTCGTCAGCGAGAGTCGCGACCGGCCGTTTTTCATCGCGGCGGGCTTCCGTCTGCCCCATTCGCCTCGGCGCGCGCCGCAGTCGTTCTTCGATCGCTACGACCTGAGCCGGGTACCGCTCGCGGCCGACCATGCCATGCTGACGACCGGACTGCCGCGAATCGCCTTTCCGCCGCAAGTGCTTACCGACCTTTCGGCCGACAAGAAGCGAGACATGATTCGGTCCTATTATGCGGTGACCAGCTTCATGGACTCGCAGCTTGGGGTGGTCCTCGATGCGCTGCATCGCGCGGGGCGGTGGGACGATACGGTCGTGGTCTTCTTCGGCGACCACGGCTACCACCATTTCGAACATGGCGGTTTCTGGGCCAAGCAGAGCATCATGGAAGATTCGGCGCGCGTGCCGTTGATCGCCGCCGCGCCAGGAAAAACAGCGGGCGCCGTAGCGACCGGGCTGGTCGAGCTCATCGATGTTTTCCCGACGCTGACAGATCTTTGCGGTCTGTGCGCCCCGCAGGGCGCCGAAGGAGCCAGCTTCTCCCGACTTCTGGATGATCCGTCGGGCCCGGGAAAGCCGCGTGTCTTAACCGTCGTCCGTCGTAGCGCCGGCCGTGATGAAGGGCTCGGGTACTCGGTCCGCACTGACCGGTTCACCTACACGGAGTGGCACGACGGGAGCCGGCAACTCTACGATTCGAAAGCCGATCCGTACGACCGCGTGAACCTGGCAGAGAACTCCGATCATGAAGCCACCGTGGCCGACCTAAGCCAGGCGCTCGAGCAGTTCCACGCTCGCCGAGGTGGTTAAACAATCGGCTATCCGGGATACGTCGTGGGGCCATGCTGGCTCAAGCGACCTGGCTCGTCCTGGCTCAACCGCTCGAGTGAAACGTGCAAGTTCTGCGCTAACAGGTTCTCCGACCTTCAGGACTATGACACGACATATGTTGTCGGTCGTCATCTTGCAGCCTGGCGTATGTCCTCGGCGTCCATCAGGAAGTTCCGCCCTTGCTGCGTGACCCACGCCGAGTCGGGATTCGCCGTGCAAGGCGAGATCCAGCACCGCCGCGTCCCCAGGTGCAGGAAGACCAGGACATACAAGTCGATCAGTCCCTTCGCGGTCCACATCGGCTTGGTGGCGAAGTCGCACTGCCACAGCGTCTCGGCGTGCCGCTTGAGGAAGGCGTCCCAGTTGTCCGGGTTGTCGTTCGGCTCCGGCTGAAGCCCTTCCTCGACCAGGATGTTCTTCACCGTCTGCCGCGAGAGCTTGATGCCCAGGACCCGCAGGCGTCCCATCAGCTTGGTGTAGCCGTCTCCGGTGTCTTTGCGGAGTTGAATGATCAGCTCGCGAACCTGCTCGGGCGTGAGTGGTTGACCTGGCTTGCGCTTCGGCGCTTCGCTCTTCGTGCGGCGCGCCTTCTCGGTT